>NZ_LMCU01000001.1:2305351-2631375 GCF_001424905.1 Leifsonia sp. Root112D2
CTGCGCGACGGCGGGCGGGGTACTGGCCGCGATTGATCGCGACCGCTACGACGTCATTCCCGTCGGCATCACGCGCGACGGCGCTTTTGTTCTCGAGCGCGACGATGCCGAGGCATTCACGCTGAATCCGGATGCGCTGCCCTCCGTCACCGACAACGGCACGCGGGTGCGCTGGCCCGAGACCGCGACAAGCCGCGAACTCACGGTGCGCGAGGCCGACGGCACCGAGCGCTCGCTCGGCGCCGTGGACGTAATCTTTCCCATCCTGCACGGGCCGTACGGCGAGGACGGCACCATCCAGGGCCTGCTCGAACTCATCGATCTGCCGTTCGTCGGTTCGGGTGTGCTTGCGAGCGCTCTCGGCATGGACAAGCACTTCACCAAGACCGTACTGCAGGCCGCAGGCATCGAGGTGGCGCCCTGGCTCACGGTCACGAGCGGCGACTGGCAGCGCGGGCGCGAGCTGTGGCGCACGCGCGTCATGGGGCTGGGCCTGCCCGCATTCGTCAAACCGGCCCGGGCGGGCTCCTCGGTCGGCGTGAGCCGCGTGGACGACTGGAACCAGCTCGACGAAGCGCTTGCCATCGCTTTCGCCGAAGACGACAAGGTGCTCATCGAGCAGGCGATTGTCGGCCGCGAGATCGAATGCGGCGTGCTGCAGTCCCGCGACGGTGGGGCGCCCCGCGTCTCCGTTGCTGGCGAGGTGCGGGTGACGGGCCGCGACTTCTACGACTTCGCCGCCAAATACCTGGATGCCCCCGGCATTGAGCTGGTGTGCCCGGCCGAGCTCAACGAAGGCGAGCTGCGGGAGATGCAGCGCATCGCCGCGCGCGCCTTCGAGGCGATAGGGGCCGAGGGCCTCGCCCGTGTCGACTTCTTTCTCACGCCTACCGGTTTCATCGTGAACGAGGTGAACACGATGCCCGGCTTCACGCCGATCTCGATGTTCCCCAAGTGCTGGCAGGCGAGCGGCCTCGAATACCCGCGCCTGATCGACGAGCTGATCGAGTCGGCCCTGGCCTCACGCGGTCGCTGAGGCTTGGCGGCTGCTAGCGTGGCATCCCATGGTGGCTGACGACTGGATCGAGCATCGCCGCGGCGACCGCGAACTCGTGGGCTGGATCGTTCCGCGTGGCGAAGATTTCGTGGTGAGAGACCTGCTGGGTCGCCAGCGCGGTGGCCCCGTCGACTGGCTCACCGCGGAGGAGACGCTCGAGGAGCTCGGCATCGGATACCTCGCCGACATCTACATGCTCACCCTCGACGACGGCAGGGACCTCAGGGTGCGCATCGCCGAGGTGAGCCCGGCAGGCGTCACGGTCAAGAAGGACGATTTTGGCGCCGTGGGCGTGCCCCAGCTGTACTATTCGCTGGGCTTTCCGGCGCCACCGACGCTGCGTCCGATCCGAGCCGATGAGGCTGGCGTGCTCTCACCGGACTTCTGACGATTCCTGAGGCAATTGCCTACTGCTGAGTGCGTCCCGCACTCACGGAGTCGGCGCGGGGATCGGCGTGTTGGTGCCGTTCACGTCGGAGACATCGAGACATTTTCTCGTCTGCGGAATAGTTGAGATCGCGGGCTGCAGATCGGCCAGCACCGTCGAATCGGAGACCTTGGTGTGGTCGAGCACGATCTCGATGGCGGGGTTGCGACCGAAGGTCACGTAGCTGACGGCCTTCTGGTTGGAATCGTCGATGACCCAGTCGATGCCGAGCGCCGAGACGCACGGCAGCGTCGTGGGGCCAGGATCGGCCACCCCGCAACGCAGCAGAACGGATGCGGGCGTGCCCCACGCGCCGGTCGCCTGGGCGTCCGTCTCGCGTTTCGCGAGGCCGGCTACCGTGTCGGGCAGCCGCACCGTCACATCGGCGCAACGGGGCGAGCCCGCGTCTGCCGCGGGGGTGAGCGCGACGGTGGGTGCGCATCCGGCCAGCAGGGTGACGGTGGCGGTGGCTGCCAGAAGCAGGGCCGCACGAATGCGGCTCGGTCGGTGGATCACAATCATTCAGGCTACCGTTTGATGCATGACGAAGGCTGAGCGCGCGCACCCCTCTGAGCGCATGGAACCAGGGGCCACGATCGGCGAGGTCGCCGAACTGGAGACCCTGCGCCGCATCTTTCCGCGCCTTCCGGAAGCTGACTCGGCGCTCGTCGGCCCCGGGGACGACGCCGCGGTGCTCTCTGCGCCCGACGGCCGCTACGTCGTGACCACGGACATGATGATCCACGGGCCCGACTTTCGTCTGGCATGGTCGAGCCCGCACGACCTCGGCTGGAAGGCAGCCGCCACCAATCTCTCGGATGTCGCCGCCATGGGCGCGCGACCGACGGCCCTTGTGGTGGCCATCGCGGCGCCCACGAGCACGCCCGTCAGCGATCTCGAGGGCATCGCCGATGGGTTGCGGGAGGCGTGCGAGGCGCTCGCTCCCGGCTGCGGCGTTGTCGGCGGGGACCTGTCGGTCTCCGACACACTCACCCTTGCCGTCACGGCGTTCGGCGATCTTGAGGGAAGAGAGCCCGTGCTGCGCTCGGGCGCACGACCCGGCGACATCGTGGCCATCTCCGGCGAGCTGGGGCTGGCCGCCGCCGGGCTCCGCCTGCTGTTCGAGCGCGGAGTCGATTCCAGCGGGCAGCCGGATGCCGCGCGCGCCGCCGCGCTCGCCGCCGAGTTTCCTGCACCCATCGCCGCCCAGCTCGCCCCGTGCCCGCCGCTGGCGGACGGCCCGCTGGCGGCCATCGCGGGCGCCACAGCGATGCTCGACCTGAGCGACGGGCTCGCGCTGGATGCGCGCCGTGTCGCGGCGGCGAGCGGCGTGGCCATCGAGCTGCAGGCATCCGCGCTGGGGGAAGACGTGGGCCTGGCACTCGACGGGGGAGAGGACCACTCCCTGTTCGCGTGTTTTCCGCCGCATGCCGCGCTGCCGGGTGGATTTCGAGCCATCGGCGTCGTTACCGAGGGCGAGGGCGTTCACGTTGACGGCACGCGTTACGACCGGCCGGGCGGATGGGACCCGTACCGCGGCTGGGATGGTCGCGTCGGCTGAACGGCGGCCAGCGCGCGTGCGAGGTGGCGCGTGCGAGGCGCTCAGGCGGGGCGGGCCCACCAGAGCATCGTCTCGCCATAGGCGCGGCTGCGGTCGACCGTGAGAGAGGCGGGCCAACCGGGTTCGGGGGAGCGGGTGCTGCGCTCGACGAGCACTATCGCATCCGGCGCCAGCAATGGCCCGAGGGCGTCGAGCGCGCGCGCGAGCTCGCCCTCGTCGAAGTCGTACGGCGGGTCGATCATGGCCAGGTCGACGAGCACCGGGTATGTGGGCACAGCCGCACCCTCGAGATAGCCCTGTACACCGCTCGTGCGAACATCGATCGTGAGCGCCGAGGCGCGCGGGGCAGAGCGCAGTACCGCTGCAGCATTGCGACGGCACACCGCGGCGGCCGGAGCGTTGCGCTCCACCAGAACGACGGATGCCGCTCCCCGGCTCGCCGCCTCCAGCCCGAGCGCGCCCGACCCCGCGTAGAGATCGAGCACGTGTGCCCCCGCGAGGGCGTCCCGCGACTCGAGGGCCGAGAAGATGGCCTCGCGCACGCGATCGCTCGTGGGCCGGGTACCGGACTTCGGAACCGCGAGGGAGAGCGAACCCGCGAAGCCCGCCACGATTCTGGTCATGAACCCCACGCTATCCGACTGGGAATTTCGTGGATCCGCTCGGTCAGGGCCGCCCGTTCGCCCGGCTGCTTTTTCGGGCACCGGAAATTTCGCGCTAAACCGGACGAATCGCCGAGATCTTCCGGTTTAGCGCGAAACTTCCGGTCTGTGGTGACACGACAGGCGGGGTCGGTGGGCCCCCGTAGACTTTTGACCATGACCGCAGCACCCGCGCCCGCCGAGGGCGAGGCGGCGACCCCGGCCGCGGTTTCGGCACCGGCCCCGGGCTCCTTCGACCTCGACACGAGGCTCAGCGGAGCCGTCGGCGGGCGCACGGCGGGTGCCCTGCAGAAGGCCTTCGGCGCGCTGACCGTGGGCGATCTGCTCAGCCATTACCCGCGTCGCTATGCGCGCCGTGGTGAGCTCACGGCACTCTCCAAGCTTCCCATCGACGAGAACGTGACCATCGTCGCAGAGGTTCGCGAGGTGCGGGAACGGTCGATGAAGGCGCGGCGCGGCACCATCCTTGAGGTGCGCATCACCGACGGCGAGGGCTTTCTCACGCTCACCTTCTTCAACCAAGCGTGGCGTTCACGCGACCTCAAGCCGGGCGTGCGCGGAATCTTCGCCGGCAAGGTCTCCGACTACCGTGGAGCGCTGCAGCTCGCGCATCCCGACTACGAGCTCTTCGAAGAGGAGACCCCGCTCTCGGGCGCGAACACGGATTCCGCGCTGCGCTGGGCGCAGACCCCCATCCCGATCTATCCGGCGACCGCGAGTGTCGCCAGCTGGCAGGCGCAGAAGGCCATCGAACTCGTGCTCGACGGCCTTGGCGATGTGCCCGACCCGGTGCCAGCAGATGTGCGCACCGCGCGTGACCTGGTGCCGTTCCGCCGCGCTCTCGAACTCGTGCACCGCCCCGAGAAAGACGCCGATTGGCAGCGCGCCCGTGACGCGTTGCGCTTTCAGGAGGCGTTCGTGCTGCAGGCGGCGTTGCTCACCCAGAGGGCGGATGCGCGGGCGCAGTCCGCGACACCGCGCCGAGCGGCATCCGGCGGACTTCTCGAGCGCTTCGAGAAGACCCTGCCGTTCTCGCTCACGGGGGACCAGCGGCTGGCCGGCGAGGAGATCTTCAGTGACATCGGGCAGGATGCCCCGATGAACAGGCTTGTGCAGGGCGAGGTCGGTAGCGGCAAGACCCTGGTCGCGCTGCGGGCCATGCTCGCCGTCGCCGAGTCGGGCGGCCAATCCGCGTTGCTCGCGCCCACCGAGGTGCTGGCGGCCCAGCATCTGCGGTCCATCGCGGCGGTGCTCGGTCCCGAGCTGTGTGCCGAGCTGATGCCCACGCTGCTCACCGGGCAGCTCAGCACAGCCGAACGCAAGCGGGCGCTGCTGCGCATCGTCTCGGGGCAGGCGCGCATCGTCGTGGGCACACACGCGCTCATTGGGGAATCCGTCACCTTCTTCGACCTGGGCCTGGTGGTCGTGGACGAACAGCACCGCTTCGGAGTCGAGCAGCGCGAGGCGCTGCGATTGAAGGGCACAACGCCTCCGCATGTGCTGGTGCTCACCGCCACCCCGATTCCGCGCACCATCGCCATGACGGTCTTCGGCGACCTCGACGTCTCCACCATCGCCGAGCTGCCGCAGGGCCGTCAGGCGATCGAGAGCTTCGTGGTTCCGCTGGCGGAGCATCCGGGCTGGGAGCGGCGCATCTGGGAACGCGCGCACGAGGAGATCGAGCGCGGCCACCAGGTGTTCGTGGTGTGCCCGGCGATCAGTGCGACGGTACCCGAGGCGGGGTCGGTCCCCGAGCCTGCAGAAGGGCCCGATCGTGCGCATGCGGCGGGCGCTTCTGCAGGCTCAGGGACAGCAGGCGAGGGCCCCGCATCCGTCGAGGCGGTCGAGGCCCGACTACGTCGCAATCCGCTGCTGGGCGGCACGCGCATCGGAGTGCTGCACGGCAGGCTCTCCAGCGAGGAGAAGGATGCGATCATGCGTGCCTTCGCCGGCGGAGAACTCGACCTGCTGATAGCCACGACGGTGATCGAGGTCGGCGTCGACGTGCCGAACGCCTCCGCCATGGTGATTCTCGACGCCGACCGATTCGGGGTCTCGCAGCTGCACCAGCTGCGCGGCCGGGTGGGGCGCGGCGCCGTCGCCGGCCTGTGTCTGTTCGTCACACGCGCCGAAGCCGAGACCCTCGCCCGGGAGCGGGTCGAGGCGGTGGCAGCCACGCTCGACGGCTTCGAACTCGCGCAGGTGGACCTGGATCTGCGGCGCGAGGGAGATGTGCTCGGCACCACCCAGTCCGGGGGACGTTCCTCGTTGCGCCTGCTTCGGGTGGCCCACGACGGCGATCTCATCGCCGAGGCCAGGCAACTGGCACACGAGGTGCTGGAATCCCCGGGCGGGCTGGGGAGTCATCCGGCGCTCAAGGCCGCCATCGACCGGCGGCTGGACGACGCGGAACGCGACTTTCTGGCGAAGAACTGACACCGTGCCGGTGCCCACACACAGGGCTTCATCCACCGGATCGCCGATTGTAACGAAACGATAACCCCGTTCCGGCTATTCTGGAGATCTATGAACAGGATCGCCGTTGTCCCTGGATCGTTTGACCCCGTCACGCTGGGTCATCTCGATGTGATCGAGCGTGCGGCCGGGCTGTTCGATGAGGTGCATGTTGTTGTCGTGCACAACCCCGACAAGAACGCGTTGCTGCCCATCGCCCAGCGGGTTTCGCTCATTGAGCGTTCCATCGCCGACGCGGGTGTCGCCGGCACTATCGTCGTCGCCTCCTGGAGTGTCGGTCTTCTGGTGGACTACTGCACGGATGTCGGTGCACAGGTGCTGATCAAGGGCATCCGTTCGCAGATCGACGTTGCGTACGAGACGCCCATGGCCATCGTCAACCGCAATCTCGCCGCCGTGGAGACGGTTTTCATGCTGCCCGACCCCTCGCACGCGCACGTCTCGAGCTCACTGGTTCGGCAGGTCGCCGCGCTCGGTGGCGACGTTCGGCCGTATGTGCCGGCGGCGGTCTATGAATTCCTGCAGAAGACATGAACAGTTTCGCGGCGCAGGAGCCAGCCGACTTTCCCCTCTCCGCTGTGGGGGAAAGCACGGAGGAAAGCGCGGAGGAAAGAACCGGGGAGAGCGCTCGCATCCGGACCACAGTCGCCGAGAGTGATGTCACGATAAGCCTCGACCGCTTTCGGCGCGCCGCCGACGCCATCACGGCCAACGTCGAATCCGTCATCGACGGCAAGCACGATGCGGTGCAGACGGCGCTGACCGTGTTGCTCGCCGGGGGCCACCTGCTCATCGAGGATGTGCCGGGCGTGGGCAAGACCATGCTTGCCAAGGCGCTGGCGCGAAGCGTGGACTGCACGGTGAGTCGCATCCAGTTCACCCCGGATCTGCTGCCGAGCGATGTCACAGGGGTTTCCGTCTACAACCAGGCCGAGCGACGTTTCGAGTTCAAGCCGGGCGCGGTCTTCGCCAACATCGTGATCGGTGACGAGATCAACCGGGCAAGCCCGAAAACCCAGTCGGCACTGCTCGAGTGCATGGAGGAGGGGCAGGTAACCGTTGACGGCACCACCTACCCGCTGGGGAAGCCGTTCACCGTCGTCGCCACACAGAATCCAGTAGAGATGGAGGGCACATACGCCCTGCCGGAGGCCCAGCGCGACCGTTTCATGGCCCGCATTGCGATGGGGTACCCGGATGACGCATCCGAACTCGCCATGCTCAACACCCGGGACATCACCAACCCGCTCAGCCAGATCACTGCCGTCGTGACGGCGGATGAGTTGCGCGGCATGATGCGGGCTGCCCGGGCCGTGTTTGCCTCGCCCGCCGTCAAACAGTATGCGGTCGATCTGGTGCGTGCCACCCGCGACGACCGGGACCTGCGGCTCGGCGCGAGCCCTCGCGCCACCCTGCAACTCGTGCGAGCGGCCAAGGCGCGCGCCGCCCTTCAGGGGCGCGAGTTCGTGCTGCCGGACGATGTCGACGCCCTGGCTGTCTCCGTACTCAGCCATCGGCTGCTGCCCACCAACCACGCGCTGGGTCATCACCACGAGAGTTCGAGCGTGGTCGCCGAGATCGTGGAGCGCATTCTCGCGGCCACGCCGGTGCCGACAGGCGCCGGATCAGCCTGACTATCGTGTTTCGACGCGGTCGCGCGCGAATGCTCGTGCATGGGCCCCGCCCGACCGCACGCGGGTGGGCGATCTTCGCAGCAGGACTGGTGGTTCTCGCCGCCGCGGCCACGTGGGGGCGACAGGACCTGCTGTTGATCGGGCTCGCGCTGGCGCTGCTGCCGCTTGGTTCGATGATGATCGTGGCGCTGACCCGCCCGCGGCTTGGCGTGAGCCGCTCGATCTCGCCGGGGGTCATCGCAGCCGGCGACGAGGCGACCGTCTCCATGACGCTGACGAACCCGCAGGGGCAGCTCACGGCATCCACCGCGTGGCGTGATCTGATGCCGGGGGGCATTCAGGCGCAGCGGGCCGAGCGGCTGCGTCTGGCCGGGGCCTCGGGAACGCGGTTCCTGAACGGCACAGGGCCGCTGGCCGTGCAGCACCGCGTGCGGGCGAACGCACGCGGAATCTACGACATCGGGCCCATGGTGATCATGCGCCGTGACCCCTTCGGGCTGGCCGGATGCGAATACGCGCTCGGTCCCGTGAAACAGCTGGTGGTGACTCCGATCATCGACACGACGGCCGACGAGGAGCCCGTGACGATCGGTGGCGACGGCAGCGAGCACCAGGTGCTGCGGCGCACGAGTCCGGGCGCCGACGAGCTGATAGCGCGCGAGTACCGCAACGGAGACCCGTTGCGCCGCGTGCACTGGCGGGCCACCGCTCGCCTGGGCGAGCTGATGGTGCGCCAGGAGGAGCAGCGCAGCAATCCCGAGGCCTGGATCGTGTTCGATACGCGGCGTGCGGAGCCGGGCGAGGCGCGGCATCCGCTGGCGACGGATTCGACGGATGCCACCTTCGAGCGGGCGGTGACGCTCGTCGCCTCGCTCGGGGTGAAACTCATCAACGCCGGATATCGGGTGAATGTGCTCGAGACCGGCGCCGCGCAGTTGGCTGTGCGCGGTGGATCCAGCCGCAGCGGGCGCGCGGGGGGACTGGCGCCGGCATTCGAAATGCCGGGCGGGGAACGCTCGTTGCTCGTGGGACTGGCAGGAATCCGCCAGCGTCGCACACAGAACCCCGGCTACGCGGCGGAGCTGATGGGATCCCTGCATCGTGCAGGCGGTGCCGTGCCGGTCTTCGCGGTGATACTCAACGAATATGACGGCATGGCCGCGTCGCTGGCGCCGGTTGCGGCCGTCAGTGACGTCTCCGTGGCGTTTCTTCTCGACGCGGGTGCCGCAGACCTCGACACTCCGCTCACGGCGGCGGGCTGGCACTGTGTGCCGTTCGGGCACGGTGCCGAGCTCGGCACGGCCTGGCGGGCGGCCCGTTTCAGTCGGCAGGCGGTGGATCGTGTCTAGCGCGGCCGACACGCAGGGGCAGAGCCGGGCGTCGCGGGGGCAATGGCGCCTTACCGGTGTGCTCTATGTGCTGCTGCTCGCCGCGGCCGCCACGCTCACGGGCGTCTTCGCCGGGGCGGGCTGGTGGTGGCTCATGGCGTTCGTGGGCGGCCTGGTTCTGTTTGCCGGGGCCGGCCTGCGCGCCGCTGGAGTGTCGAGAAGCCTCAGCCCTGTGTTCAGTGCACTCATCCTCATCGGCACGCTCACGGCGATCTTCGGCGGCGGCGCGGGATTCCTTCTCGTCATTCCCACTCCGTCCAGCATCGCTCGGCTGCTCGAGCTCGCCGGCCAGGTGGTTCCGACCATCAGCACCCAGGGGGTTCCGGCCCAGCCGGTTGAGGAGTTGCTCTTCCTGCTCGCGGCGGGAACCGGGCTGGTGGCGCTCGCCCTTGAGCTTCTGGCCGTAGCGCTGCGCCTGCCCGCGATGGCGGGCATCCCGATTCTGATGGTGCTCAGCGTTCCGGTGATCTTTCTCGATGGCGGCATCAACCTGTTCTGGCTGGTGCTGTGCATCGCTGCATACGCCTGGTTGCTGCGTATCGACGTGCGGATGCGACGCTTCGCTCCCCGGGGCGCCTTCGCCTCGATCTCCGCGGCAGCTTCCGTCATCGTCGTCGCGCTCATCGTTGCGGTGACGGCCCCGGGATTCGCTCCGGACGGTTCGATTCCCTTCTCGGTCTCGGGCGTGATAGTCGGAAACGGTGTGAACCCGCTGATCGACCTCGGCAAAGATCTGCGCAGGCCCCAGGCCACAACGGTGCTGAGCTATTCGACGACGTCCACCGATCAGGCCTATCTGAAGCTGACGACGCTGGACAGGTTCACCGGGGCGACGTGGACGCATGCACGCAGCGAGACGAAGGCGCTGCCCGACGACGACAGCATCGGGCCCGCGCCCGGCCTGAACGATTCCGTGGAGCGCACGAAGATTCGGACGCGTGTTTCGGTCGGTGATCTGCGTAGCCCGTGGCTTCCCGTGCCATACCCCGTGCTCGGTGTTCACGGGCAGACCGGGGCGTGGACCTGGGCGCCGAGAGATCTCACGATTGCCAGCACGTCCGCCAGCGCAGGCCAACAGACGTATTCGGCGACGAGTCTGATAGTGAAGCCCAGCGAGGAGCAGTTGCGTGCGGCCAACAGCTTCATCCCGCAGTCGGTACGCGCCGATCTTGAGCTGCCGGGTTCGGTGCCCACGATCATTACCAAGGCCGCGGAGAAGGCGACGAAGGGCGCGACATCGGAGTACGAGCGCGCGGTGGCGCTGCAAAACTACTTTCGCAATTCGGGATTCGAGTACTCGCTGCAAACCCCGCTCGAGCAGGGCTATGACGGAGACGGCCTCGCGGTCATCGCCACATTCCTGACCAAGAAGTCGGGCTATTGCGTGCACTTCGCCTCGGCCATGGCTGTCATGGCGCGGGTGCTGGGAATTCCCGCCCGCGTGGCCATCGGATACCTGCCCGGCACCGGCACGGCCACCGATTCCAGCGGTCGCACCGTCTATACGGTCACCTCGGACGAATTGCACTCGTGGCCCGAACTGTACTTCGCCGGTGTCGGCTGGCTCGCCTTCGAGCCCACCGTGGGCCAGGGCGTGGTGCCGTCGTACACGATTCCGCAAAGCGACCCGTCTGGCCCCGCACCGACGAGCACGGCGACGGCGGGTGCGAGCGCACCGACACCGTCGACCGGCTCCAGGCTCCCCGATCAAAACGGGTCAGCGTCGACGCCCGGCGCCACCACAACGGATGCGACGCTGCCGGCGTTGCTCATCGTTCTCGCCGCGTTGATTCTGGCGTTGCTGCCCGCAGGCTCGCGGCTGATCGTGCGCAGGCGCAGACGCTCGAGAGTGATCACGGGAGAGCTGCCCGCGAGCGTTGCGTGGCGCGAGCTGCGTGATACCGCGCGCGATCTGCGCGCGCCGATGTACTCGACGCAGACGCCGCGTGCCTTCGCCGATCACATCGCATCGAGGCTGCGCGATCCGAATGATACGGATGCGTTGACCCGCGTGCGCGACGCCGTCGAACGCGAGGCCTTCGACCGGCAGGCACCCCCTGATACCGACGAGCGTCGCGCGCTCGTACGCGATCTCGATGCGGTCGTGGCCGGGCTCTACCGAGACGCCCCCACCATGGCCCGATTTGTCGCACGGTTCAGCCCGGTCTCGCTGGTTCCTGCGCTGCCGGGCTCTGACGGCTCGCGCTCAGCGCACAACGCGTAGGATTGATGGCCGTGAGCAGCTTTCGAACCACCCCGTACACCCTTGAGGTGCACGACATCATGCATCGTGCCGGCCAGATGCGCGAGCGTTCCCTCATCATGCCCGTCACCGAACGCCTCGGCGAGGGCCTGGTCAGCATTCCGGCCGGTTCGCAGGTCGACGCCGAGGTGCGGCTGGAGGCGCTGCACGACGGAATTCTGGTGACCGCAGAACTGCAGGCGCAGACATCCGGAGTGTGCGGCCGATGCCTGATCGACATCGAGCAGCCGCTCCAAGTCGATTTTCAGGAGGTTTTCGCGTATTCTTCTGACGAAGCTTTTGATTATGAGGTTCACGACGACCACGTGGATCTTGAACCTCTGATCAGGGATGCGGTGGTGCTTGCACTGCCGTTCCAGCCGGTGTGCCGGCCTGACTGCCCGGGTCTCGATCCCGAGACCGGGGAGAGGCTGGCCGATCAGCCGAATTACACCCCACGAGAAGTCATCGATTCCCGATGGTCTGCGCTCGCGGGATTCGAAGCCTCCGAAGACGACAGAGAAGAGAAGTAGCCATGGCCGTTCCGAAGCGGAAGATGTCCCGCGCGAGCACCCGTATGCGCCGCGCGCAGTGGAAGGCGACCGCACCGACGCTCGTCAAGACCGTCGAAAACGGCAAGGTGACGTACAGCCTGCCGCACCGTGCCAAGGTCGTCGAGGACTCCGCGGGCACCCCGCAGTTCCTCGAGTACAAGGGTCGCAAGGTCGCCGACGTCTAGTCAGGCGCATCACAGCATCCGGCGCGCTCCGCAGGGGGAAGACCCCGAGCGGGGCGCGCTGTTTGCGATTCTCGGCATCACCTTTGACGCGGAGTTGCTTGAGCTTGCGCTGACCCATCGCTCGTACGCATACGAGCACGGCGGCAGCCCGCACAACGAGCGCCTCGAATTTCTCGGCGACTCCATTCTGGGCCAGGCCGTCACGGTCAAGCTGTTTCGTGAGAACCCGCACCTCGACGAGGGCGATCTCGCCAAGCGACGCGCCAGTGTGGTCAGCACCGTTGCACTCGCGCAGGTGGCGCGCGCCATCGGCCTGGGTCCATTCATTCTGCTCGGCAGGGGTGAGGACGCCAGCGGCGGCCGCACCAAGGCGTCGATTCTGGCCGACACCGTCGAGGCGATCATCGGTGCGTGCTACATCGGTGCCGGACCGGATGCCGCAACCGCGCTGGTACTGCGGCTGATCGAGCCGCTGTTGGAGGACCCCACCCGCTTCGGCGCGGCCATGGACCCGAAGACGAGTCTGCAGGAGGCCTCGGCACACCGTGGCGCGGGCAACCCGGTCTATTCGGTCACGAACACCGGCCCCGACCACGACAAGACCTTCCACGCCACGGTGACGGTGCCCGGTCTGGTGACCGCGACGGGCGAGGGCACGAGCAAGAAGCACGCCGAAATGGCCGCCGCCCTCACCGCCTGGACGATGCTGAACAAACACGATTGAACGAACACAGTGCCGGAGCTTCCTGAGGTCGAGGTCGTGCGCGCCGGCCTTGAACCGGCGGTCACGGGCGCGCTCATCTCGGCCGTGGAGGTCTTCGAGCCGCGTTCGCTGAGACGTCACGACCCCCTCGGCGGCCCGTTCGCGGCCCAGCTCGAGGGGCGGCGGATGCGCGCGGCGGTGCGCCGGGGCAAGTTCCTGTGGTTGCCGCTCGAGCCGCGCATCTCGGCGCCGGCAGGGTCGGCGCCGAGGGCGCTCGTGGCGCATCTGGGGATGAGCGGGCAGGTTCTGCTGCGGCAGCCGGGGGCGAGCGATGACCGCAACACGCGCATCCGGCTGAACGTGGAGCATCCGGTGCACGGTGAGCTGCGCATCGACTTCGTCGACCAGCGCATCTTCGGCTCCATGGCCGTCGATGCCCTGGTCGCGACGGTGGACGGACGGGCGGGCGGTTTGGGCGACGACCAGGCTCTCGTGCCCCGCCAGGTGGCGCACATCGGCCGCGACCCGCTCGACCCCGCCTTCGACAAAGCCGCGTTCGTTCGCGCGTTGACGCTGCGATCGAGCGGCATCAAGCGCGTGCTGCTCGATCAGAGCCTGGCCAGCGGCATCGGCAATATCTACGCCGACGAAGCGTTGTGGGCGGCACGCATCCATTTCGAGACGCCGGCACGCTCGCTGAGCCGTACGAAGGCGCAGCTGCTGCTGGCCGAAATTCGCCTCGTGCTGACGAAGGCGCTCGCCGAGGGCGGAACCAGCTTCGACGCTCAGTACGTGAACGTGAATGGGGCATCCGGTTACTTCAGCCATTCCCTTAACGTTTATGGCCGGCAGAGCAAACCCTGTCCACGATGCGGAACGGCTATCGTGCGTGAGAGCTTCATGAATCGCGGCTCCCACTTTTGCCCGCGTTGCCAGCGCAACAGATAACGGCGCATGGTGTGATTTGAGCTATAGAAACCGCCATACCTTCACCGGGCAGTTTTGCGGGGAGGTCTGAGCGGACTCGTATCAACTGTATAGGTGTGAATCATTCTGCTGTACTGTCGATACATGACTTCTGGGCGGACGCGACTGTTAGATGCAGCTTCCAAGCTGTTGGTAGCCCAGCCCGCGCATGAGCCGAGCACTCGCGAGCTGTACGAGGCGTCGGGTGTCGCAGCCCCGACCCTGTACCACCACTTCGGGACGAAGGAGGGTCTGCTCGACGCAGTGGTGGAGCAGACGTTCGGGGATTACTTGCAGCGAAAGCAGGGCCTGCTCCGCACGGGGGACCTCATCGAAGACTTCGGCGCCGGGTGGGATCTGCACATCGAGTTCGGCCTCACGAACCCGACGCTGTATGCGCTGATGTACTCGCCCGGGCGCACGAGCGCCGCCGCCGCGACGGCAGACGCCCATCTTCGCGCTGGTCTGGAGCGGATGCGCGACGCCGGACTGCTTCGCGTCGATGTCGACACTGCGGCATCGATGACAACCGGCATGGCGATCGGCTGCGTCACGCAACTCAACCGGCAACACGGCTCCATCGATGACCCCGCGGCAGAAGCGACCCGCGCCGCGCTGATCGAACAACTCACCGGACAGCCGTCCGCCCGGACGACACCCGCCCAGGCCGCTCGCGTGCTGCTGCGCGAGTTGCCGAAAAGATCGCGGGTATTCACCACCGCTGAATCCGCCCTCTTCGGGCAATGGTTGCTTGCCATCGCGGAGGACGAGCCCACTACCCCGACACCTGAAGGAAACCGAGCATGACCGACCTGGATGGCACCGCTCAGTTCGATCCGACCCTCGCCATTGGAGACCTCGCCGTGCCCCGACTCGGGTACGGGGCCATGCAACTCGCAGGGCCCGGCGTGATCGGCCTGCCCGACGATCCGAACAGCGCGATCGACGTGCTCCGTTACGCCGTCGACCGCGGTGTACGGTTTTTCGACACTGCCAACGCCTACGGGCCTCGAACCGTGAACCAGCTGATCGGCCGCGCGCTGGCCCCGTTCGGCGATGACGTCATTATCGGCAACAAGGTCGGTGCGACACGGGGTCCGCGGGGCGAATGGCTCACTGACAGCCGTCCCGAAACTATCCGCACCCAGGTCGAGGACGCCCTCCTCGATCTCCGCACCGAACGCAGCAGCCTGACCTACCTCCGGCTCTGGGGCGACAGCGATGGTCGCGCCGGCTCCATCGGCGAGGACGTGCCGTTGGAAGAGTCCCTCGGCGTCCTCGTCGACCTACAGAACGAAGGAAAGATTGACCGCATCGGAATCTCCGGCGCCACCTCCGAGCTCCTCGCGCAGGCACGACGGGTCACGCGAATCACAGCGGTGCAGAACCGGTACAACCTCATCGACCGTTCCGGCGTCGAAGTCCTCGACGCCTGCGAACGCGACGGCATCGCGTTCGTGCCATACTTCCCACTCGCCACCGGCGGCCCCGACGGACTCGTCGCGCTCACCGCAGCTGCCCGCCGACTCGACGTCACGGAGTCCACCGTCGCGCTTGCTTGGCTGCTCAGACGCTCCTCGGTCATCGTCCCGATCCCCGGCACGAAGTCCATCGGGCACCTGGAGGACAACCTCCGCGCCGCCGCAGTCGCCGCGGAGCTGAGCGACATCGAGGTCGAGGCACTCACCGCCGCCGAGGACGAGACAACAGCCACCCTGACCGCGATGCCGGCCCGGATGCTCGACGCGCTACGACGACCAGGCGGCACGAACGGCTGACGACGACCCACAGAAACTGCGCGTCTGGCGTGCTGCCCGCGTGGTCAACAGCCCGCTCGCGCTGCCGGGGAGAACGGCCGGAGTCCGGTACCGTGTAACCAGGTATCGCGCAGCGACGAGGAAAGGCATCGGGTGTATCTGAAGAGCCTGACCCTGAAGGGGTTCAAGTCCTTCGCACAGCCGACCACATTTGCGTTCGAGACCGGCGTGACCTGCGTGGTAGGGCCCAACGGCTCGGGCAAGTCCAACGTGGTCGACGCTCTCGCCTGGGTGATGGGCGAGCAGGGCGTGAAGACGCTGCGCGGCGGCAAGATGGAGGACGTCATCTTCGCTGGCACGTCCACGCGCGGGCCCCTCGGCCGCGCGGAGGTGACGCTCACCATCGACAACGCGGATGGCGCCCTGCCGATCGAGTACTCCGAGGTCACGATCAGCCGCACGCTGTTCCGCAACGGCGGTAGCGAATACGCCATCAACGGTCAGAGTTGTCGCCTGCTCGACGTGCAGGAGCTGCTCAGTGACTCGGGGCTCGGCCGGGAGATGCACGTCATCGTCGGGCAGGGGCAACTCGACGCGGTGCTGCGGGCCAGTCCCGAGGAGCGCCGCGGCTTCATCGAGGAGGCCGCAGGCATTCTCAAGCACCGCAGGCGCAAGGAGAAGACCCTCCGCAAGCTCGAGGCCATGCAGACCAATCTCACCCGACTGAGCGACCTCGCCGGGGAGATCCGCCGCCAGCTCAAGCCGCTGGGCCACCAGGCGGAGATAGCCCGTGAGGCGCAGTCGATCGCCGCGATAGTGCGCGATGCCAAGGCTCGGCTGCTGGCGGACGAGGTGGTCACGCTGCGCACGGCGCTCGACGATCATGGACGCACTGAGAGCGAGCGACACAGTGAGCGCATCGTGCTGCAGGAGCAGCTGGAACAGAAGCAGTTGCGCATAGCCCGGCTGGAGCAGGCGCAGGTGGGTGACGCCGTTGATGTGGCCCGGCGCACGAGCTTCGGCCTCGAGTCGGTGCAGGAACGGCTGCGCAATCTCTACACGCTCGCCAATCAGCGGCTCGCACTGCTCGGATCCCAGGCAGACGACGGCGAGTCCACCCCGAGTGTCACGACCCAGATGGTCGATGACGCTCGCACGGAGGTCGAACGCCTGCGTGAGGTGGTCACCGCGGCGGAGGCGGCCTGGCAGCTGGCCCAGACGGCGACCCGCGGGGCGCGGTCCCGGCTCGACGGCATCGACGAGGAGATCGCCGCGCAGAGCGCGCTCGTCTCCCGTCACGACCTCGAGATCACCAAGCTCACCGGGCAGGCGGATGCCGCCGGCTCGCGCCTCGCAGCGGTGCGCGGCGAGGTGCTGCGGCAACAGAATGCGCTGGATGCCGCGACCGAACGTCGCGAGAGCGCGCACGCCGAATTCGTGCTGCGCGAGAGCGAGGCGGCAACGGCGGATGCCGGTGAGACCGACCTCGACGAGGCGTACGAGCTGGCGCAGAACACGGTGTTCGAGGCCGAGGCCGAAATCGAACGACTGCGCGAGGAGCTGCATGTGCTCGAGCGCGAACGTGACGCCCTCGCCGCCCGCACCAGCGCTCTCTCCTCCGCGCTCGACCAGAAGGACGGCTCGAGCGCGCTCGTGGCGGCGAAGTTGCCGGGCATCCGTGGCCTCGTCGCCGAACACGTGCAGGTGCAGCCCGGTTATGAGGCCGCCATAGCTGCAGCCCTCGGCACGCTGGCGGATGCCGTGCTCGCCGATGATCTGAGCGCGGGCATCGACGCCCTCCAGCGGGCAGAAGCCGAGCAGATGGGCCGCATCGAACTGCTGCTGGCAGATACCCCGCTGGCTGAGGCCGCCCGCGGCAGTCTCAAAGCCCCCGAAATCGCAACCGCTGATGACGGCGCCGTCCGCGCAACCTCCGTCGTCACCGCCCCGCCCGGCGTGCTCGGCATCCTCTCGCACGTCGTCATAGCCGACGACCTCGAGACCGCGCGGCGTCTTTGGGCCAGAGTGAAGGGCGAGCCCGCAGCATCCGTCACCGTCATCACGAAGGCGGGCGACGTGCTCAGCCGCTACGTGCTGCGCGGCGGCTCGGGAGCCAAGCGCAGTCGACTGGAGCTCGTGGCCGACCGTGACGCGGCATCCGATCGGCTGGGCGAGGTGACCTCGCTCATCGACCGCGCGAAGTTCGCGCTCGCCGAGCAGCGCGGTGTGCTTCAGGTGGCCAAGGAGCAATCGCAAGCGGCGCTGACCGCCCTGCGGGAGTTTGATTCCCGGCTGGCCGCACAGACCGAGCAGCTCAACCGGCTGAGGGTTCAGTTCGAGGCCTCGCAGGCGGAGTCCGAGCGACTTGAGGCGTCGCTGGCGCTGGCGAGCACCGCCGTGGCCGAGGCCGAGGCCGCTGCCGAGAAGGCGAAGGGCGAGCTGCAGACGGCGTCGAGCCGGCCCCGGCCGATCCTGGATGTGAGCGCTCGAGACGCGCTCTCGGCCGAGCTGGATGCGGCGCGCGAGGCGGAGGTCGAGTCTCGGCTGGCCGTCGAGACCGCGCGCGAGCGGGTGCGGGCCGAGCAGGCTCGTGGCGAGAGTCTGGCCCGCCGTCTCGAGGCCGATCGGGCAGCGGCCGAGGAGGCAGCCCGGCGGGCGGTCATCCGCCGTCACCAGGTGGATGCCGCCACCGCCGTGATCGAGGCGCTGCCGGCCGTGCTCGACTCCGCGGATCGCTCGGTTGCCGAGGCGCGCGTCGAGCTCACGACGGCCGAGGCCCAGCGGGCGAGCCAAAACGAGGAACTGTCGAGCCTGCGGCGCGAGGAGAGCGCGCTGCGCGAGCGGCTGCAGGCCATCACCGAGAACGTGCACGGGCTGGAACTGCAGATCTATGAGAAGAAGCTGCACCTCTCCGGTCTGCTGGAGCGCGCCGGCAGCGAGCTCGGTCTCGTGGAAGACGTGCTCGTGGCCGAATACGGGCCAGAGGTGCCGGTCCCTGTGGACGATCCCGCCGGTCGAGTAGCGAGCGCCAGCGAGAGTATCGAGACCCCCGAGGCACTCGAGACCCCGGGCACCGCCGAGGCGCCCGAGACCATTCCCTTCAACCGCGAACAGCAGCAGTCCCGTCTCGCCAAGGCCGACCGCAAGCTCGCCCAACTTGGCCGCGTCAACCCGCTGGCGCTCGAGGAGTTCGCCGCCCTCGAGCAGCGCCACAAGTTCCTTACCGAGCAGCTCACCGACCTCACGAACACCCGCAAAGACCTGCTGACCATCATCGATGAGATCGACGAGAAGATGCAGGCGATTTTCGCCAGTGCCTTCGACGACACGCAGGCGGCGTTCGCCGAGGTTTTCCCCATTCTCTTCCCGGGCGGAACCGGCAGCATCCAGCTCACGAACCCCGACGATCTGCTCACGACGGGCATCGAGGTCTCGGTGAAGCCCGCGGGCAAGAAGATTGAGCGACTCTCGCTGCTCTCCGGCGGGGAGCGCTCGCTGGCCGCCGTGGCCCTGTTGATAGCGATCTTCAAGGCACGCCCCAGCCCGTTCTACATCATGGACGAGGTCGAGGCCGCGCTCGACGACTCCAACCTGGGCCGGCTGCTCACGATCTTCGAGGATCTGCGCGAAACCAGCCAGCTCATCGTCATCACGCACCAGAAGCGCACCATGGAGATCGCGGATGCCCTCTACGGCGTCTCGATGCGCCAAGACGGCGTCTCCGCCGTCGTCGGCCAGCGCGTCGCCGAGCGCGAATCCGCCTGAGCCTGCGCGAATAGACTGGGCGACATGGCAGAACGCACCCCGTGGTCCCTTTCCGGCGCACTGCGCGGCATGTTCACGAAGAAGACGATCGACGCCGAGACCTGGGATGATCTTGAGGATGCGCTCATCAGCGCCGACTTCGGCCCCGACATCACCGATGCTGTCGTCTCCGAACTGCGCGCCAAGGTCGACCGCTTCAAGACCACCGACCCCGCAGATCTGCAACGGATGCTGCGCGAGAGCCTCGAAGAGCGCCTCTCCAAGCTGAATCCCACGCTCAAGCTCACCGACCGCCCCGCCGTTGTCATCGTCGTGGGCGTCAATGGCGTCGGCAAGACGACGACCATCGGCAAGTTCGCGAAGTTCCTGGGCACCTACGGCCGCAGCGTGGTCGTCGGCGCCGCGGACACGTTCCGGGCCGCAGCGGTGGAACAGCTCGCGACGTGGGCGGATCGTGCCGGCGCGCAGATCGTGCGGCCGCAGCAGCAGGGGCAGGATCCGGCATCCGTCGCCTTTCAGACGGTCGAATTCGCCAAGACGAACGAGATCGACGTCGCCATCATCGACACCGCCGGCCGCTTGCAGACCAAGGGCGGGCTCATGGACGAACTTGCCAAGGTGAAGCGGGTCGTCGAGAAGCAGTCGTCCATCGCCGAGGTGCTGCTCGTGCTCGACGCCACCACCGGCCAGAATGGCCTGGCCCAGGCGCAGGCCTTCATCGAGCACGCGGGAGTGACCGGCCTGGTGCTCACGAAACTCGACGGCTCAGCCAAGGGTGGCTTCGTGCTGGCCGTGCAGGAGAAAACCGGCATCCCCATCAAATTGGTCGGCCAGGGCGAGGGCATCAACGACCTCACCGGCTTCACCCCGCACGTCTTCGTGCAGCAACTCGTGGGTTAGGAGACACCGATGGCCATCGAGCATGACTACTTCGGCATCATCGACGAAGACGCGTCCGGCGCCCTGAGCTGGTCGGATGTCGTCGAGCTCGCCGAGCAGCCCGTCACCGTGGAACTCACGGCAGACGATGAGAGCGCCGTCAGCGAGACGGCGCTCAATTCGGCCTCGGCGATGCTGCTCGCGGTGGAAGGTTTCGACGCGCGTGCCCGAGACGCGCTGATCGCCCAGCTCTCTGAGCGGGGCTCCGCCACATCGAACTACATCGACACCCACATGGACGAGATGGGGGAGAGCCTGCTCGACCTGCTCGTGCACAACTCCGGCGATATTCCCATGGACGTGCTGCGGTCGCTGCAACTCGCGCGCATCGCTCTCTACCCCGAGCGTGACGACGAGGGCGAGGCCTTCGCGGTCTTCGACTACTCGATCAGCCCCGAAGACGTTCAGTACCTGCTCATGGTGAGCTTCGACATCCGTGGCAGCGTCGTGGCCATCGAGATGGAGAACTGAGCCGGGCAGGTTAAACTGGCTGCACCATGGCTACTTTCGGAACTTTGTCTGACCGTCTCGCAGACACCTTCAAGAACCTTCGCACCAAGGGCAAGCTTTCGGCGGCGGATGTCGATGGCACCGTTCGCGAGATTCGTCGCGCGCTGCTCGACGCCGACGTCTCGCTCGATGTCGTCAAGGCGTTCACCGCCACGGTGCGCGAGCGCGCGCTCAGCGACGAGGTCAACAAGGCGCTGAACCCTGCACAGCAGGTGGTGCAGATCGTCAACGAGGAGCTCATCACGATTCTGGGCGGCCAGCAGCGCCGGCTGGAGTTCGCGAAGAAGCCGCCGACGGTCATCATGCTCGCCGGCCTGCAGGGAGCCGGTAAGACCACCCTGGCGGGCAAGCTGGCCAAGTGGCTGGCGAAAGACGGCCACACGCCCGTTCTCGTCGCCGCGGACCTGCAGCGCCCGAATGCGGTCACGCAGCTGCAGGTGGTCGGTGAGCAGTCCGGCGTTCCCGTGTATGCGCCTGAGCCCGGCAACGGGGTCGGCAACCCGGTGAAGGTCGCCCGCGACGCCGTGAAGTTCGCCGAGCAGAAGCTCTACGACGTCGTCATCGTCGATACGGCCGGCCGTCTCGGCGTCGATGCCGAACTCATGAAGCAGGCGGCAGACATCCGCAAGGCGGTCGATCCCGACGAGGTGCTCTTCGTCATCGACGCCATGATCGGGCAGGATGCCGTCGCGACGGCGAAGGCGTTCCAGGACGGCGTGGACTTCACCGGTGTCGTGCTCACCAAGCTCGACGGTGACGCGCGCGGTGGTGCCGCGCTGTCCGTGGCATCCATGACGGGGCGCCCGATCATGTTCGCGTCGACGGGTGAGGGTCTCGATGACTTCGAGCCGTTCCACCCCGACCGCATGGCCAGCCGCATTCTCGATCTCGGAGACGTGCTCACCCTTATCGAGCAGGCGCAGGGTGCCTTCGACGAGGAGGAGGCGCGCGCGGTCGCCGAGAAGTTCGCGACAGACACCTTCACGCTCGACGACTTTCTGAAGCAGATGCAACAGCTGCGCAACATGGGCTCCATCAAGAAGATGATGGGCATGTTGCCGGGCGCCGGTGGCATGAAGCAGCAGCTCGAGAACTTCGACGAGAAGGAGATCGTGCGCACCGAGGCGATCATCCAGTCGATGACGAAGACCGAGCGCACCAATCCGAAGCTGCTGAACGGATCGCGCCGCCTGCGTATTGCCCGCGGTTCCGGAATGACCGTCACCGAGGTGAACCAGCTCGTCAACCGCTTCGAGCAGGCCGCGAAGATGATGAAGACCGTCGCGAAGGGCGGGATGCCCCAGGTTCCGGGCATGGGCCCGATTCCCGGCGCGGGATTCAGTGGCGGCCGCGGCAAGCAGCAGGCCAAGAAGAAGGGTTCGCGCTCGGGAAACCCGGCCAAGCGGGCGGCAGAGAACGCGGCGCTCGCGTCGGGGGAGAAGCCCGCGGGCAGCGCGGTTGCCGCCGGTTCAGGCTTCGGACTGGGCGGCTCGAAGAATGCCGCGAAGGGCGCTCCGAGCGAGGAAGAACTCGCCACGCTGCAGAAGTTCCTCGGGCGCTGACGCGGGAGTAGCGCCGTCGGCTCAGAGCGCGGCTGCTGCCGAGTTAAGCCGGGGGATCGCCGCCAGCAGCTCGCGCGTGTACGGATCGCTCGGGTTGTGCAGCACGTCGGCGGCGTCGCCCTGCTCCACGATGCGCCCGTCTTTCATCACCAGCACCCGATCGGCGACGTGGTGAATCACGCCGAGGTCGTGGCTGATGAACAGGTACGCGACACCAGTGGTCTTCTGAATATCGGCGAACAGGTCGAGCACCTGGGCCTGAATCGACACGTCGAGTGCGGAGACCGGCTCGTCGCACACGATGACCGCGGGTCGCGGGGCGAGCGCCCGCGCTATCGCGACGCGCTGCCGCTGCCCGCCCGAGAGTTGCAGTGGGCGCCGCTCGAGGTGTTCTCGACCGAGGCCCACGAGCTCGAGCAACTCGACACTCTGCGCGAGAGACTCACGACGAGAACGAACACCGGATGCGCCGAGCGCCTCGCGCAGAATCCTCGCCACCGTGTGCCGCGGATCAAAGGTGCTCAAGGCATCCTGGTAGACGGCCTGAATGCCCAGACGTGCGGCCCGCAGCGCGGGCCCGCGTAGCTCGGGCCACGCGCGGCCGCCGACCTCTATGCGTCCCTCTCCTGGCGTATCCAGCCCGAGAACCAGGCGGGCGAGAGTGGACTTGCCCGAGCCCGACTCGCCCACGATACCGAGGGTCTGGCCCCGGCGCAGGGCGAACGAGGCATTGGCCACGGCAACGTGGCTCTCGCCCGAGCGGGAACGAAACTCCTTCGACACGTGCTGCGCAGACACCACGACATCGGCGTCGCCAGCGTCACCGGTGCCACCGGCATCCACGGCGCCCGACGACCCGCGTGGCCGAACGGTCCATGCTGCACCGGACGTGCGCTCACCGTAGGAGCTCGGCGGCTCGGGGGAGAGTCGTGTGCCTTTGGACGCCGCCGAGGGAACCGCCTGCAGCAGCTGCCGAGTGTATGGATGCTGCGGTGAACGCAGCACTTCGCTGACGGCTCCTTGTTCGACGATGCGACCCGCCTGAACGACGAGCACGCGGTCGGCGATCTGCGAGACGACGGCGAGGTCGTGGCTGATCAGCAGCAGGGAGCGGCCTGCGTCGACAAAGCCGCGCAGCAGGGCGAGCACCTGGGCCTGCACCGTCACATCCAGCGCTGTGGTCGGCTCGTCGGCGATGATCAGTTCGGGATCCGCCGCGATGCCGGTGGCGATCAGCGCGCGCTGGCGCAGCCCGCCCGAGAGCTCCTGGGGTATCTGCCTGGCGCGTCTTCTCGCATCCGGTATGCCGACGGATGTCAGCAACTCGAGCACCCGGGCACGTCGCTCGGCCACGCTCAGGCTCGTGTGCTGGGCCAGTACTTCCTCGACCTCCTTGCCGACCTCGCGCAGCGGGTCGAGTGAGACGAGCGCATCCTGCAGGATGAAGCCGATGCGCCGCGCACGCAGGCTGCGCCAGCCCCGCTCGCGCACACGCAGCAGGTCGATGCCGTCGAAGGAGAGCTGCGCCGCCTGCACGGTGGCGCCGTCGCCCGGGAGACCAATCACCGTTCGCGCCGTGACGCTCTTGCCCGATCCTGATTCGCCGACGATGGCGAGGCACTCGCCCCGGGCGATGGTGAAGGAGACGCCGTGCACGACCTGCGTGAACTCAGCAGAGGAGCCGAACCCGACGTGCAGATCGCGCACCGACAGCAGGGGCGAAGGCGCGCCAGAGGCATCCGCGGCGGTCATCGTGACCGCCCCTCGAGTCGCCGCTGCAGCCAGTGACCCACGACCGTGACGCTCACGACCATGAGGGTGATGGCGAGGCCGGGAAAGATGCCGTACCACCACGATTGGCCCAGAAAGTTTCGGGCCGTCGAGAGCATGACTCCCCACGACGGTGCGGGCGGTGGCGTGCCGAGACCGATGAAGCTCAGGGCGGCGCCGGCTATCGTGGCGGTGCCGACGCCGATGGTGGCGAGCACCAGAATGGGTCGCAGCGCATTGGGCAGGATGTGCCTGAGCACGATGGCCGGCTCCCTCAGCCCGAGGGCACGCGCCGCGTCCACGTATGCGGCCTTACGGATGCCCAGCGTCTGCGCTCGCACCAGCCGGGCGAAGCTGGGAATTCCGGCCACCCCTATCGCGATGAGCGCATTGACCGTTCCCGCGCCGCTGACGGCAATCACGACGAGGGCGAGCAGCATCTCGGGAAAGGCCAGGCCGATGTCGATGAAGCGCATGACGACGGTCTCGACGAAACGATTGCCCAGGCCGGCGAGAATGCCGAGAATCGAGCCGCCGACCACCGAGAGCGCTATGGCCCCGAAACCGAGCATGAGCGATTCGCGGGCCCCGTAGACGATGCGACTGAACACGTCGCGGCCGTTCTCATCCGTTCCCAGCGGATGCGCCGCGCTGGGCCCCGCGAGCACGTGGGTGGTGACGGCGAGCGGGTCGCTCGTCGCGATCCACTGCGGAACTATCGTCGAGAGCGCGAGGAAGGCGAGAAAGGCCAGCGCAAGCACGACCGCGAGCGGCACGCCGACGCGAAACCGTCGCGAGCGCAGTGCCGTGGCCGGCGTCGAGACCTCCGGTGCGGCGAAGGACGAGGGCGCCTCGGTGGTGAGCAGATCGGATGTCATGCGAGCCTCCGAAGGCGCGGGTCGATGAGCGGGTAGAGCAGGTCGACCGCCAGGTTGGTTATCACGTACACGCCCGCCGAGAGTACGACGACGGCGATGACGATGGGCAGGTCTTTGCCGTTGACGGCGGCGAGGAGCAGCCGCCCCAGCCCTTGGCGGTTGAAGAGTGTCTCCGTCACGACGGCGCCGCCGAAGAGCCCTCCGACGAGAAAGCCGGCCATCGTTGTGAGCGGGATCAGCGCGTGCCGCAGCGCGTGCCGAACCCGCACATACGCGTCGGACAACCCTCGTGCCCTGGCGCTCTGGATGAACGGCTGGTCGAAGACCTCCTCGAGCGCGTTACGCAGCACCTGCGTGAGCACGGCTGCGAGGGGCAGCGCCAGCGTCACCGAGGGCAGCACGAGCGACTGCCAGCCCTTGTTGCCGATGGCCGGAAAGACGTGCAGGCCGTAGGAGAAGGCGCTGAGCAGCAGAATGCCCAGCCAGAACGACGGCATGGAGGCGAGCGTCAGGTCGATGGCGCTGGATGTGCCGCGAATCCAGCGGCGACGGTGCGCAGTCAGCGTCGCCACGACGACGGCGATGAGGATCGCCAGCGTTCCGGCCGTCACGGCCAGCTGAACCGTGCCGCCGATTTGCTGGCCTATCGCCTGCGAGACCGGCTCCTTGAGCTGGTACGACCGCCCCAGATCGCCGTGTACCAGCTTCCACAGGTACGTGCCGTACTGCACGTACCAGGGCTGGTCGAACCCGTACTCGTGGCGAATCTGCGCGAGCACGGCGGGCGAAGGGTTCGCCTGCTCCCCGCCGAGCACGGCGTATGCGGGGTCACCCGGGCTGAGGTAGATCGCGAGGAAGGCCAGTGTCGCCGCGCCCCAGAGCACGCCTATCGCGCCGACCACGCGCAACAGAACAGTGCCGGCGAGACCCCCTCGCCGTACCACCCTCAGCCCGGATGCCGCCGTCATCTCAGTTGCCACTCGTCCACGCGTCGAAGACGTATGGCGCCGGGTACGCGGTCTCGAGGCTCAGACCGTGCACGGTGTCTTTGTTGTATGCAACGACGCGCTGATCGTCGAACAAGGGGATCGCCGGGGCGAGTTCGATCAGACGCGCCTGTGCCTTTTCGTACAGTGCCGCCTGTGTGCTTGCATCCGTCGTCTCGCGCGCCTCCTGCACGTACTGGTCAACCTTCGGGTCCGACAGGCGCGAGGAGTTCAGCCCGATGCGTTGCGGCGTCGTGATGTTCTTCGAGTCGTACTTCAGCCACAGGATGTCCGGGGTGTTCGTTCCCCAGATGCCCGAGTTGATGTCGTAGTCGCCCGAGATGGTGCGCTCGCTCAGCTGTTGTGCCGTCGGGTACTGAATCTCGATATCGACGCCGAGCTTCTTGGCCTGGGCCTGAATCTGCTCGGCGATCTGCACGCGGTAGGCGATGGCGCTCGACGTCGGGTAGTAGGCGGTGAGGCGCTTGCCGTCCTTGGTGCGGTATCCGGCACTGTCGCGCTTCGTCCAGCCAGCCTCGTCAAGCAGCTGATTCGCCTTCGTCACGTTGAATGGAATGTCGTTCTTGGCGTAGTCGAGCGTGGACGAGGTCAGAAACCCCGTGGCCGTCTTGTACTGGCCGAAGAGCACGGATTTCACGATCTGGGCGCGGTCGATGCCCGTCACGAGTGCCTGGCGCACCTTCAGATCGTTGAATGGGGCCCTCGTGGTGTTGAGCCACCAGGTGAACGGATGCCCCGGCGTGGTCGCCTGCAGAATGCCGATGCTGGAATTCTGTTTGGCCGAGGCGATCGACTGCGCCGGAACCCAGTCGACGGCATCCACCTGGCCGGATGCGAGCGCGTTGTACCGCGTGGCATCCTCGGCGAGGATCAGCACGGTATACGTCTTCAGGTAGGCCGCACCCGTGTGGGTGCCGGGAGGACCCCAGTTGTACGCATCGTTGCGCGTGTACTCGACGCTCTGGCCCTTGGTCCATTTGACGAGCGTGAAGGGCCCCGTGCCGATCGGGTCGGCGCAGATGTTGCCCGGGGCATCCGCTAT
This sequence comes from Leifsonia sp. Root112D2, assembly GCF_001424905.1. Classification (NCBI taxonomy): domain Bacteria; kingdom Bacillati; phylum Actinomycetota; class Actinomycetes; order Micrococcales; family Microbacteriaceae; genus Leifsonia; species Leifsonia sp. Root112D2. The sequence goes on from NZ_LMCU01000001.1 coordinate 2,332,436, forward strand.
CTCCTTCGGCGAGACGACGCCGAAGAAGCCCTGGGCGAGCACCCGCAGGAAGGCGGAATACGGGGTGCTGAGGTGCACCTTCAGGGTGTCGGCGTTCACGACGGTCGAGCCGGCATACGGTGCGATGTACGAGGCCGACATCGGCGACTTGGTGGCCGGGTTGACGATGTAGTCGAGATTCGCCTTGAACGCGGCGGCATCCCACTTCTGCCCGTCACTGAAGGTGACGCCCTTGCGCAGGGTGAAGGTGTAGTCGAGGCCATCAGGGGAGATCGTCCACGACGAGGCGAGCCACGGCTCGAGCTTGCCGGTCTTCGGGTTCTCGTAGATGACGGAGTCGGTCAGCGGGCGAGAGAGCTCGGGCCCGTTGAGCCCGGCGTTCTCGGCTGGCGCGATGCACGGCGGCTCCTGCCCATTGGTGCCGATCGTCAGCGAGCCGTTGCGCACGGGCGTCGAGCTCTCCGACCCGGACGGGCCGGCGCCCCCCGCGCAGGCGCTCAGCAGAAGCAGGAGGGGAGCGAGGGCGAGAGCGGTCCAGGTTTTCTTGTTCACGAGGGTCATCCTGACAAGCGCGCGGCCCCGGCGGGCGAACATGACCGTGCGTGACCTTGTGTGAAGTAACACAGCATTCCGGCTTGACGGGATGCGCGCGGATGCGCGATAAGTGCCGCGCTTATGCAGGAGGGATGCCGTGCGGGGCCTCACCAGGCTGAATAAAACCGCTCTCGTACGCGAGAACGACGGCCTGGACGCGGTCCCGTACCTCCAGCTTTGCGAGCAGCCGGGCGACGTGCGTCTTGACCGTGGCCTCGCCGAGATATAGCCGACGCGCCAACTCCGCGTTCGACAGACCCTGTGCCAGGAGTCGGAGAACCTCCTGCTCACGCGAGCTGAGTGAGGCGACAGCGACGGGGAGCACATCGCTTGGCGACGGCAGCCGCACGAATCGCTCGATGAGCCGTTGGGTGACGGAGGGGGCGAGCAGCGACTCTCCGCGCGCCACGGCGTGCACGGCGGCAATGAGCTGCTCGCGCGGTGCATCCTTCAGCAGAAAGGCGCTCGCGCCCGCCCGCAGCGCCTCGTAGACATATTCGTCGGCATCGAACGTCGTGAGAACAAGAATCCTCGACGCCGAACCGGCCGCGCTGAGGCGCCGGGTCGCTTCGATGCCATCGAGCACCGGCATCCTGATGTCCATCAAGACGACATCAGGATGCGTGCGAGCGACCAGACGCACGGCCTCCTCGCCGTTCGACGCCTCCCCGACGACCTCGATTCCCGGCTCAAGGTCGAGGATCAGACGAAAACCGGTGCGCACGAGTTCCTGGTCGTCGGCCAGCACCACGGTCGTCATGCGAGCCTCGCGGGTAGCGGGATGCGCGCGGAAACCTGGAAGCCGCCATCCGGCGTTGGGCCGGTCGTCAGCGTGCCGTCGACCGAGGCGACCCGCTCACGAATTCCGATGAGCCCGTAGCCCGGCGCGGACGGTCGGCGCTTGCCCTGTCGTGAGCCGACGTTCGCGATGTCGAGTCGCAGCGCAGCCTCACCGCGAGAGAGATTCACCGTTGTGGCCACGAGCCCGGCGTGTTTGATGACATTGGTCAGGGCCTCCTGAACGATGCGGTAGACCGCAGCCTCGAGAGGCGCGGGGAGGAGCGTCTCGCTCGCATCCGCACGAAGCACCACAGGCAGCCCCGCGCTGGCCGCCGTCGCGACCAGTTCGTCGAGGGTAGCCCGCCCGAAGGCGGAGGGCACCGGGTCGTCATCGTCCCGCAGCGCCTGCAGCAGTTGCCGGATCTCGCCGAGAGAATCCCTGGCCGTGGATCGGATGGCGTGCAGGGGTGCGCGCGCCAGTTCGGGGCGCGCCGCGAGGGCGGCCTCGGCCGCATCCGATTGCACAGAGATCACGCTCAGGCTGTGAGCCACGATGTCGTGCAGTTCGCGCGCAATGCGCACACGTTCCTCGGCGACGGCGAGGCGCGCAGTGTCTCGTTCGCGCTGTTCGGCGTGCGAGACGCGTGTGCGCCAGAGCCTGCTGGCCCGCCCGAGCAACCACAGGCCCCCGAACAGCACGACGACGAAGAGATAGTCGACACCGTTGTCGATGCGTTCCTCGATGATCAGCTCGGCCACCAGGATCACACCGGCGAGAGCGGCCCGGCCTTCCGTGTAGGTCGACGCGGTGGAGTACATGACTATCGCGTACAACACGAGAGACCACAGGGATCCCGGCACCTCGGCCAGCAGGGACTGGGTGAGTCCGGAGACCACAAGGATGCCCACGGCGACGAAGGGAGACCGCACCCGCCAGGCGAGCGAGAGCGGTGCGACGATCGCCACCGGCAGCGTCACAGCCAGGGGCCCCTCGGCGGGATTTCCCGTCGCGGTACTGAGCACGGCGATCACGAGCATGATGATGGCCAGCGCGAGATCCGGCGCCGGGAATCCAGCGATCCTCATGCGCCATAACGCCGCGATGCGCTCGTGCATGGCCTCACTCTATTGCGCGCACGCCGAGACGGTCGTACGCATTTCGGCGGGGGCGCCTCACCCGAATTGCGGATGCCGGCGCGCCGCAATCCCACCAGGCTGCGGTGGCCGCTCGCCCTCGCGGACGACGCGCTCGACAGCGGTGCAAGAGCAGCCTCGAATCGTACGGGCCGGCGACACCGGCACAGCAGGCAACGACAAGGAGCATCATGAACAACGCACGGGAGAAAACCCTCCGCATCATCGGCGTGACCGGGCTCGCGGCCGGCCCCGCGAGTCTCATCGCTACCACCGTCATCCAATGGATGCTGCAATCGGGCGACTCGTCGGCGACGGTATTCGACGCCGTGCGGCAGAACCAAGGCCTCTGGCAGATCGCCGGTTTCCTCGCCGTGTTCGGGCCGCTGCTCTGGATCTGCGGTATGCCGAGCGCGATTGGCCTGGCACGTTCTCGCGGCTGGGTGATGACCCTCATCGGCGGAGTGCTCACCGCGCTGGGTCTCGCCGTCGCGATAGGCCACCTGGCCCTGTACTTCGGTGTGTTCGGTGATATCGCCCTCAGCGGTGTCTCCACCGAGGCAGCAAAGGCGATGGCTCGGGCCGACGACGCGAGCGCCCTCACGACGTTCCTTCTGCTGTCCTTCCTCGTCACGTTCTCTCTCGGTCCGATCGTGCTCACGCTGGGGTTGCGGCGCGCGAAGGTCGTGCCGGTATGGGTTCCTGTTGCGGCGATCGTGATGACGGTCGCCAACTTCGCTGGCGGGCCGATTGCGGGAACGGTGCAACTCGTCGCGCTCGTGCTGACCTTCGTGCCGATCATCGTGGCCGTCATTCGGCGACGGTCTAACTCACCGATCCCGGCGGCAGACGATTACAGCGCACTCCGCGTCGCCGATGCCGGGTAGGCAGGGCTGAGGCGGCGGTAGCGTCGGCCTATGCTTCGTCGTGGCGCACGAGGCCGTCGCGGGCGAAATCGGCGACCGCAGCCTCGGAGAACGTCTGTGCCGGGCGGGGCCACGACGCGGCCTGCGCAGCGAGGTCGGGCAGCTCGATCGGCCGGCGCGATGCGGCCAGAACGATATTGCCGTTGCGTTCTCCGGCGACGACCGCCTGCGGTGCGACGGCAACAACGTGCGGAAACAACGAGCTCAGCGTGACGGCAGCATCGTAAGTGAACGGCAGGCCATGCGAGGTGAGCGTGTTGACTATCACGACGCCGTCGGGGGAGAGGGCATCCGCGATCATCGAATAGAACTCGCTCGTCGAGACGTGGCGGGGGGCGATGCTGCCCGAGAAGACGTCGACCGTCACAAGATCCCACACGGCTGAATCGGTGCCCACGTGCTCCTCCACCGCGGTGCGGGCATCCCCGACAACGAGCTCGAGGTCGACGTCGGATGCCAGCGGCAGGTTTTCGAGTACGAAGTTCAGCAGATCACCGTGCAGCTCCACCACGCGCTGACGCGAACCCGTTCGCGTCGCGCCAACGTACCGCGGAACCGTCAGGGCGCCCCCACCCAAGTGCAGAGCGTTGAGGGGCCGGATGGCCGGGAAAGCCGCCTCGATCAGCCCGGCGATGGCCCGCACATAGTCGAGCTGCAGGTCGCGGGGATCCTCAGGGTTGACGTGGGATTGGGTGGTTCCGTCGATGACGAGAGAGAAGCCCCCATTCGTGCCGCGATTCGGCACAATGGAAGCGTTCACCTGGTCACTTGTGAGGGTCACCGACGTGGCCGATTGCATAACCAGACACTACGTGCTTCACCGTTGTCGCGTCCAACACGGCGCGCGGGATGCGGCGGCGAATGTGGCGCGCACCGCATCGAGCCTCGCGCGATTACCGCAACGGGTGCAAATCTGGCAGAATGGCCAGTCGAGCTACGTTTCGCCCGACCCTCTAATCAGGCATCCGAAACTCCCATAGACCTCCTGCCGAGTGTGCCCCCACGCTCACGGCAGTCAGTTCGAGAAAACATCCCATACAACACAGGAGAATTGTGGCTGTCAAAATCCGTCTGAAGCGTCTCGGCAAGATTCGCGCGCCGTACTACCGCATCGTTGTCGCCGACTCGCGCACCAAGCGCGACGGTCGTGTGATCGAGGAGATCGGTCAGTACCACCCCACCGAGGAGCCCTCGTTCATCAAGGTCGACTCCGAGCGTGCGCTGTACTGGCTGGGCGTCGGCGCACAGCCGAGCCCGCAGGTCGAGGCCATTCTCAAGCTCACCGGTGACTGGGGAACGTTCAAGGGCGAGAAGAACCCGAAGAACACGGTGAAGACCAAGGAAGAAAAGGTCGCCTTCGTCGCCGACGAGAAGAAGAAGCCGGTGCTGAAGCCCAAGGCGGAGAAGCCGGCCGCCAAGGCCGAGGCTCCCGCCAAGGCCGAAGCCGCCGAGACCGTGGCTTCCGAGAACGGGCCGAGCGAAGAGGTCGCGGCTGAAGCCGAGACCACCGAGACCGAGAAGGCCTAGTCTTGCTCGCTCCCGCTCTGCAGCACCTTGTCAAGGGGATCGTCGATCACCCTGACGACGTTCACGTCGTGGCAAAGAATTCACCCCGTGGCGAGGTTCTCGAGGTTCGTGTGAACCCCGAGGACCTCGGTCGGGTCATCGGCCGCTCCGGTCGTACCGCCAAGGCGCTGCGCACCCTCGTGGCTGCGCTCGCCGACGGACGCCGCGTGCGGGTCGACGTCGTCGACACCGACGCCTAAGGTGTCGGCGAAGAAAGAGCCCAGGACCCAGCTGCGGGTCGGCCGCCTCATGAAGGCCCACGGCCTCAAGGGCGGCATCAAGCTCGAGCTGTACACCGACGAGCCGAACGAACGTTTCGTTCCGGGCGCCGTGTTCTCGCTGCAGGTACCGAGCGGCACACAGTGGCACGGCAAGAGCATCGAGCTCACCGAGCTGCGCTGGTACAACTCCCACGCGGTTGGCTTCTTCAAGGGAGTCACCGACCGCACCGAGGCCGAGAGCCTGATCAAGGCCATTCTGTGGATCGATCAGGACCCCGCGCAGCTTCCGAGCGAAGACGACGCCTGGTACGACCACCAGCTCGTCGGGCTCGTCGCCCTGCGCGACGGCGTGAACGTGGGCGTTGTCTCCCGTGTCGACCACCTGCCCGCGCAAGACCTGCTGGCCATCGAGACGGATTCCGGCGAGGTGCTCGTGCCGTTCGTGAAGGCCATCGTGCCTGCCGTCGACATCGCAGCGGGAACCGTGACTATCACCCCGCCGAACGGGCTCTTCGAGGAGCTTCCCGACGAGGACAGCGATGCGGATCCGGCTGAGCCGGCCGCGACAGCGACAGCAGCGGCTGACGACGATTCAGACGACTCAGACGCCGATCGCGACAGGATCGCCTGAGGCGCTGAACCGGTCGATCAGTTCGGCGATGCGCCCCTTGCAGCCGCCGCACCCCGTGCCGGCGCGTGTCGCCGAGCCGACGCACGCGACGGTCGTGTTGCCGTCGTCGATGGCATCGTGGATGTGACCGACGGTCACCGCGTTGCACCAGCACACCGTCTCATCCGCTGATAGCTCGCCGGTCACCGTGGTCGAAACCTCGTCCGGTCCGTCGTGGCGTAGCAGGATGGAGCGATCGGCGGGCAGCTCGCTGCCGCGCTCGAACAACAGCATGAGCTCGGCCCCCGTGCGCGGCATTCCGACACTCACCATGCCCTCGAGCACCCCGCCGCGGGTCACCATCTTCACGTAGCGGCCGTGCTCGGGATCGGCCCACTGTGAGACCTGCCTGCGGGCTGCCGGATGCGCCGCGTCACCGGATGCGGCCAGCTCGCTGTTCTGCGGCTCCCTGTCCCACGGTTCCGGGTCCACGACGCCGGCCGAGACCACGTCGATGCCCTCCGCCTTGAGCATGACGATGGCGGGCCGTTCGGCGGCGAGCGCGGGCAGGGGCGTGCCGCCGACCGCCTCGCCGGCCAGGCGGCCGGCAAGCCACTCGGCCTGACGCCAACCCGGCCCGATCAGGCCGGAGGGCGCACCGTGCACGCCCTCGGCCGCGCCGTCATCGGGCCGCGCCGCAACGTGGGCGCAGTCGCCTATGGCGAACACATCGTCGTCGCCCCAGGAACGCAGTTCGGTGTCGACGAGGATGCCGCCGGCGGTGGGCAGGCCAGCGAGAGTTGCCAGCTCGGTGCGCGGGCTCACCCCACACGAGAGCACCAGCAGATCGCCGGCGATGATCTTGCCGTCGGCGCAGCACAGCGCCTCGAAACGTTGCGCGCCGCTGTTGTTGGAGGCGCTGTCGTCGCCGATGGCTTCGGGGCTGCCCAGCAGCACGCTTTCGGCCCGGCTGTGGGCTATCACCTCGATGCCCGCCTCGCGCAGGCTGTCGGAGAGCACGGTGCCGCCGCCGCGGTCGAGGTTGCGCGGCATCGGGTAGCCGCCGTGATGCACCACACTCACCTGGGCGCCCTGACCGGCGGCCGCGAGTGCAAGTTCGAGTCCGAGCACGCCTGCACCCAGCACGATGAGCCGCTGCCCGGCCTCGACGATGGCGCGCACGCGCTCGGCGTCGGCCAGATCGCGCAGCACCGTGACGCCGGCGGGCAGGCTCGGGTCGTGGGCTATCGCATCCGCGCCCGCACGCAGCAGCGACGGCCGGTCGCGCGCTGTTCTCTCGATGCCGTCGAGGGTGGGGATGTTCGCCCGGGAACCCGTCGCGAGCACGAGGCGGTCATACTCGACGCGCTCAGTGCCGGGCAGACCGGCAGTGGCGCCGGTGACGACGACAGTGACGTTGTGTGCCTCGGTGTCGATGGCCGTCACTCGGGCGCCGCGCAGCATCCGAACGCCGGCATCGATGGCCGCAGGCGTGTCGGTCACCGTCAGCGCAGCACGGTCGGTATGCCCCACGGCGTATTCGGCGATGAGCACCCGGTTGTACGCATCCGCATCTTCGGCACCGACCACTGTCACCTCCACGGTGCCGCCGCGCACGGAGGGCAGCAACTCCTCTACGAAGCGCGCGCCAACGGGCCCGTAGCCGACGAGCACGACGCGCAGCGGCCGGCTCATGTCGGGCCGGCTCATGTCGGGCCTGCTCATGTCAGCGCCGCCTCGCGCAGGGGGCGCACATGCACGGCCGTGGTCTTGAATTCGGGCATGCCCGAGATCGCATCCGTGGCATCCTGCGTCAGCAGATTGGCGCACTCATCGCCGGCGTAGTGGAACGGCAGAAAGACCGTGTCACGACGGATGTCGCTGCTCACCCGGGCGACGCAGCGCACGGTTCCGCGCACGTTGCTCACCTCGACATTCGCCCCGTCTGTGATCTCGAGTCGGGCGGCGGTTGCGGGATGCAGCTGCAGGCGTGCGCGCGGCTGTGCGGTGTTGAGTTCCTCGACGCGGCGGGTCTGCGAGCCGGATTGGTACTGCTCGAGTAGCCGTCCGGTAATGAGCGTGAGCATGCCGTCCCGGTAGAGCGGCTCGGCGGTTGCGTGGGGCGCAACAGCGACGATGCGCGCCTTGCCGTCGGCGTGCGCGAAGCGCTCGGTGAAAAGGCGCGGCGTGCCGGTCGATCCGGCAGGATACGGCCAATATGCGGGGGTTTCGCCATCCAGCAGGGCGTAGCTGAGCCCCGAGTAGTCGGCGATTCCCCCCGCGGATGCCCGGCACAGCTCATCGAAGACGGTCCCGGGGTCGGCGCTGAACGTCGATGGCGAGTTCAGCCGTTTGGCGAGCTCGTGCATGATCCACAGCTCGCTGCGCACCCCCGACGGCGCATCGATGGCTCGACGGCGGCGCAGCACGCGGCCCTCCAATGAGGTCATCGTGCCCTCCTCCTCCGCCCATTGCGTGACGGGCAGCACGAAGTCGGCCAAGGCGGCGGTCTCGGAGAAGAAGAAGTCGCAGACCACGAGCAGCTCGAGCGATTCGAGACCTTTGCGTACGCGGGCGGCATCGGGGGCAGAGACGACCACGTTGGAGCCGTGCACGAGCAGGCAGCGGATCATGCCGGGTCTGCCCAGGGAGTTCAGCAGTTCGACGGCAGGTACCCCTGGGCCGGGCAGCGTCTCGGGGTCGACACCCCATACTCGAGCCACATGCTCCCGGGCTGCCGGGTCGGTGATCTTGCGGTAGCCGGGCAGTTGATCGGCCTTCTGTCCGTGCTCGCGCCCGCCCTGGCCGTTGCCCTGCCCCGTGAGGGTGCCGTAGCCCGAATGGCTGCTGCCGGGCAGGCCGAGGATGAGGCTGAGGTTGATGGCGGCGGTGGCGGTATCCGTGCCGTCGACATGTTGCTCGACGCCGCGACCGGTGAGAATGTACGTGCCTCGGCCCGCGGAGAGGCGCCGGGCGAGTTCCCGCAGTGCCGCGACGGGCACGCCCGTCATGGATTGCACTCGCTGCGGCCACCAGGCACTCACGCTGGCACGCAGCTGGGCGAAACCGAGGGTGCGCTCGGCCACGTACTCCCTGTCGTAGAGCCCCTCGGCGAGAACGATGTGCGTGAGCCCGAGCAGCAGCACCAGATCCGTGCCCGGCGCGGCCTGCAGATGCGCGCCGGCGCCGTCCTCGGTGAGTCGCGCCGTCGCCGTGCGACGGGGGTCCACCACGAACAGCCCTCCCGCCGCCCGCGCCCCGGCGAGGTGGGCGATGAACGGCGGCATGGTCTCGGCCACATTGGAGCCGAGCAGCAGGATGGTCTCGGCCGCGTCCAGATCGGCGACGGCGAAGGGCAGGCCTCGATCGAGCCCGAACGCACGGGTTCCCGCCGCGGCTGCCGACGACATGCAGAACCGCCCGTTGTAGTCGATGCGCGAGGTGCCGAGTGCCACCCGGGCGAACTTGCCCAGTTGGTAGGCCTTTTCATTCGTGAGCCCGCCGCCGCCGAAGACGCCGACCGAATCAGCCCCGTGCACGCGCCGGCTGCTCGCCAGCCGCTCGGCGATAATATCGAGAGCTCGTCCCCAGCCGACGGGGGAGAAGCGTCCGTCGTCCCCACGCATCATGGGCTGCAGGATGCGTTCCGCCGAGTCGAGAAGCTCCGCCGAGGTCCAGCCCTTCTTGCACAGGCCGCCGCGGTTGGTGGGAAAGTCGCGTCCGCTCACCGTCAGTGTGGACGCGGAGGACGCGGCGGCATCCGAATTCGAGTGCAACGTCATGGCGCACTGCAGCGCGCAATACGGACAGTGTGTGTCTGTCGCCGTCATGGTGAGAGCAGGCTCGGCGCTCAGATGCGCTGACGCCCGGCCGCGGTGCTGCGACGCAGGTAGAAGACGACCGTGAGAGCGAGCATGATCGCGTATCCGGCGATGAACCAGGCGAAGCCGGTGGTGTACGAACCGGTCGACGATTTGGAGAGGCCGAGCGCCTGCGGAATGAGGAACCCACCGTACGCGCCGATGGCCGAGATCAGGCCGAGTGCAGCCGCCGTGGTGCGTTGCACCGTCACGCTGCTGCCGGTGATGTGCGCATCCGGTGTACCGGCGCGGGCCGCGAACACGGTCGGGATCATGCGGTAGGTCGAACCGTTTCCGATTCCGGATGCGACGAACAACAGCAGGAAGGAGGCCAGGAACAACCAGAAGCTGCCGAGCGGCAGTGTGACGATCACCAGAAGCGTGCCGAGCGCCATCGTCGCGAAGGAGACGACAGTCACGACCGCACCGCCGAAGCGGTCGGCGAGGCGCCCGCCGTATGGCCGGGCGAGCGAGCCGACCAGCGCACCCAGGAAGGCCAACGAGACGGATGCCGTGCCCACCTGCAGGGCGGAGAACGCAGGGAACTGGTCGGCGATGAGTTTGGGGAACACCCCGGCGAAGCCGATGAAGGAACCGAAGGTGCCGATGTACAAGAACGCGAGCAGCCACAGGTGCGGTTCGCGCACGGCGGCGATGGAGCCGGAGAAATCGACCTTCGCGCTGGAGAGATTGTCCATGTAGCGCCACGCCCCGAAGATCGCGAACAGGATGAAGGGAATCCAGATCCAGCCGGCGAGGGGGAGGCTGACCGCGCTCGCCGCGCCGATGGTGATGGCGATGGGCACGACGAACTGGGCGACAGAGGCGCCCAGGTTGCCGCCGGCCGCGTTGAGTCCGAGTGCCCAGCCCTTCTCCCGCTGCGGGTAGAAGAACGTGATGTTCGACATCGAGCTGGCGAAGTTGCCGCCGCCGAAGCCGGCCAGGCCGGCGGCGACGAGCAGCACCCAGAATGGCGTCTCGGGGTTGCCGACGCAGACCGCGAGCGTGATGGCGGGGATGAGCAGCAGGCCGGCCGAGATCATCGTCCAGTTGCGTCCGCCGAAGCGCGGCACCATGAAGGTATACGGAAAACGCAGGGTCGCCCCGACGAGACTCGGCAGTGAGATGAGCCAGAAGATCTCACCGGTGCTGAGGGTGAAGCCGGCCTGGGGCAGAAAGACCACCACGATGCTCCAGAGCTGCCAGACGACGAAGCCGAGAAACTCGGCGAAGATCGACCAGCCGAGGTTGCGTGACGCGATGGCCTTGCCGCTCGCCTGCCAGAACGCCGTGTCTTCGGGGTTCCACCCGTCGATCCAGCGGCCCGGCCGGCGTTCGAGAACGGTCGAGGGAGGGGCGGCGGTGTCGGTTGCGTTGTCGGTGCGCAGGCTGCTCATGGGCTCTCCTTGCATGGGTGTCTATGCGTATTCCGACGCTATTGAGGCCGTGTTACAGCGAGTGCGGCGACGCGTAAACGTTGGGTCTCCGAGTTCTCACACAGGGTTTCGCGCGTGCTGAGGTGGAATTAACGCGAGGGTTACCGAAAATCGGCCGCTGCGGCGGCGCTAGCGGCTGAGCCGGTAGATGTGCTCGACGACATCGCGGCCCAGGCCATCGGCATACGACGTCTCTGAGCCGATCTCCAGGAATCCGGCGCGCAACAGCACCGTGGCGGAGCCGAGATTGTGCACGGCGACCCGCGCGAGCAGCGGCCGGGTCGGATCGAGCTTCAGGAAAGCGCTGAGGGCTGCCGATGCGATTCCCTGGCCCCATCGCCCGGGGTCTATCCAGTAGGTGACCTCACGCTCACCATCCATGGTGAAGCTTCCGATCGTTCCCACGAGGCCGTTGCCGTTGTCGATGGCCCGCAGGACAACTGAGGGGTCGTTTCGGATGCGCTCATAGTGGGCATCGAACGCGCCCCGATCAGATGGGTCTGCCCGCGTGAACGCTGCCATCTCAACTGCCGCACGGTCCTGTTCCCACTCGAAGAGCAGATCGAGCTCGCCGTCTTCAAGCTCACGAAGCACTATCGTCATGCACTCAGCGTAGAGACTCGCTCAGACATCGAGCCGATAGCCGCGTTTGACCACGGTGGCGATGAGACCCGTATCCTGGGCGAGGGCGATGCGCGTTTCTCCCAGCTGCGCCGCCGTGTTGAGGGTGTCTCACAGAAGATGCTGGCTCATAGCCTCCGTGGGCTGGAGCGCGACGGTCTCGTGCGCCGCACCGTGTACCCACAGGTTCCGGTGCAGGCGGAGTGCGGGCTCACCGACGCGGGGCGCACACTGCTCGAGCCTCTCCGTGCGCTCGAGGAATGGTCGATCGAACACCCGGGCGATGTCTCTGCGTCGCGGGAAGCCTACGACCGCGTGGATTGTGGATTGATGACGAGAGCTCGCGGCGGTCATCCCGCTCCAGGGCATATACGCACGAGGTTCGTGGCTAATCGCTAATACGACCGTATAGATTGCCGGTTCTGCTGCCGTGTGCCGAGGGGCGCGACAAATGAGGCAACGAATACTGCTACGAGGAGGTTTCCTATGAGTCAACGCGCTATGTACGAATTAGGAATTCTGCGCTAATGTGCGACTTAAAGTCGAAGGAGAGGCGATTTCATGGGCGTGCGACGCAAGGCAGTCCTCATTGGCGCGGCACTCGTTGCATTGGCTCTTGCAGGGTCGCCACTGGCAGCGGGCGCAGCGACCCCTGAGCCCACGGCGACACCCTCGCCGAGCGACGCAAAGGCGGGTCTGACCAACACGTCTCCTGACCCTGCCACCGATGCGATGTTCCCTCCCTACCAGACTCAGTTTGCAGTTCTTAATGAGCCCTTGGCGGATCTCGTCAACACGTTCCCCGACATCGTCGGCAAGAGCGCCTGGGATGAGGTGTCAAGGACCGCAACGATGGACTACTACACCGGAGCGGAGCCCGCGGAAGAGTCGGCCTTCCTGGCTGCCACGCGTCGAATTGTCGTTCCGCCGCCGCTCAACCTCGTCTGGCGCCCGGTGGGCTGGAGCCTCAGTGCGCGCGGTTCTCTCCTGCAAAAGATCACCGGAAACCCCGACGCATGGACGTCCTTCTTTGGGTCGGCGCCGGAAAGCGGTTACATCGACGAGTCGGGTAACGTCCACGTGTCTTTGGCGGATCCGAGCAAGGTTCAATCGGCTCCGGCCCGGTCTGGGGTACTCCCGGATGGCTCCGCGTTCGTCGCCGATCCGCCGTCGAAGGTCGATTGGCAGGTTGGGCGCACTTCTGACTTCTCGCCTTGGAGCTCTGGTGACAGGATCACGGCCGGGATTTATGAGTGCACGTCGGGTTTCAACTGGAAGAAGTGGGGAACCGGCGAATATGAATATATGGGCATGACCGCCGATCATTGCGCCGTAGCCGGTGGCCTGACATGGAAGACGGCCGGGGTGTCGTGGGGCACGGGCGTGCAATCGGACCCCGTGAAGGATGCCATCTTGATGCGTGCGGCCAGCGGCTCCAGCTTCAACACGGCGACCGCCTACGTTGGAGGGGCCACCACCTCGGACTTGCGGCGGGTCTACACGTTCAGGGCTACGCCCATGTTCAACGACATCGTCGCCCTCAGCGGGGCGACCAGCGGCCTCGGTAACGGGAAGATTATAAAAACAGACTTCTCGGCCAGCGGAGTCTTTCCGATCGTTCTCGTTAACTACACCGGGTGCATGAGTGGAGATTCCGGTGGCCCTTGGCTCACCACCCAAGCCGGCACCGGGTATGTTGAAGCTTGGGGACAGCACGAAGGTAAGTTCCTCTACCAGGGAGCCTACTATTGCGGGTTCATGCCGCTGAACCCGATCAGCACAGCTCTTCAAGCATCGATCCTTATCAACCCCTAGTCAACCGAGGGCAGTCCCTCCATTCCAAGCGGCGTTCCCACAAAAGATGCCGACAGGACTTTCCCCTTTCCGGTTGCCGAGCCATTGACGGTCTGCGTTGCGCCAGACCGCATGGCCGCCGTAATCCAGGGTGCTCCCAGCGTGTGTGAAAAACTCGGCCTGACACAGAAGCCTGATTAGACGTAGATCGCGCTCGGTGCCGAGCTTGGGCCGCGGGGCGCAACCGGCTCACGGCGGATTAGTATGTCGCTCAGACGTCGAGCCGGTAGCCGCGTTTGACCACCGTGGCGATGAGGCCCGGCGTGCCGAGCGACTGACGCAGGCGGCTGAGGGCCACCTCCATGGCGTGGTCATCGGCTGGCCCCTGCAGCAGCGTCGCGAGTTGGCTGCGCGAGACGACAGCACCGCGGGCGCTGACCAGGGCATGCAGCAAGGCCAAGGGGGTCGGCGGCAGGTGAACGCCGGCGCCGGCGACTAGGGCCGTCGAACCGCGCAGTTCCACCACACCGTGGCGGGTCGTGACTCGCTGTACGCGGTGCTGCTCCAGATGCTCACACACGAGACGGATGAGAGCCCCCATGCGAAAGCGCTCCGGCTGAATCGGCTTGATGCCTGTCGCCCGCAGCGGTGCGGCCGTGATGGGGCCGACGGCCGCCGCTATCACGACGGTTTTCAGGGCTTCGACGAGGTCGGGCAGGCGCCCACCGGCCTCCGCCGCGGCGAAGAGGGCGTCGACGGCCGGTGCGCTCGTGAACGTCACGCAGTCGAGCAGTCCGGAGCAGACGGCGTCGATGAGGCGCGTCACGCGTTCGTCGTCCTCGGGCTGCTCCCAGCGATAGGGGGCCACGGTGAGCACAACGGGAAACGCCGCGCGCAGGCGATCCAGCTGGGCCTGATCGGTGTAACCGTGCAGCTGCACGACGATGGTGCGCGCATCCGGAAAATCGGTGAGGGCCCGGGTGACGAGCGACGCAGTGGTCTCGTCGTCGCTCATGCCGGCATCCGTGAGTCCGGCGGCGCGGATGCTGCCGCGCGCCTTGGGCCCACGCACGAGAATCGCGGATGCGCCGAGCGCGTCGGTCAGCGCGGAACCGAGCCCCGCGGCATCCGCCGTCTCGAACCAGCGGCGCATGCCGTAGCTGGTGGTGGCGAGCACGACGTCGGGTCGGGCGGCGATGACGGCCCTGGTGTCGTCGACGAGTGGCGCATCCAGTTCGGCGTGGGCGGTGCGCAGGGTCGGAGCGTGCAGCACCCAGGCGCCGCGGCGTTCGAAGGCGTCGATGAGATCTTCGCTGCGCCGGTCGCTCGTGACCCCGATGCGAAAGCCCTCGAGCTGATCGCGCCGAAAGCCCGGCACGGGAATGGGCGGGGAGCCCGGCACAGTAGACGGCTCGGCGCTCATGGGCTCACCCTCCCGAGCCCGCGGAGGCGGCGCTCGCCAGCGCACTGATCGCCTCGCTGTCACCGTCGTGCGCGAGCCGCACCACCTCGCCGATGACGAGCACGGCGGGTGAGGAGACTCCGCGGGTCGCCGCCTCGGTGAGGATGCTGCCGAGATCGGCGATGGTGGTGCGTTGCGCAGCGCTGTACCCGCGTTCGATGATGGCGACGGGCATCGCCGCGCTCATTCCGAAGCGCAACAGACCCTGGGTGAGCGAGGGCAGCGTTCCGATCCCCATAAGCACCACGATGGTACCGCCGAGGCCGGCGAGGTGCTCAAGCTCGGCGGGGCTCAAAGGGGCATGCCCCGAGACCACGGTGAACAGCCGGCTGATGCCCCTGTGGGTGAGGGGTATGCCCGCGGCGGCGGGCACCGAGATGGCGCTCGTCACACCGGGAATGACCGTCACGTCGATTCCGGCGGCACGACACGCGATGACCTCCTCGCCGCCACGCCCGAAGACGTATGGGTCGCCGCCCTTCAGACGCACCACGCGGGCGCCGGTCAGGGCGTGCCGCACAATGAGTTGCTCGATGCCTTCCTGCCCGACCGGATGATGTCCGGGCCGCTTGCCCACGTCGATGAGGCTCGCGTGCGGGGCGAGCCGGGCGAGGCCCTCATGCGGGGCGAGCCTGTCGTAGAGCACCACGTCGGCGTCGCGCAGGGCGGCCACGGCGGCCAGCGTGAGCAACTCCTCGCGGCCGGGGCCACCCCCGACGAGCCACACGTGCCCGGTCATCCTTGTGCCTGCCTCACAGGAATGCGCGGCCCGGCCAGCAGAACGGATGTGTGCTCCCGCTCGTCGGTCGTCGCCGGCCGCGACTGTTCGCGCTCCGGTACCCGAACAATGCTCGGGTCGGGTGTCGACGGTGCGTTCACGAAGGACCGGAACCGGCGCAGCCGCTCCGGATCGGCGAGGGTGGCCGCCCATTCGTCCTCATAGCCGTCGATGTGCAACGCCATCGCCGCCTCAAGCTCCTCGGCCAGCCCGAGCGAGTCGTTGACCACCACGTCGTACACGTGGTCCAGACCCCCGTCGAGGTCCTCCATCCACCGCGCGGTGCGCTGCAGGCGATCAGCGGTGCGAATGTAATACATCATGTAGCGGTCGATGAAGCGGATGAGCGTCTCATCGTCCAGGTCGCTCGCCAGTAGTTGCCCGTGTGAGGGCTGGAAGCCGCCGTTGCCCCCGACATACATGTTCCAGCCGGTCTCGGTGGCTATCACTCCCACATCCTTGCCGCGCGCCTCGGCGCATTCGCGCGCGCATCCGGAGACTCCGAACTTGAACTTGTGCGGAGCCCGCAGCCCCCGGTAGCGCAGCTCGAGCTGGATGGCCATCGACACCGAGTCCTGCACCCCGAAGCGGCACCACGTGGATCCGACGCAGCTCTTCACGTTGCGCAGTGCCTTGCCGTAGGCCTGGCCTGACTCGAAGCCGGCCTCCACGAGCACCTTCCAGATCTCCGGAAGCTGCTCCAGCCGTGCCCCGAACATGTCGATGCGCTGGCCGCCGGTGATCTTCGTGTACAGCCCGTAATCCGTGGCGACCTGGGCAATCACGGCGAGTTTCTGCGGCGTGATCTCACCGCCGGGAATGCGAGGCACCACCGAGTACGTGCCGTCCTTCTGCATATTCGCCATCGCCCGGTCGTTGGTGTCCTGCAGCGTGCCGCGGCCGGCATCCAGAATGTAGCCGCTGTTCTGGCTGGCGAGAATGGATGCGACGGCGGGCTTGCACACATCGCATCCGCGGCCGGTGCCGAAGCGTTCCACGATCTCCTCGAAGGAGGTCAGCTCGAGCACCCGGATGGACTCGAAGAGCTCCTGACGGGAGAGGGCGAAGTGCTCGCACAGTGCGTGCGAGACGGCTATGCCGCTGCGCGTGAGCTCCGCCTCCAGCAGTCGCTTCACGAGTGGCACGCACGAGCCACACTGCGTGCCGGCCCTCGTGCAGGCCTTGAGCTCGCCGAGATCGGTGCAGCCGGGTGCGCCGTCGACGCCGTTCACCGCGGCGCGGATCGTGCCGGCGGTGACGGTGTTGCATGAGCAGACCAGCGCGTCGTCGGGCAGCTCGAGTTTCGCGGGTGCCTCAGCACCGGCCGCTGACAGGAAGGCTGCGGGTTCGGCGCCCAACTCCCGGCCCACCATGGGTCGCAGGCTCGCATACGGCGTGGCGTCGCCGACGAAGATGCCGCCGAGCAGCGTCTTCGCATCGTCTGTCACGACGAGCTTCTGGTACAACCCGCGAGCGGGATCCGCGAAGACGATCTCGAGAGCGCCCTCTGCGGTGCCCAGCGCATCGCCGAAGCTCGCCACATCGACGCCGGAGAGCTTGAGCTTGGTCGCGTCGTCGATGTTCGTGAACTCCGCCGTACCGCCCCGCAGTCGGTCGGCCACGACCTCGGCCATGGTGTTCGCGGGGGCAACGAGACCGATGCACCGGCCCTGAATGCAGGCGACCTCGCCGATCGCCCAGATGTGTTCGTCGCTGCTGCGGCAATCGCTGCCCACCACGACGCCGCCGCGCTCGCCGATCTCCAGTCCGGCCTCGCGGGCCAGCTCATCGCGTGCCGCGATGCCTATCGCGAACACCACGATGTCCGCGTCGATCACCTGGCCGTTGCTCAGGCGAACACCGGTGACCACACCGTCATGATTCCGGATGTCACGGGGCCGGGTTCCCAGATGCAGCGCGAGACCCTGCGCCCGCATGATGCGCCCCAGGGCCTGCCCGGCACCCTCGTCGAGCTGTGCAGACATGAGCCACGATCCGGAGTGCACGAGCGACACCTCAGCCCCGAGACGCTGCAGGCCGCCGGCCGCCTCCAACCCGAGCAGGCCGCCACCGGCGACCACGACGCGGGCCGGACGGCCGAAGGTCGAGGCGAGGGATTCGGTCTCGGCGAGCAGCGCATCCACGTCGTCGATCGTGCGATAGACGCGAGCACACTCGCTGCCGGAAATCTCGGGAACGGGGGCACGCGACCCCGTGGCGAGCACGAGTTCGTCGTAGGGCAGGCGTTCGCCCGAGACGGTGGTCACGGTGTGGTTCGTGCGATCGATGGCGGTGGCGCGCTCGTTGCGGCGAAGAACGGTGTGCTCGTTCTGCCAGACCTCGGCGGGCAGCGTCAGATCGGCACCGCCCATGAGTCTCGTGCTGAGGGCGACCCGGTCGTACGGAGTGTGGCTCTCCTCCGAGAGCACCGTCACGCGCAACGCGCCTGCCGTGTCGCCGGCGCCGAGGGCGCTGACCAGACGGTGCGCTGCGGGGCCGCCTCCGATGACGACGATCTCGCGGGCGGGAGCGCGCGTGGCAACGGGAGAGGCGAGCGATTCTGCGTTGGTCTCTGGCATGATTCTCGTCCTCGTCCTCGTCCTCGTCACTCGCGTCAATCGGCTTGAGCCGAGCGTATGGGGGAGTGATTTCGGTTCGGTTTCGTCGGTGTGACCCCGCATTAACAAACCCCACACCGCGCAGCGACGCGAATGTGAGGCGGGTTTCACCGGGGCGAAACATTCCCGTGCCGGTGGGGAAACACGCGGCGCATAGCGTTTCGGGTATCGAGAAGGAGCGTGCGAGATGACGATGACGGTGAACCCCACGACGGTGCCCCCCACGACAGCGACCAGTGCAGCCGACGAGACGAGCGTCCGCGATCAGAGCGGCGCCTGGGAGCGCGCCTGCCGCATCGACGACCTCGAGCCGTCCTGGGGCGAGGCCGCGATGATTCGTGCCAAGCAGATCGCACTGTTCCTGCTGTCACCGCACGAGGTGTACGCGGTGGCGCATCGCGATCCGCACACCGGCTCCTCGGTGATGGCGCGCGGCATCGTGGGTTCCAAGGGTGACCGGCCCACCATCGCGTCGCCGCTGCACAAAGAGGTCTACGACCTCGGCACGGGGGAGTGTTTCACCGATCCCGAGTTGTTTCTGCAGACCTATCGCACGCGCGTCGTCGGCGGGTTCATCGAGGTGGAGGTAACCCCATGAGCCCGAGCGCGGCATCCACGACGCGTGCCCACGACGTGCCGGCCGAGGAGCGCTTCGAGCGACGGCTGGCACACACGCTGCAGGCGCCCGCACTCGTGGCCATCTCACATGGCACCTCGTCGCCGACCGGCCAGGCCGCCGTCGCCTCGCTGCTGGCAGCGGTCCGCGAAAGCCGCCCTGACCTTCAGGTCTCCGGCGGTTTCGTCGATGTGCAGCAACCGGATGTCGCCGCCACGCTCGCCGCGGTGGCAGACGCGGCGCCCGCAGTTGTGGTTCCCCTGCTGCTCTCCGCCGGCTTCCACGTGCACGTCGACCTCGTGAATGAGGTGCGTGGCACCGTCGGCCGCAGCACGGCTCTTTCGGCGGCGCTTGGACCGGATGACCGGCTCGTTACGGTACTGGTCAGGCGACTGCGCGAGGCGGGGCTGCGAGCCGGCGACGAGGTGGTCATGGCCGCAGCCGGATCCACGGATGCGCGCGCCGTCGCCGACTGCCTCGAGACCGGGCGGCTGCTGGCCGACCGGCTCGGCCGTGCGGTGACGGTGGGCTTCATCTCGGCAGCACGACCCTCTCTCGAGCGGGCCGTGCTGATGGCCAGGCAACGCACCCCCGGCGCACGCGTTGTCGTTGCCACCTATCTGCTCGCGCCCGGGTATTTTGCAGACTCCGCCGCACACCTCGGCGATGTCGTGAGCGCCCCACTGCTTGCCGTCGGTGAGGCGCCACCGCCCGAACTGGTGCAGCTCGTCGTGGCTCGTTACCGCGAGCTGAGCGCGTTTGCACCCCTTTTCTGAATGCCGATGACAGGGCTCTGAACGCCGTCGGGCGCCTCGGCTGACGCCGACGGCCGCGCATACAATCGGGGAATGCGCATTGACGTCGTGACGATTTTTCCCGAGTACTTCGACGCGCTCGATATCTCGCTGCTGGGCAAGGCGCGCTCGACCGGCCTGATCGATCTGGGCATACACGACCTGCGCGAGCACACCCATGACCGGCACCGCACCGTCGATGACACTCCGTACGGCGGTGGAGCGGGCATGGTCATGAAGCCGGAACCGTGGGGCGAGGCGCTCGACGGCATCCTCGACGGGGCTGCCGAAGGGCCCGGCGCTGACCCCGTCGTCATCTTCCCCTCACCGGCCGGAGAGCTCTTCACCCAGGCGACCGCGCGCGACCTCGCGAACGAGCAGCATCTGATCTTCGGATGCGGTCGCTACGAGGGCATCGATCAGCGCGTCGTCGACGACACGGCCCGTCGTGCCACGGTGCGCCTGATCAGCCTCGGCGACTATGTGCTCAACGGCGGTGAGGTGGCGGTACTGGCCATGATCGAGGCGATAGGGCGGCTCATCCCGGGTGTGGTCGGCAACCCCGAAAGCCTCGTTGAGGAGAGCCACGAAGACGGCCTTCTCGAATACCCGAGTTACACCAAGCCGGCACAGTGGCGCGGGCTGGATGTGCCGCCCGTGCTGCTCAGTGGCAACCACGGTGCGATTGCCGCCTGGCGCAGGGAACAGCAGTTGGAGCGCACCGCCCGAGTGCGACCCGATCTTCTGCCCCCGGCGAACATCTAGCCCGCATTCAGCAAGCCACGGCTAGCCTGAGTGCATGCTGCTTCGACGGATGTTCTACCGGTGGCAGGTCGTGGCCGCCATCGTGCTTCCGCTGTGGCTCGTCGTCGGCACGGCCATCTTCGGCGGCTCGGCCGGCGGGGCACTCTCGCTTCTTCTGGTGGCGCCGCTGCTCGGTGTGGCGATGCTTGCCGTTGCAGGCCTCATCTTCGCGCGAAAGTCCGTGCGCACGACCAAAGCCGTCTCGTGGTCGGATGTCGGCGTGCTCGCCGTATGGCAGGCATCCGTCATCGTCACAGGTCTTCAGCTGCCCGGTGCGGCCTGGTACGGCGCGCTTGTGCTGGTCGCCGGCCTCGGGGCATTCTGGCTGGCCGTGTGGGAGCTGGTCACCGAGACGCGTCGCCGGGTATCCGGGGCGATGGAGGCGTTCGCGCAGGCCGCCGCGCCGCGTCAGGCGTCTCGCCCGTCGCCGTCCGTGGCCTCGAACGGGCCCGTGATAGTGGTCGAGGAACACCGACCCTAGGCCGTACGGCGCCCACGCTTTGCCATGGAGAGCGAATCCATGGCAGAATTAGCGTTTGTGCCACGGCCGGGCTCTGCCACAGGGGAGCTGCGCGAATTACGTGGGCACCATTCCTTTTCGAAACTTAATCAGACGTAGTCGACCCGTGGCGGCTGCAGAGAGCGAAATATCATGAACCACATTCTCGACCAGGTGGACGCTGCCTCCCTTCGCAGCGACATTCCGGAGTTCCGTGCCGGCGACACCGTCAAGGTTCACGTCAACATCGTTGAGGGTACCCGCTCTCGTATCCAGGTCTTCCAGGGCGTCGTCATCGGCCGTTCGGGCGAGGGCGTGCGCGAGACCTTCACCGTGCGCAAGGTGAGCTTCCAGGTCGGCGTCGAGCGTACCTTCCCGGTGCACTCGCCCATCATCGACCACATCGAGGTCGTCGTTCGCGGTGACGTGCGCCGCGCCAAGCTCTACTACCTGCGCGACCTGCGCGGCAAGAAGGCCAAGATCAAAGAGAAGCGCGACGCGTAGGCGCCACGCAGCCACAAGACGTCTTTCACTGAGCTCCCGCCACCTAGAATGGTGCGGGAGCTCAGGGACGTTAAATGACAGATGACACGACGGCGACGCGCGCAGAAGGCGTGAATCGCGACAGGCGCAAGAGGCAGCGCAGCCTCAAACTCTTCCTTCGTGACATCCTCATCATCTTCGTCGTAGCAGTTCTCGTCTCCTTTCTCATCAAGACGTTCCTGATCCGCTCGTTCTACATCCCTTCCGGGTCGATGGAGAACACGCTGCAGATCAACGACCGCATCGTCGTCAATGAGCTCGAGCCCAATCTCGTGCCTATCTCGCACGGCGATGTCGTGGTCTTCCGCGATCCGGGCGGCTGGTTGCCGCCGAAGGTCACGACCCCGCAGAACCCGCTGGCCGCAGCCGTCGACTGGGCGCTCTCGGTGGTGGGCCTGTCGGCCTCCGACAGTGACGACCACCTGATCAAACGCGTCATAGGCCTGCCCGGCGACCACGTCACGTGCTGCAACACGCTCGGGCAGCTGAGCGTCAACGGTGTTCCGATCAAGGAGCCATACATTCTGCTGCCGGCAGGCGAGACCAACGCCTCGCATCCGTTCGATGTTGTCGTTCCGAAGGGGGACCTGTGGGTGCTCGGCGACAACCGCTGGCGTTCGCAGGACTCGAGCCTCAACCAGGGCCTGCCCGGCAAGGGGTTCGTTCCGATCACGGATGTCGTCGGTCGCGCCGTTCTCATCAGCTGGCCCGTGAGCAGGTGGTCGGTGCTCGACGACTACCCCGGCGTCTTCGCCGGCGTCGGCGAGACGAAGAAGTAGTCATGGTCGTCGCGGATCCGACCCTTCTCGTGGAGGCTCAGCTGCACGCCGGCGGTGCCCGCCTGGTGATCGGGTGCGACGAGGTGGGGCGTGGCGCACTGGCTGGTCCGGTTGCCGTGGGAATGGCTGTCGTGGACGTGTCGATTGGGCCGATGCCGACGGGCCTGCGCGACTCCAAGATGCTGAGCGAGAGGCGCCGGGAGACGATGGCCCCGCTCTGCTCCGAGTGGGTGCTGCACTCCGCGGTCGGTCTCGCCTCGGCCAACGAGGTGGACAGCCTCGGCATCACGGCGTGCCTGGGGCTTGCGGGCAAACGTGCGCTTGCCGCGTTGCACGCGGGGGGCGTGGATATTCTCGCGGCCACGGTGCTGCTCGACGGGCACCACGACTGGCTGAACCCCGCGTTGCGCTCGAGGCTGCCCGTGGTGACCCGAATCAAGGGCGACAGGGACTGCGCGTCGGTTGCCGCGGCATCCGTCATCGCCAAGGTGCACCGCGACCGCATCATGATCGCGAGCGACACCGATTTTCCCGGTTACGGTTGGGCGGGCAACAAGGGCTACGGAAGCGCGCAGCACCTGGCCGCCATAGCCGAGCTCGGGGCGACCGAGTTGCACCGGCGCACGTGGCTGAAGGAGCCTGCATTGCGCAGCCCGGCAGCATAGACTTGTCGAACGATGGATGAAGACGAGTTCGACGACTACGACCGCGAGGTCGAGCTGGCCCTGTATCGGGAGTACCGTGACGTCGTCTCACAGTTCAAATACGTAATCGAGACGGAGCGGCGCTTCTACCTGGCCAACGAGGTGGAGTTCGTGCGCAGGGACACCGAGCACGACTTCTATTTCGAGCTGACCATGAATGATGTGTGGGTGTGGGATGTCTACCGCTCCGACCGCTTCGTGAAGAGCGTGCGCGTGCTCACCTTCAAGGACGTCAATATCGAGGAGCTCTCCTCGAAGGACTTCGAGCTTCCCAAGGAACTCGCGCTCGACGAATAGGCTCCTCGCGTCTCCTCCTGCACCGCTCTTGATTCCGGCGAAAACTCCACGGATGCCGCCTCTGGCCATTCTGACCGGCTCGCCCTCCGCCACTCTCGGTGGTGGGAGGCACACATGGCGGCGAAAGACATTCTCGGCAAGCGTGGCGAAGACCTGGCGGCCGGGTACCTGACGGAGCACGGCTATCGGCTCGTGGCCCGCAACTGGCGGTGTCCGCAGGGCGAGATCGACGTGATAGCCGAGCTCGGCGGCGAGACGGTATTCGTCGAGGTCAAGACACGTACGTCGACGGCTTACGGGCATCCGTTCGAGGCCATCACTCTGAGCAAGCTGGCACGGTTGCGGAGGTTGGCCGCCGCGTGGTGCCGGCAGTCGGATGCGGCGGCCGGGCGCATCCGCATCGACGCGATTGCCGTGCTCGCTCCGCGCGGGCAGACGCCGACGATCGAGCATCTCCAGGGGGTGTACTAGTGGCGCTGGGCCGCACCTTCTCCATAGCTCTCATCGGAATGAGTGGCGCCGTGGTCGAGGTAGAGGCCGACATCTCCGCGGGCCTGCCCTCGTTTGTGATCATCGGTTTGCCCGACACGGCATTGGCCGAGGCACGCGACAGGGTGCGGGCGGCAGCGGTGAACTCCGGATGCCCCATCACCGGTCACAAGCTCACCATCAACCTGTCGCCGGCCGCGCTGCCCAAGCATGGCTCGGGCTTCGATCTCGCCATAGCGGTGGCGAGCCTGGCGGCGGCGGGCGATGTCTCGGCCTCCTCCGTGCAGTCTGTCGTGCACCTGGGCGAATTGGGGTTGGACGGCCGGCTGCGTCCAATGGCTGGCGTGCTGCCCGCCGTTCTCGCTGCGTTCCGAGCGGGCCAGAGAACGGTAATGGTTCCGGCCGGCAACGCCGACGAGGCGTCGCTCGTTCCCGACATGAGGGTGATTCCTGTTGCCTCCCTGCTTGAGGCGGCGATCTGGCATGGCGGCGAGTTCGAGCCCGTTGTCGTGGAGCCAATCATGGTGGCCGCGCCGCTCGCCGCCGAAGAGCCGACACAGGACCTTTCCGATGTCGTGGGCAACGAGGAGGCCATCAAGGCGTTGCTTGTCGCCGCGGCTGGTGGCCATCATCTCTTCATGCTCGGCCCGCCGGGGGCAGGCAAAACCATGCTCGCCGCGCGCCTGCCGGGCATTCTGCCCGACCTTGAAGGGGCAGCGGCGCTCGAGGCCACGTCGATGCGCTCGCTCGCGGGAGGCGTCGTCGGCGCGGACCTCATGCGTCGGCCGCCGCTGGAGGCGCCGCATCACACGGCGACCGCGGCGGCCATGGTCGGCGGAGGCAGCGGCCAGATTCGGCCAGGGGCCGCGGCGCGGGCCTCCCACGGCGTGCTGTTTCTCGACGAGGCGCCCGAGTTCGCCTCCTCGGTGCTCGACGTGTTGCGGCAGCCGCTCGAGTCGGGCACCATCAGCATTCACCGCGCCAATGCCGTCGCGCACTTTCCCGGCCGCTTTCAGCTCGTGATGGCCGCGAACCCGTGCCCCTGTGGGCAGTATGGGGCGATGGACTCCGAGTGCAGCTGCACTCCGAATCTGCGCAGGCGCTATCTTGCCCGGGTCTCCGGACCGCTGTTGGATCGCATCGACATCCAACTCTGGCTGCGCCGCATCACGGCCGCCCAGCTCCGATTGGCCGATGAGACCCGTATGACCAGCGCGGACGCTCGCGCGCGGGTCGTCGAGGCTCGTGCTGCCGCTGCCGCGCGGCTCTCAGACACGCCGTGGTCGCTCAACGGGCAGGTCTCGGGCCCCTGGCTGCGCGACCGCAGACGCCGCCTCGGCCGCATGACCACTGCCTCCCTGGATCGAGCCCTGGAACGCGGTGGCATCACCATGCGCGGTTATGACCGCGTCTTGCGCCTGGCCTGGACTGTCGCCGACCTGGCCGGCAGCACGGCTCCAACCGCCGAACACATCGGCACGGCACTCTACCTGCGACGAGGAATGACCCCATGAAGACATTTGGACTGGAAACGAGCCGAGTTCGAGCGCTGGTCGATGCTGTGGCGGTACCCTCGGCATCCG
This sequence comes from Leifsonia sp. Root112D2, assembly GCF_001424905.1. NCBI lineage: Bacteria > Bacillati > Actinomycetota > Actinomycetes > Micrococcales > Microbacteriaceae > Leifsonia > Leifsonia sp. Root112D2. The sequence goes on from NZ_LMCU01000001.1 coordinate 2,357,944, forward strand.
ATGAGGAGTCGGCTGGACCCGAGCCGCGGGCGGGTGCCGAGCAGAACCCCGTTGAACAGAACACCGTTGAACAGAACACCGTCGAGCAGATAACCGCCGAACAGAGCACCGCCGAGCGATTCGCGCTCGGTGCCTGGTCGACGCTCGTCGAGCCCGGTGACGGCGACGCGGGCGTGCTCGTCGCCGCACTCGGGGGCGCGGCGGCATTGAGCGCCGTCATTGAACAGCATCCGGCCGAGCGAATCGCCGCGGCGATCGCCGAACGCGATGGAGAGCTGGCCGAACGCATCGTCACAGAGCTGCCGGAGGCGCTCGCCCGCTGGCGGCCGCGTCTGCAGTCAACCGCCACGGTGCACGCCTTCGAAATGGCGGCGCGCATCGGTGCGCGCCTCATCACCCCGGCCGATCCGGCCTGGCCGAGCGGGCTGCACGGCCTCGGAGCCCATGCGCCGCTCGCTCTCTGGCTGCGCGGCACGACGGATGCCTGCGAGAGGATGCAGAGATCCATCGCCCTGGTCGGCGCGCGCGCGGCAACCGGATACGGCGAGCATGTGGCGATGGAAGCTGCGGCCGGGCTCGTCGACCGCGGTTTCGCGATCGTCTCCGGTGCCGCCTACGGCATCGACGGAATGGCCCACCGATCGGCTCTGGCGAGCAAGGGGGACACGATCGCTTTTCTCGCCGGTGGGGTCGATCGCTTCTATCCAAGCGGGCACGACGCCCTGCTCACCCGTATCACCGAGCACGGGGCGGTGCTCTCGGAGATGCCCTGCGGGGCCGCCCCCACAAAATGGAGGTTCCTGCAGCGCAATCGGTTGATTGCTGCGGCGAGCCAGGCCACGGTCGTGCTTGAGGCGGGCCGGCGTTCCGGTTCTCTCAATACCGCAGGTCACGCCGCGGCCCTGGGCCGGCCCCTGGGGGCGGTTCCCGGGCCGGTGACGAGCCCTGCCTCCGCCGGCTGCCATCGTCTCATCCGCGATTACGATGCCGTGTGTGTGACTGGCCCTGCCGAGATGGCCGAATTGGTGGAGGGATTTACCGATGCCGAAGGCGCGCAGCGGCTCAATACCTCGATGTTGCGATCGGCGGAGGAGACCCGAGTGCTCGATGCGCTGAGTCGACGAAGCGCACGGCCTCTCAACGACATCGCGCGCCGTGCGGGCATGACCGTCGCCGCGGTTGGCTCGGTACTCGGCATCCTTCAGCTCGAGGGCGGCGTGGCCGAGCGCACCTCCGGCTGGATCATCGCAGCGAAACGATGATCAGGGCGTGGCGGTGGCACAAAACGGGGCAGTGAGGCGATGCTGGAGGAATGGAGATCGGGCGCGCGATAGACGACTTTACGTCGCATCTCGCCGCGGAGCGTGGCTATTCGCCGCAGACCGTTCGCGCCTATCGCTCCGACCTGACGGCGCTGCACGGCTTCGCGGCGCAACGCGGCGTCGCATCCACAGCTGAGCTCGACCTCGAGCTGTTGAGGGACTGGCTGTGGCAGGCGTCGCAAGACGGGCTGGCCAAGGCCACTCTCGCGCGTCGCTCCGCATCCGCGAAGAGTTTCGGCGCCTGGCTGGCGCGCACCGGCAGCATCAGCACCGATGTGTCATCACGGCTGCGCGCACCCCGACCCGACCGAACCCTTCCGCGCGTGATCAATCGGGAACAGATGGCGGCAATGCTGGCCGGACTCGCCGAGAACGCCGCGCAGCCTGGCGAAAACCGCCCGGGCGCACTGCGCGATCTCGCGATCATCGAGCTGCTATACGCCTCCGCCCTGCGCGTCTCTGAACTCACCGGGCTCGATCTCGACGACGTCGACCTCGACCGGCTCACAGTGCGAGTGCTCGGCAAGGGCTCCAAGGAACGAGTGGTGCCATTCGGCGTTCCCGCGCAGTCCGCGATAGTCGACTACGTGCGGCTGGGGCGGCCCGCGCTCGCCGCCGGACAGGGCACGCGGAACGGCTCCACGGCACTCGGGGGCCCGGATGCCACGCACGCCCTGTTTCTCGGCGCACGCGGGCGCCGGCTCAACTCCCGCACCGTCTACCAACTCGTGACAGGGCTGCTGGCGGATGTTCCGGGAACGGGTCCGTCAGGACCGCACGCGCTGCGGCACACCGCCGCAACCCACCTGCTCGACGGCGGGGCGGATCTGCGTGCCGTTCAGGAGATGCTCGGCCACGCCAACCTGGGCACCACCCAGATCTACACGCACGTCTCCACCGAGCGGCTCAAAGAGAGCTACCGGTTGGCGCATCCGCGCGCCTGAGGTCCCGTGTAGCGCAACCCCTGCGGCACTCTTCGCAGCGCATACCTCAATCCAGCGGCAGCAACACCGCCCGTGGCACCCCACCGAAAAAGAGCAACGGGGAGACGTACTCTCCCTCCCGTCGCACCCCGAAGTGCACACAACGTTGGTCGCAGTGCCCTCCGGATGCGACGCGGGCCACCTCCTCGCCTCGCGCCACCGGCTCACCCTTCGCGAGCGTGGTCTTTACCGGTTCGAAGCTGAGCAGCAGGCCATCTGAGCTCTGCAGCGTCAGCACCGGTCGCCCGGCGACCATTCCGGCAAAATACACCGTGCTTGAGGTGGGGGAATGGATAGCATCGGCGAGCTGCGCGGGCATGTCGATTCCACGATGCCCCGCCGAATAGTGCGTCTTCGGGGCCTCGAACCCACGGAGAACGCGCCAGGGCGGCGTGAGCGGCCAGGCCCACGCGGTTGTGGCATCCTGCGCGGCGGCGCCCATGGCGGCGGCGTCGGCCCGGGGAGTCGGCAAGCTCGTCCCAGGGCTTGCGTGCGCCGCGCTTGCTGCCCCGGTCACGCACAGGCCGACCGTGACGAGCAACGCCACTCGGCGTGTTCGCCGGCCGTTCCGTCTCCTGAACCGTGACGCATTCATAGCTCCTGATTGTGGTCGGCGATCGAGGCAGCGTGCGCCGAAGTGAGGCGTTCGGTGCACCGACGCGTGACGGGGCACTCTGTGCAGGAGGAGACAGCGCAGGAGAAGACACGGCGCGCGCAACCCCTTGCTCGTCGTTGAACGCGGAGTACCGTGAAAACGAAACGAAGGGGGCTCACGTGTCGAATTCAGATGCAGGTCAAGGTTCGAACGGCGCGGGGGAGGGCTCGGCCCCGTCGCATCGCGGAAAGGTTCTGGGCGTCACTCTGGCGGCTGCCCTCGGTGGTCTTCTGTTCGGATTCGATACCTCCGTCATCAACGGTGCCGTCGACTCAATCAAGTCCGACTTCCATCTTGGATCTGCCGCCGTCGGTATCACGGTGGCCATCACGCTCATCGGCTGTGCGATAGGTGCTTGGTTCGCCGGGCAACTGGCCGACGCGTGGGGGCGCAAGCCCGTCATGCTCCTGGCGGCCGTGTTGTTCGTCGCCAGTTCGATCGGATCCGGCTTCGCCTTCGCCGACTGGGATCTCATGGCATGGCGGCTCATCGGCGGCCTCGCGATAGGAATCGCTTCGGTGATAGCTCCCGCATACATCGGTGAGATCGCGCCTGCGAAGTACCGCGGCGGGCTCAGCTCGCTCCAACAACTCGCCATCACCCTCGGTATCTTCCTTGCCCTGCTCTCGGATGCAGCGCTGGCCGGCTCGGCAGGAGGCGCGGCAAAGGAATTGTGGTGGGGCCTGCCCGCCTGGCGCTGGATGCTCCTCGTCGGCGTCATCCCCGCACTCGTCTACGGCATTCTGTCCCTGACCATTCCTGAGTCGCCGCAGTTCCTCATCCGCAAGAAACGGAAGGACGACGCTCTTGAGGTCATCCGCAACGTCACCGGTGCATCCGACCCCCAGAAGCGCATGGATGAGATTGAGGAAAGTCTCGAGAACGAGAAGCGGGCAAGCTACCGCGATCTGCGCGGTAAGGCGCTCGGACTGCAGCCGATTCTCTGGATCGGTATCGGCATGGCGGCCTTCCAGCAGCTGGTCGGCATCAACGCGATCTTCTACTACTCGACGACGCTCTGGAGGTCTGTCGGGTTCAGTGAAAGCGACTCGTTCGTCACCTCGGTGATCACCGCCGTCATCAACGTCGTGCTCACCTTCGTCGCCATTTTCTTCGTCGACAAGGTCGGCCGCAAGAAGCTGCTGCTGATCGGTTCGGTCGGCATGTTTGTCGGACTCGTCGCCGCGGCGATCTCCTTCACCCAGGCCACCGGATCCGGTAACAACATCAGCTTGCCCCAGCCGTGGGGCGTGATCGCCCTGTTCGGCGCGAATCTGTTCGTCATCTTCTTCGCCGCGACGTGGGGACCCGTCATGTGGGTGGTGCTCGGCGAGGTGTTCCCGAACAAGATTCGTGGGTTGGGTCTCGGCATCGCCACGGCGTTCAACTGGATCTTCAACTTTCTGGTCACCCTGCTGTTCCCGATCTTCAGCCAGGCCGTCGGGCTCGGCTTCGTCTACGCGGCATTCGCCCTCTTCGCGGCGCTGTCCTTCTGGTTCGTGGCCGCGCTGCTGCCCGAGGTCAATGGGCTCGAACTGGAAGACAAGGGCAAGCTCGAGCGGGGCGTACGGAAGCCGCAGACGACCTCGTCCTGAGGCGCATCCGCGGATGATATGATTTCTGCTGCACCCCGCTTGCCGGGGTGACTACGCGTGCCTGCTTACGGCAACGCATCCTCCGGTCCCCGACTCACCTCGGGGCGGATGCGTGCCACGGCACCAGGAGTGGGGATCGACCGATCCCACACAGATAACCGATTGGTCTTCTCAGGTGCGCCCGAGAAGAACCGGAACAGGAGAACGGCCATGGCCGTCGTCACCATTCGCCAGCTGCTCGACAGCGGCGTGCACTTTGGACACCAGACCCGCCGCTGGAACCCCAAGATGAAGCGATTCATCCTTACGGAGCGCTCGGGCAGCCACATCATCGACCTGCAGCAGTCGCTTGCCTACATCGACAAGACCTACGACTACGTCAAGGAGACGGTCGCCCATGGCGGCACGATTCTCTTCGTCGGCACCAAGAAGCAGGCCCAGAACGCCATCGCCGAGCAGGCGCAGCGCGTCGGCCAGCCGTTCGTCAACCAGCGCTGGCTGGGTGGTCTGCTGACCAACTTCCAGACGGTCTCCAAGCGTCTTGCCCGCATGAAGGAGCTCGAGGAGCTCGACTTCGAGGGAACCACGAGTGGTTTCACCAAGAAGGAACTGCTGATCAAGAAGCGCGAGCTCGACAAGCTGCACAAGTCGCTCGGCGGTATCCGCAATCTCACCAAGACGCCGAGCGCGCTGTGGGTTGTCGACACCAAGAAAGAGCACCTGGCAATCGACGAGGCTCGCAAGCTCGGCATCCCCGTCATCGCGATCCTCGACAGCAACTGTGACCCCGACGAGGTGCAGTACCCGATCCCGGGTAACGACGACGCCATCCGCTCCGTCGGCCTGCTCACGCGCATTGTCGCGGATGCCGCGGCCGAGGGCCTGATCCAGCGTCACCAGAAGCCTGAAGATTCCGATGCACCCGTCGAGCCGATGGCCGAATGGGAGGCAGAGCTGCTCAAGGCTTCCGAGAGCGACAGCTCGCAGCAGGCCAGCGCTGAGACCGAGAAGGCCGCAGACGCCGACCTCGCCGAGGCCAAGGCGGATTCCGCCGAGGTCGCATCCGAGGCCGAGGCCGTCGTTGCGCCCGAGGCAGAAGCCGCATCCGAGGCAGAGGCCGCGCCCGCCGAGGCCAAGTAGCCCGGTCACCACATACATCTTCGAAAGACAAGGTTTTCAACCAACATGGCAAACATCAGCATCGCTGACATCAAGGCCCTGCGCGAGCAGCTCGGCACGGGCATGGTCGACACGAAGAAGGCTCTCGAGGAGGCCGACGGTGACCTCGAGAAGGCCACCGAGATCCTGCGTCTCAAGGGTGCGAAGGGCAACGCGAAGCGTGCCGATCGCTCCACGAGCGAAGGGCTTGTCGCCGCGAAGGAGAACGGAACAAGCGCCACTCTGATCGAGCTCGCCTGCGAGACCGACTTCGTGGCCAAGGGCGAGAAGTTCATTGCGCTGGCCGACAAGGTTCTCGACGCGGTAGTTGCCGCCGGTGCCACCACGGTGGCCGAGGCCCTCGCGGCCCCGGCCGGCGCGGGCACCGTGGCCGAGCTGATCGACGGTGAGGCCGCGATCATCGGTGAGAAGTTCGAATTGCGCCGCCTGGCGGTCATCTCCGGCGAGCACTTCGCCATCTACCTGCACAAGACCTCTAAGGATCTGCCCCCGCAGGTCGGTGTGGTCGTCGGATACAGCGGAGACGACGCAGAGACCGCACGCAGCATTGCGCAACACATCTCGTTCGCCAATCCTGAGTACCTGACGCGCGACGAGGTTCCTGCCGAAGCGGTCGAGAACGAGCGCCGCATCGTCGAGGAGATCTCGCGCAACGAGGGCAAGCCCGAGGCCGCACTTCCGAAGATCATCGAGGGCCGTCTGGGTGCCTACTTCAAGCAGGTTTCCCTGCTCGAGCAGGACTACGCCAAGGACAACAAGCTCAACGTCGGCAAGGTCGTCGCCGAGGCGGGGCTGAGCCTGTCGGGCTTCGCCCGCTTCAAGGTCGGCGCCTAAGCATCGTGCAGGGGTCCGGATCGCGCACTGCGATCCGGGCCCCTTTTTTCTGCGCGAACGCGCTCATCCCAGTACCTTAGAAATGCCCCTAACCGCAAAGGACGTTGAACGCATGTCAGAAGTCTCGAAACGACGCAGGGTCCTTCTCAAACTCTCCGGTGAGGCGTTCGGTGGTGGCAGCCTCGGCGTGAATCCGGATGTCGTCGGCTCGCTTGCGCGTGAGATCGCCCAGGCCGCGACCGACGTGGAAATAGCGATAGTCGTCGGTGGCGGCAACTTCTTTCGTGGGGCGGAACTCTCGCAGCGCGGCATGGACCGCGGCCGGGCCGACTACATGGGCATGCTGGGCACCGTCATGAATGCCCTGGCGCTGCAGGATTTTCTCGAGCAGGCCGGCGCGGCCACGCGCGTGCAGTCGGCGATCTCGATGACGCAGGTTGCCGAACCGTACATTCCGCGCCGAGCGGAGCGTCATCTGGAGAAGGGGCGAGTCGTGATCTTCGGTGCCGGTGCGGGGCTGCCCTACTTCTCCACAGACACCGTTGCGGCCCAGCGGGCGCTCGAGATCGGCGCCGATGTCGTGCTGCTGGCCAAGAACGGGGTAGACGGCGTCTACTCGGCCGATCCGCGCACCGACCCGACCGCGGTCAAGATCGACCACATCACCTACCAGGAGGCGCTGCAGCAGGGCCTCAAGGTCGTGGATTCGACGGCCTTCAGCCTGTGCATGGACAACAGTATGCCCATGCAGGTGTTCGGCATGCAGCCCGACGGAAACGTGACGGCGGCCATCCTCGGCCAGGAACTCGGCACACGCGTGTCGAATGACCGCGTCAACTAGACTTGCCCCCAGGGCACTGCCCACCTCTCATCCCCAAAGGAGTGACCGTGATCGCGGATGTACTTTCCGATGCGACCCAGCGCATGAGCAAGACCCTGGAAGCGGCGAAGGATGACTTCGGCACGGTGCGTACCGGCCGCGCGAACCCCCAGCTCTTCCAGAAGATCCTCGTGGAGTACTACGGCACGCCGACGCCGCTTGCCCAGCTCGCGTCACTGCAGAACCCGGAAGCGCGCACTCTGCTTGTGACGCCGTACGACAAGACGGCGCTCAAGGAGATCGAGAAGGCACTCGTCAACGTTCCGAACCTGGGTGCAAACGTCGGCAACGACGGCGAGATCGTGCGTGTCACCCTGCCTGAACTTACCGAGGAACGCCGCCGCGAGTTCGTGAAGATCGTGCGTTCGAAGGGCGAGGAAGCCAAGGTGTCCCTGCGCAACATCCGGCGGAAGGCCAAGGATGATCTCGACGCGCTCAAGAGCGAAGTCGGCGACGACGACGTGGCGCGCGGTGAGAAAGAGCTCGAGGCGGTCACGAAGACTCACGTCGACGCGATAGACGAGGCGCTGCGGCGCAAGGAAGCCGAACTCCTCGAGGTGTGAGGCAGCCGCCACCATGACACAGGATTCTTCGGGCGGTCGGGAGCCTTCGAACCCCCCGGCTAAGCGAGAGCGCGCCCGGCGTGAGCATCCCGGGCGCAGCGAGTTCAGTGCACAGATGAAGGCCACACGGGCCGACATCGAACGTCAGGTTCAAGTGCGGCGTGCTCAATTGGATGCCACGAACGAGCGCATCGAGGCGCGCACGGGGCGCAACCTCATTCTGGCGATTCTGATCGGCCTGGGTCTCGGGCTGCTCATGCTGTTCAGTCTCATCGTGATCAAAGAGCTCTTCATGGTCGTGGCCATGGTGTTGGCGGGGTTCGCCACCTTCGAGCTCGCCGGAGCACTGAAGGTCTCCGGGCGTCAGGTTCCGCGTATCCCGACCGTCGTCGCGTCCCTCGCGCTCGTGCCGGCGACGTATTACTGGCATGCCCAGGGGCAGCTGGCCGTGCTGGGCGCCGGCATCCTTCTCGTCTGGCTGTGGCGGCTGGCGGAAGGCTTGAAGCGCTCGCGCCGCATACCCTTGCCCGCGCTGCTGAGGGATCTGGGTGCAGGAGCATTCATTCAGGTCTATGTCGCATTCCTCGCCAGCTTCTCGGTGCTCTTGCTCGCGGAAGACGGTGGTCAATGGTGGACCCTGGCATTCCTGCTGGTGGTCATCCTGATCGATATTTCCGCGTACGCCAGCGGGCTGTTGTTCGGCAAGCATCCGATGGCCCCGACGATCAGCCCCAAGAAGACCTGGGAGGGCCTCGCAGGGGCCGCGCTGGTGAGCATCGTCGCCGGCATCATCCTCTCGACCTTCATGCTGGGGGAGCAGTGGTGGTTCGGATTCATCTTCGGCCCGGTGTTGCTCTTCACGGCGACGATGGGAGATCTTGCGGAGTCGCTGATCAAGCGTGATCTCGGTATCAAAGACATGAGTTCGTGGCTGCCCGGCCACGGCGGTTTCCTGGACAGGCTCGACTCGATCCTGCCCTCTGCCGCGGTGGCGTACGCCCTCTTCCTCATCCTGGGGTGAATGTTTTGACAGAATGGATCGCGTGAGTACATTTCCCCACGCCCGCAAATCCCGACCGGGCTACAACGTCGATGAGGTCGACGCCTTCCTGCAGAAGGCACGCCAGGCCTATGACGGCATCGATCGCGTTTCCCTGAGCAGTGACGACATACGCCACACGGCGTTCGGCATGCGTAAGGGCGGCTATGCGACCGCCGAGGTGGATGTCGCCCTCGAGCGACTGGAAGACGCGTTCGCGTCTCGAGAGCGAGATCTCGCCAAGCGCAGCGTGGGCGAACGCCAATGGCTCGAAACGGCACGCGAGGATGCCCGACAGATCGTGGCCCGCCTTGACCGGCCGGCGAAGCGGCGTTTCCGCCACACCGGCATCCTCAGTCTGGGTTACAGCATCCGGCAGGTCGACGACTTCGCCGAGCGCCTGAAGCTCTATTTTCACGACGGAAAGCCGCTGAACGTCAATGATGTCCGCGCGGTCGTTTTTCAGCCCCAGCGTGGCGGTTACCGCGAGGCGCAGGTGGACCTTCTGCTCGACAGCGTCACGAAAGTCATGCTGGCGGTTCGCTGAGACCCGGCGGTCTGCCTTGGCGAATCGAGCGAAGTCCGTTATGGTTTTGTGATCGTGGGTAGGCATTCTGGAGTGATAGTGCCCCTGACACCGTCAAATCCGGTGGGGGTGTCTCGTCGCAGACCCCATGTGCGGTCTCGAATTCCGCTGGTGCTGTTCTCATTCGTCGCCGCAATGGGCTTTCTGCTCGTGAATGTCGTCGACCCCTACGCCGGCGCAGTGGCCTCCCCGACGTTCAATGCGGCAGATCGATTCGCGGGTCAGGATGCGCAGACCTTTGTGGTCTCGGGGGTCGTTCAGGCGGCCTCGGTGAAGCGCGACAGCTATTCGGTGAAGGAACCGCCCCCGCCACCACCACCGCCGAAGGCCTCCACCTCACATTCATCAGGCGGCATTTCACTGCCGAACGTCGTACCCAATCCGGGCTCCGCGCAGGCATATGCACACACGCAGGTGCTGGCACGCGGCTGGAGCGAGCAAGATTTCAGTTGCCTGGTCGCCCTGTGGAACCAGGAGTCGGGCTGGCGTGTGAATGCCATGAACACGTCGATGGGAAGCAGCCCTTCCACTGCTCCATACGGTATTCCGCAGGCATATCCCGGGGGAAAGATGGCGTCGGCCGGAGCGGACTGGGCCACGAATCCGAGAACCCAGATCAACTGGGGTCTCGGCTATATCGCCGCACGAGGTACCCCATGCAGCATCTGGAACAGCTACGGCGGATCGTACTAACTTACGTGACGTGCTGACGGCGTGATCGGCCGACACCCCTAAGCTGTTCGCATGGAATTCGCCCTGATCGGGGTTGTGGCGATTGTCACGATCGTCGCCGTCGCGGCGTTCGCGAAACAGCTCGGGATCGCTGCACCGCTCGTGCTGGTCGTCGTCGGCATCGCGTTCTCGTTCATCCCCGGCGTGCCGCTGCCGTTCGCAGTGCCGTCCTGGGTGATCCTCTCGGCCGTGCTGCCGCCGTTGCTGTATTCCGCGGCCATTCAGGTTCCCGTCGTCGATCTGCGTCGAAACCTGGGGCAGATCTCGGTGCTCTCCGTGATCCTGGTGATCGTCACCTCCTTCGCGGTGGGCTTGCTGCTGTTCACACTGCTGCACGGCCTCGATCTCGGCGCGGCCATCGCGCTGGGGGCGATAGTGAGTCCAACGGATGCCGTGGCAGCGACATCCATCGCCAAACGTCTCGGACTGCCCACCCGGCTCGTAACGATGCTCGAGGGCGAGGGACTCGTCAACGATGCGTCGGCACTCGTGCTGCTCAAGGCGGCGATCGGCGCGACCGGGGCGGGAATCAGCCTGTGGAACGTGGCCGGCAACTTCGCCTTCTCGGTGGCGGTGGCCATCGTGATGGGACTCCTGGTCGGTTTCGTGACGGTGCGCGTGCGCTCCAGGCTGCGTGACTCGGTGCTCGATACGGCCATCTCGTTCGCCGTGCCTTTCATCGCGTACATTCCCACGGAGGAGCTCGGAGCATCCGGTGTGCTGGCCGTCGTCGTTGCGGGTATCTACTCCGGGCATCACGCCGCAAGTTCCTTCTCGGTGCAGACGCGTCTGAGCGAGAAGCTCAATTGGCGAACCGTGCAGTTCCTGTTGGAAAACGGCGTCTTCCTTCTCATGGGGCTTCAGTTGCGAACCATCGTCGGCAATGTTCCCGACAACGAATTCGGATTGCTGCAGTCGGTTGTCATCGCGCTGCTGCTCTGTGCCGTCATCCTGGTGATCCGGGTTATCTTCGTCGTGCCGCTGGAGTGGAGAATGGCGCGCACGCAGAAGCGAGTGACGGAGTCGGGCGGTCGCATAGCCTCCAGACTCGATGAGCTTCGTGGCAGACCGCAGCCGAAGGGCGAGAAGGGAGCACGTCGCTGGAGCCGTATGCTGCGGTTCTTCGATCGCCGGGAGGCCGATCTTCAGGACATCGTCTCCGATCCGGCGAACTGGAGAGGCGCCGTCGTGCTCAGCTGGGCCGGCATGCGTGGGGTGGTCACCGTTGCCGCGGCTCAATCCCTCGACGGCGATACGCCGTATCGGCCGCAGCTCATCCTCATCGCGTTCACCGTTGCGATCGTCACACTGATCCTGCAGGGCGGAACGCTGCCGTGGCTCATTCGTCGACTCGGTATCCGCGGTTCGGACATTGCCGCGGATCGGCGCTCGCTGGCGCAACTGATTGATGAGATGAGCGAGTCGGGTCTCGCAGCCCTGGAGACGGAGATTCCCGAGAACGACGGGGAGAAGGCCGATGCCGATGTGATCGAGCGTGTGAAGCAGGACACGCTGTTGCGTAGCGCGGCGGCGTGGGAGCGCGCTGAGCGAGCGGAAGTGGACGATCCGGAGTCTGGCCCGCATTACCAGTACCGTGCGCTGAGAAGCCGTGTGATAGCCGCTGAGCGTGCCGCTCTTCTGGATGCACGCAGCAGGGGCAGCTATCCCTCACGGGTGCTGTGGCGTGCCCAGGAGCTGCTGGACGCCGAGGAGGCACGCCTGGCGCAGGGCTTCGGGAGCGCGTGAGGGGCGGGCATCCGTCGATCTAGACTGGTATTCATGCCACGCAGTAACCGACCCCGGGGGCGTCGATCGTCTTCGGCCGACGAGGGCGAACTCGAATTCTCGAGCATGACGACCGGCTGGCGTCGAGTCGAAACCCGGCGTGGCGTCTCGTGGAATGTGCAGCCGGTCTCGGCCGTGAAGGCCGTCAAGACCTATGTCTGCCCGGGCTGCGGCCTCGAGATCACACCGGGCGGCGCACACCTCGTGATCTGGCGGGCGGATGGAGTGCTCGGCGACGCTGCCGATCTCGCCGCCAGGCGGCACTGGCACACGCACTGTTGGAAGATCGGGTAGGGAGCCCCCCACGTGACAGAGACACTCGGCTCGAGCGATCCCGTGGAGATTCGTGGCGGCATCGAGTTGCCCGCGCGCCGTGAAGACATCGAGTTGCACACCAGCGACGGCCTGCGGCTGGTCGGCGAGCTTGCCCTGCCGCAATCCGGCGAACCGGTGGCGACGCTCGTGACGCTGCACCCGCTGCCCACGGGCGGCGGGTTCATGGATTCGCATATTCTGCGCAAGGCGGCCAATCGTCTTCCGGCGCTGGCCAACCTGGCGGTGCTGCGTTTCAACTCCCGCGGAACGCATTCGCCGCGCGGCACCAGTGAGGGTCGCTTCGGTGACGGTGTCGACGAGCGCCTCGATGTTGACGCGGCCATGCGATTCGTGCAGGAGCGCGGCCTGCCGCACCCGTGGCTGCTCGGCTGGTCGTTCGGCACGGAACTCGCCCTCAAATACGGCAGAAAGCAGCCCGTCGACGGAGTGATCCTGCTCTCACCTCCGTTACACAGAACCACGGATGCCGACCTCGAGTCCTGGGCGAATGATCCGCGCCCGCTCATCGCGCTGATACCGGAGCACGACGACTACCTGCGGCCCGCAGAGGCCGCCGAACGCTTCTCCGTGGTGCCCGGTGCCACGCTGATAGCGGTGGCGGGCGGCCGTCATCTCTGGGTGGGGGAGACGCAGACCCGACGGGTGCTCACGGAGATCGTGGCTGCCGTCAATCCCGCGGCGCTGCCGCTGCCGACAGAGATCACCGCCTAGCGGCGTGCCTACAACTCATTCTGTCGGGGAATGACCACCTGCTTGATGATCAACAGGATGGAGGCGGCGACAGGGATGGCGATGAGTGCGCCGAGAATTCCCAGCAGGGAGCCACCGGCCAGCGCGGCGATCACGACGATGGCGCCGGGAACGGACACTGCGCGATTCATGATGTTCGGGCTGAGCACGTATGCCTCGACCTGCATGTAGATGATGTAGTAGATCGCGGCGACCAGAGCGGTGAGCGGAGAGGAACCGACACCGGGAATCAGACAGGTCAGCACGATGATCACCGAACCGGAAAGCGTGCCGACGAGAGGGATCAACGAGAACAGGAACGCCACGACGGCGAGCACGGCCGTGAACGGCGCCCCGATGATCGTCAGGAAGATGAAGCTGAGCACACCATTGCAGAGTGCCAGCGCCACTTGGCCCATCACGTAGCGCCCCACCGACTGGGTGATCTGTTCGCTGATGTCCGCGAAACGCGCGCGCTTGGATGCCGGTACCAACTGGTACATGCCACGTTTGATCGACGGCAGCGACGCCGTGAAGTAGATGGTGAGGATCACGATGATGAGACCACCGAACGCCCCGCTGACGATCGAGAAGCCGACGGCGAGCACTCCGCTGGCCAGCCCGGAGATCTTCGAGGGGTCTGTCACGAAGGCGGTGATGCTGTTGATGACGGAGTCGACGTTCTCCTTGCCGAATTGGTGGTTCAGCGCCCCGATCCAGTCCTGCTTCTGAACCGTGTCGACGATGCCGGGAATCTGGCGGACCAGTTCGCCGATCTGTGTGGTGATGATGGGCACGATGGCCAGCAGCACCCCGACGAATGCCGCGAGAACGACGACGAGCACGGTGAGGATCGCCGCCCAGCGCGGAAAGCGGAGCTTCTCCAGCAGCGTGATGGCAGGGTCAAGGCCCAGTGAGATGAACAGCGCCGCGCCGATGTAGGTGATGATCGTCGTGAGGCTGACGATCGAGGTCAGGATCAGAAAGCCGAGCCCGACCCCCAGCGTGCCAACCAGGCCCAGACGAAATGCGTTCTGAATCTTCATAGTGTTCCCCGTCCCCCGGTGAAGTCGAACGTCAGCTCGGTTCTGCAGTCGCCTTCTCCGCCTGCGTCAATACCCCGCGCAGGGATTCGAAATAGCCGGCAACGGCATCTCGCTCGATCCTAATCTGTGAGAGCCGATCTTCGGCATCCGCCACGAGGGTTCGCGTTCGCTGTTCGGCCTCTTCGATCAGGGCGTCGGCGCGCTCCTGCGCCAGTGCGACGATCTCGGATGCTTCAGACTGCGCCTGGGCGCGCGCCGCTTTGACCTCGGCACGGGCAGCCTCCTCGACGCTGTCAGCCTCTGTCCGCTTCTCGGCGGCGTGGCTCGTGGCCGCGGACAACTGCTCGTTGGCGTCATCGAGGTATTTCTGCGTCTGGGACACGGCCTCCTGGTGTCGGGCGAGGTGCTCCTTCTCGGCCTCGTCCCGGCGCGACTTGAGTTCGATGTCGAGGTCGATCCTGGCCTGCTCGATCTCGCGAGTGCGCTTGTCAACGTCGTCATATGCCACCGTGCGCATCGACGAGAGCTCGGCCTCCAGGTCGATCCTGGCCTGTTCGCTGGAGCGAACAAACTCTGCTCGCGCCGTGTCGATCTCCTGCGTGAGCTCGGCTCGGGCCTGTTCGGCCTCTTTCGCCAGATCGGCGCGCAGCTGCTCGGCCTCAGCCGTTGCCGTCGCTCGGCCCTGCTCGGTCTCGGTGGCAAGCGCCGCGGCATTCTGTTCGCGTTCGGCGGCCAGGGCCGCCCGGGCCTGTTCGGTCTCATTGGCGAGGTCGGCTCGGGCCTGAGCGATCTCACCGGCGAGATCGGCGCGTGTCTGCGCCGATTCGGCGGCCAGGTCGATTCGAGTCTGTTCGGCATGTTTGGCCAGATCGAGCCGGGTCTGCTCGGTCTCGGCGGCCAGATCGTGCCGACTCTGCTCCTGTTCGCTCGCGAGAGCGATGCGGGCCTGTTCGGATTCGTGTGTCCATTCCGAGCGCTGCTGCGCCAGTTCACGTGCGACGCGCGCGCGCGTCTCTTCCGTTTCGCGAGAGAGCCCCTCTGCCTCGTCGCGCGCGGAGGCGGCCGTTCGGGCAGCCACTACCGTCATCTCAGCCGCCTCGCGCTCCGCATCGGCGCGCAGGGCGGCGGCCTCCCTCTTGCTCGTCGCTCGCAACTCCGCAGCCTCCGTGGCTACCGCACCGCGAATCGCCGCCGCCTCGCGCAAGGCATCCTGAACCAGCGTTTCCTTCTCGTTCTGTGCCTTGACGAGAATCTCGTGCGCCTCGATGCGAGCGTCTTCGAGGGTGGTCTCGGCGCGCGCCTGGGCGTCGGAGAGCGCACGCCTGGCCTGTTGCGCGGCGGTCTCGCGGATCTTCTCGATCTCGGCTGTCACAGAACCGCGCAGCTTCTCGGCGTCGATGTCGGCCTGGGCGATCAGGCGTGTCGATTGCTCCTCGGCTACGCGCAGGGTGTTCTCGAGTTTCGTGCCCAGACCGGAGAAGGTCGGGCTGCCGACCTCTTCGATCTCCGCGTTGAGTTCATCGATACGCGCGGAAAGTCGTTTGATCTCTTTGCTCGAATCGGCGCTCTGCGTGTTCGCCTTGATCAACTCGCGACGAAGGTCCTGAACGGCCCTCTCGACCTCGTCTTTGTCATAGCCTCGGAATACCTGCGTGAACTCTGCGTCGTCGGTAGCCACTGTTTCTCCCGGTTCCTGGGTGTGCAGGCGGGGATCAGCCCTGCAAGTCTGAGACGATTTTAGTCGCCAGCACCCTCCGCCGCATCCGCGGTGCGCCAGACGGTCGATACAGGCCGCGTTTAGGCGGCACTCAGACTCGCCCGGTATCGTTGACTGTCTTTGTTGTTGCCATTCGCCGTGCGACCGTTTTCCGATGATCGTTCGCCTCGCGCATCCGCGCCCCGCCAACCGGGAGCGGCCCCTAGGAATGGCACCACAGGAAGGGTTCAAGTGCGTTTCGTACTCGCAATCGTGGCGTTCGTCGTCGCGGCAGCCATGATCGGTGTGGGCCTCGCCCAACGAACGGTATGGGCGCCTTCCAGCGACATCAGCGTCGAGACGACGGTTGCCGGCGGTGCCCCGTTCACGGTCATCGACGGCTCCGTCCTGAACTCGCACCCGAACCAGCAGACGCTCACGGTTTCCGGCTCTTCGAAGGCCTTCGTGGCATACGGCCGCACCGATGACGTGCGGGCCTGGCTGGGCGATCAGCCCTACGCGAACCTCACATACAACGCGGCAGACAACGTGCTGAGCTCCAAGCTGGTCAAGCCGAAGGCGCAGAACTCGACGCCCGGCGACAACTCGACGCCCGATCCGACCAGTACGACACCCACCAGCTCACCGCCGGCCAGCACAGCATCGACGAGCACCGCGCCAGCGACGTCGACGCCCGCGCCGAGTGAGGCCGCGGCCACGCCCGCACCGAATCCGGCGGGATCCGACCTCTGGCTGGAGGAATACACGGGCACGGATGCCGCGGTCACGCGCATGAACATCCCCGACGACGTGAGCGTCATCATCGCCAGCGACGGAACGGCACCCGCGCCCGACAGGGTGCGCATCCGCTGGCCCGTCGACACGGCAACGCCGTGGGCCGGCCCGCTGATCGCGGGCGGCGTTCTCGTGCTCCTCCTCGGCTTTGTGCTGCTGTTTCTCGGACTGAACAACATTCGTCGCTCGCGCGGCCCGCGTCGATCGAGCGGCCCCAAGATGCCCAAACTGCCCAAGGCCCCGAAGTATCGGCCGAGCAAGGTCACGGAGTCCAGCCGTCGAGGCCGGCGTTCACGGCCGCGCCCTCGGCGGAGAATGGTTGCGGCGTTCTCGACTCTCGGGCTCACGGCGCTGCTGCTCTCGGGGTGTTCAGCCGATTACTGGCCCGATTTCTCCGCCGGTTCGACGCCGGTCGCGACGCCGACCGCGCTGAACACGGATGCTGCATCACTCGGTAAGAACGCACCGTTGCCGGTGGTCACCGTGCCGCAACTGCAGAAGATCGTCGCAAAGGTCTCCACCCTCGCGGCCACCACGGATTCCAACCTGAAGTCTGCAGACCTGGCCAGTCGATTCGCAGGCCCCGCCCTCGCGCTGCGCACCGCGAATTACGCCGCACGCGCCAAGAATTCGAAGATTCCTGCTCCCGCCGCCATTCCGGCCGGCCCGCTTGAAGTCTCACTTCCGCAGGCGACGGATGCGAAGACCTGGCCGCGTGTGGTGGAAGCCGTGGTTCAGAACACGGGAGACGCGAAGCAAGCGCCCATCGCCCTCGTGCTCGTGCAGCAAACGCCGCGAGAGAACTACCTGGTGAACTACGCAATAACGCTGGAACCGCACACCTCGCTGCAGGACCTTGCCCCGGCCAGCATCGGAACGCCTCTCGTGCAGCCGGACTCGAAATTCCTGCTCATGCCACCGGCCCAGATCGCCAGTGCTTATGAAGACATCCTGACGAACGGGGACAAGAGCAAATACGCACCGTTGTTCGACGAGAAGAAAGACCTGCTCGCCGTCGATGTCGGTGCCGCATACAAGGCCAAGAAGAAGGCGGCCCTGTCCAAGACGGCCTCGCTGACCTTCAGTAGTGCTGTCGGCACGGCACCGCCCATCGCGCTGGCCACCAACGATTCGGGAGCCATAGTGACCGTTGAACTCACCGAGAGCGAAACGCTCAAGGTGGTCGAATCCGGGGCCGAGGTGAACGGTGGTGAGACGGCGGCTGCGTTGACCGGAAAGACCACCAGCAAGACCGGTTTCGTATCGACATACGGTTATCAGCTCATGTTCTACGTTCCGCCGGCCGGATCGACCAAGAAGATCACGCTGCTCGGCTTTAGCCAGGGCATCATCGCAGCTACGGAGTTGAAATAGTGAGTAACGTTCCCCCCTCGGTCGGCAACCTGCGCGGAGCCGTCGATCTCTCGTCCCTCGTGAACAGGGCTGCCGCGCCGGCATCGGGCACAGCCGCGGCACCGTCGACAACGGTTCCGCTTCCCGGTCTGGTTTTCGAGGCGACCGACGCCACGTTCAACGATTTTCTCGACCTGTCGATGACGGTTCCACTCATCGTGGAGTTGTACTCGCCGAGAAGTGAACCCGGTACGCAGTTCTCGGTGACCCTCCAGCGTGTGGTGACCGAGTACGCGGGGCGTCTCGTGCTTGTGCGCGTCGACGCCGATGCCAATCCGCAGCTCACGCAGGCCTTCCAGACGCAGGCCGTTCCCACCGTCGCGGCCCTCATCGGAGGCCGCCCGGTCGCCCTGTTCAGCGGCACGGTTGACGAGCAGCAGCTGCGTGAGGTCTTCGATCAGGCGCTTCAGCTGGCCGCCCAGAACGGCGTCACCGGCGCGGCGGTTGTCGAGGGGTCTCCGGATGCCGGCACCGAGGCATCCGCAGAACCGGCGGAAGAGACGCCGACGCCGCTGCCACCGCACCACGCCGAGGCGTATGCGGCCATCGAGCAGGGCGACTACGACACGGCCATCGAGGAATACAAGACGGCCATCGCCCAGGATCCCCGTGACACCATGGCGGTTGCGGGGCTTGCCCAGGTGGGGCTGCTGGCCCGGCTGAAGGGTACGGCGGCCGCGCAGATTCGTGCCGCCGCCGCCGAGGCGCCGAGCGATCCGCAGGCGCAATTGCTCGTTGCCGACCTCGATGTCTCGGGCGGCCACCTCGAGGATGCGTTCGGTCGCCTGCTCGACCTGTTCCCGAAGCTCGACAAAGACGCGAAGGACGCCGTTCGCGTGCGCCTGCTGGATTATTTCGAGATCGCCGGTGTGGATGACCCTCGGGTGGCCAAGGCCCGGTCTAGGCTGGCGGCGCTGCTCTACTAATCCGTTCGTCGCCCGCAGGGAGTCCCACAGGTGTCACGTGTTCTTGTCGTCGGAGGAACAGGACTGGCCGGACGCGCAGTCGTCACCGAGGCATTGAGCCGTGGCCACCAGGTCGTCGTCGCCAGTCGTCGCGTTCCCGCCGAGGGGAGCGAGGCTCGGCTCGATGGCGCCGAATATTATGCGGTCGACCTGGTTGCGGCATCCGGATTCGACGAGGCGCTCGAGGGTGTCGACGTGCTCATCGACACCACGAACGGCATGTCCCGCTCGTCGCGGGAAGTCTTCACGGTCGGTGCCCTTAATCTGATGCATGCGGCGGCCCGCTGGGGAATCGAGCGCGCGGTGCTGCTGTCGATAGTGAATGTGGACCGCTCCAACTACGTCTACTACCGGGCCAAGACGGCTCAGGAGAACGTGTACAGGCAATCGCTGCTGGAGACGCGCGTGGTTCGGGCGACGCAGTTTCACAACCTCGTCGGGTCGATCTTCAAGGCGGGCGCCCGCCGCGGGCTGATACCTGCCTTCTCGGGCATCCGGCTGCAACCGATCGACGTGGCCGACGTCGCTCGCATCCTCGTGGATACGGCGGAGGGCGTCGGACCGGCCAACACGACGTTCACCGTTGGCGGCCCTGAGGTGCTCGGCATGCGCGACATGGCGGTGCTGTGGAAGCACGCCGTCGGCTCCCGTGCGCTGATCGCACCGCTGCGCATGCCCGGCGAACTCGGTAAGCTCTGGCGCTCCGGTGGCGCGCTCGTGATCGAGCACTCGGTCGGGCAGACAACGTTCTCGCAGTGGCTGGCGGCGCAGACCGCGTCGCGCACGCCATAGTCGCTACCGTCGCCGGTCACCGCGCCGGGGTTACCGTACCGGGCGCAGCCAGAGTGCTCCGAGCGGTGGCAGCGTCAGCTCGGCGGATGCCGGCCGTGAGCCCCACGGTTCCGCGCTTGCCGTGACCCCGCCCAGATTGCCGACACCGGAGCCGCCGAACTCGGCGGCATCCGTGTTCAGGGCCTCCTCCCAGCGCCCGGCGAAAGGCAGACCGACCCGGTAGTTGTCGTGTGGAACCCCGGAGAAGTTCATGATGGCCACGAGTGGCTTGCCCTCGCGATCCCAGCGCAGGAACGAGACAACGTTGCGTTGCGCATCGCCGCCGTCGATCCACTCGAAGCCGCCGGGCTCGTTGTCCCGTGCCCAGAGCGCGGGAGTGTCGCGGTAGACCCGGTTCAGCTGTGCGACGAGCTCGAAGAGGCCGCGATGCGCCGGCTGGTCGAGAATCCACCAGTCCAGCCCGCGTTCCTCGCTCCACTCGCTGGGCTGGCCGAATTCCTGACCCATGAACAGCAGTTGCTTGCCGGGGTGCGCCCACATGAAGGCGAGATAGACGCGCACATTTGCCAGCTGCTGCCAGTGATCTCCCGGCATCTTGCCCAGCAGGGAGCCCTTGCCGTGCACGACCTCGTCGTGGCTGATCGGCAGCATGAAGTTCTCGCTGAACGCATAGACGAACGAGAAGGTGATCTCGCTGTGGTGGTAGGCGCGGTACATCGGGTCTTCCTGCATGTACTGCAGCGAATCGTGCATCCAGCCCATGTTCCACTTGATGCCGAATCCGAGCCCGCCGCTTGAGGTGGGCGCCGTCACGCCGGGCCAGCTCGTGGACTCCTCGGCGATCATGAGGGTGCCGGGGTTGCGCTTGTACGCGGTGGCCGTCACCTCCTGCAGCAGCGCGATGGCCTCGAGGTTCTCGCGCCCGCCGTGGATGTTCGGTTCCCACTGGCCGTCTTCGCGCGAGTAGTCCAGGTAGAGCATGGATGCCACGGCGTCGACGCGCAGACCGTCGACATGGAATTCCTCCAGCCAGTACAGGGCGTTGGCGACGAGAAAGTTGCGCACTTGGCTCTGGCCGAAGTCGAAGACGTATGTGCCCCAGTCCTGGTGCTCGCCGCGGCGCGGGTCCGCGTGTTCATACAGCGCCTGGCCGTCGAAGCGGCCCAGCGCCCACTCGTCCTTGGGAAAGTGGCCGGGAACCCAGTCCATGATCACGCCGATGCCGGCCTGGTGCAGCCGGTCGATGAGATAGCGCAGGTCGTCCGGATGCCCGAAGCGGCTCGTCGGTGCGTAGTAGCCGGTCACCTGGTAGCCCCAGGAACCGCCGAACGGATGCTCCGCCAGGGGCAGGAACTCCACGTGCGTGTACCCGAGCTCGCCCACGTACTCAATGAGGTGGTCGGCGGCCTCCCGGTAGCCGAGCCCCGGCCGCCAGCTGCCGAGGTGCACCTCGTAGACGCTCAGGGGGCCGTCGTGCGGGTCGTTCGAGGCGCGGGCGGCCAGCCACGCGGCATCCGCCCATTCGTAGCTGCTGGAGCCGATGACGGATGCGGTGGCCGGCGGCACCTCCGTGAATCGGGCCATCGGGTCGGCTCTGCGCACCCATTCGCCATTCTGGCCGAGCAGCTCGAACTTGTATGTACCCGCGGTGAGGCCGGGCACGAACAGCTCCCATACGCCCGTGGGCCCCATGGAGCGCATAGCGTGCTTGGTGCCGTCCCAGCCGTTGTGGTCGCCTATCACGCGCACGGCACGGGCATGCGGGGCCCACACGGTGAACGCCGTGCCGCTCGTCGCCTTCTCGATGCCGGTGTGCTCGATGATGTGCGCGCCGAGAGCGCTCCAGAGCTGCTCGTGCCGGCCCTCACCGATGAGGTGCAGATCGAGTTCGCCGATCGTGGGGGAGTAGCGGTATGGATCGTCGTCGAGCCACGCCGGGGCATCCGGGTAGCGCGCCTCGATGAGGTAGTCCTGCAGGCCGAGCAGGCTGAACCCCTGCCAAATTCCGTGAGCCAGATGACTGAGCTCGATGCGGGCGCCAGTGGCGAGCACCGCCGTCACCTCGGAGGCGAGCGGGCGCAGCGCACGGATGACCGTCACAGGGTCGGCCACGCCAGCCGCGGCAACGAGATGCTGGCCGAGCACCGCGTGCGGGTCGTGGTGGGCGCCGGCGGCAACCGCGGCCAGCATCCCGTCATCGAGCTCTGGCAGGGCGAGGGCGGCGTGGCCCTCGGGAATGACGGTCATTGCTCTGCCTTCCTGGAGAGAGAGGGGCTCTGTCGAACGTGAAGAATATGCACCGGCTCGCCGAAGGCATCCAGCCGAACGTAGTTGTCAGCGCCCCAGATCCAGACGGCGCCCGTCACCAGGTCCTCGACCTCGAATGTCGCGCCGGCCCGGATGCCGAATTGCTCGACATCGAGATGCACGATCGTCTCGCGCACGGAATGCGGGTCGACGTTCGCGACGACGATGATCGCATCCGCCTCGCCGTCCGCCGTGAACGCGCCGTCGAGATACTTGCTGTAGACGAGAATCGACGTATCGTCGCTGTCGTGCACGTGCAGGTTGCGCAACTGCCGCAGCGCCGGATGCTCACGCCTGATGCGGTTCAGCAGCGCGAGAGCCGGGGCGAGCGAGCGGCCCTCTGCCTCCGCACGGGCGTAGTCGCGGGGGCGGAACTCGAACTTCTCGTTGTCGATGTACTCCTCGGCGCCCGCTCGAGCCACCGATTCGAAGAGCTCGAACCCCGAATATACGCCCCAGATCGGGGCCGCGGTTGCGGCGATGGCGGCGCGAATCCAGAACGCCGCAGGGCCGCCGAACTGCAGGTACTCGGTGAGAATATCCGGGGTGTTCACGAACAGGTTCGGGCGCAGAAAATCAGCCGTCTCGTGGGCGAGCGAGTCGAGAAACTCCTCGAGTTCCTCGCGCGTGTTGCGCCAGGTGAAGTAGGTGTACGACTGCTGAAAGCCCACCTTCGCGAGTGAATGCACGATGTCCGGCCGGGTGAACGCCTCGGCCAGGAAAATTACGTCGGGCTGCTCAGCGTTCACCGTGTGAATCAGCCACTCCCAGAAGTCCAGCGGCTTGGTGTGCGGGTTGTCGACACGGAAGATGCGGATGCCGAGAGCCATCCAGTGTCGAACGATGCGCAGCACCTCGGCGCGGATGCCTTCGGGGTCGTTGTCGAAGTTCACCGGGTAGATGTCCTGGTACTTCTTCGGCGGGTTTTCCGCGTAGGCGATCGAGCCGTCGGGCAGCGTCGTGAACCATTCCGGATGCGCCGCCACCCACGGGTGGTCGGGCGAGGCCTGCAGAGCCAGGTCGATGGCCACCTCGAGGCCGGCGGTCTTCGCCCTGCCGAGGAAGAACCTGAAGTCCTTCTCGCCGCCGAGTTCGGGGTGAATCGCATCGTGGCCGCCGTCGGTGGAGCCGATGGCCCACGGTGAGCCGGGGTCGTTGGCGCCGGCGGTCAGCGTGTTGTTCGGCCCCTTGCGAAAGGCCGTGCCGATCGGATGTATCGGCGGCAGATAGACCACGTCGAAGCCCATGGCGGCGATAGCGGGCAGCCGCTTCGCCGCGGTGCGGAAGGTGCCCGACTTCCACGAGCCGTCCGCGTTCTTCTTCGCCCCCTCCGAGCGGGGAAAGAACTCATACCAGGCGCCGACGCCGGCGCGGTCCCGCTCCACGAGGATGCTGCGGCTCGCCGAGAACGATTCGAGGCTCGCAAGCGGGCGAGTGTCCGCGGCTCGCTGCAGTTTTGGGTCAGAGAGCAGGGCGAAGCGGGTTTCGGGCGGCGTGGTCGCGTCGGCAAGCGTCGCCGCGGCCGCCGCGAACAGCCGCCGTTCGGCGGCCGGTCGCGTCTTGTCTACTGCGGCCGTGGCAAGCATCCGCGAACCGATGGCGTACATGACCTCCACGTCGATCCCCGCGGCAATCTTGATGCCCGCATCGTGCACCCAGGTGGCGAAATCGTCGGCGTATGCCCGCACGCGGTACGTCCACGTGCCCTGCTCGTCAAGCCGCACCTCGGCCTGCCAGCGATCGAGGCCCTTCGTGACAAGCGACATGCGGTGCTCGCTCGTGGTGCCTGCCGGGCTCGTCAGCAGCAGGGTGACCCCGATGAGGTCATGCCCCTCGCGGAACGCCGTCGCACGAAACGGCACCACCTCGCCTTCGAAGGCCTTCGCGGGCCAGAGTCCACCCTCCACGGCCGGTGTCACGTTCAGTATCGGTATGCGGCCGATCGCCGGTCTGAAGGCCGCGCTCGCGGCATCCGGTGCCGGCACGGCCGGCTTCGTCGTGCGTGCAGTTTCCCCAGTCTTTGCCACAACTTCGACCGTAGTGCCCTGCGCCCGAGTTGGCACGCTCGCATAGGCTGGGCGGGTGAAGGCAATCCGTCGACTTACCGTCCGTTCCGTGCTGCCTGAGGCGCTTGCCGCGCTGCGGGAATTGTCCGGCAATCTGCGCTGGTCGTGGCACGAGCCCACCCGCGAGCTGTTCGCGGCGATTGACCCCGAGTTGTGGCAGCAGACGCACCATGATCCGATAGCGGTACTGGCCGGCGCGAGTGCCGACCGGCTGCAGCAGCTGGCGGGCGACAGCGACTATCTCGACGCGCTCGCCCGGCAGCGTGACGAGCTGCGCGGCTACCTCGACCAGCCTCGCTGGTACCAGTCGCTCGACGAGCGCGCCCCGGCCTGCATCGCCTATTTCTCGCCGGAGTTCGGCATCGCCGCCGCGCTGCCGCAGTACTCGGGTGGGCTGGGGATTCTGGCCGGAGATCACCTGAAGAGCGCATCCGATCTGGGCCTGCCGCTCGTGGGCGTCGGGCTGTTCTATCGTTCGGGCTACTTTGCGCAGGCCATCTCGGCCAGCGGCTGGCAGGAGGAGAGTTATCCCGCGCTTGAGGCCGACGGACTGCCGCTGACGACGCTGCAGCGGGCCGACGGCAGCACCGTGTTGATCACGCTTGCCCTGACCGACGGCCGCGTGCTGCACGCCCGCATTCTGCAGGCCGCCGTGGGCCGTGTGCGCCTGCTGCTGCTCGACACCGATATCGACGAGAACGACGAGACGCTGCGCGCCGTCACCGATCGTCTCTACGGCGGCACGGGCGAACACCGGCTGCTGCAGGAGTTGCTGCTCGGCATCGGCGGCGCGCGGGCGGTGGAGGAGTGGGCAACCATCTCCGGCGCCCCGCGCCCCGAGATCTTCCACACCAACGAGGGGCACGCGGGTTTTCAGGGCGTGGAGCGTATCTCCCGCCTCATTGGCGAGGGGCTCGACTTCGGCCAGGCCCTGCAGCTCGTTCGCGCGAGCACCGTCTTCACTACGCACACGCCCGTCGCCGCCGGTATCGACCGTTTCGACCGCTCGCTTGTCGAGCGATACCTCACCGGCGATCTGCTGCCCGGCGTCTCCGCCGCCGATGTGCTGGCGCCGGGGGAGGAGAACTACGAGGGCGGATCGGCCGGGGTCTTCAACATGGCGGTCATGGGGCTGCGGCTGGGCCAGCACGCCAACGGCGTCTCCAAACTGCACGGTGAAGTCTCCAGGGGCATGTTCGGCGGGCTGTGGCCGGGCTTCGATGCGGCCGAGGTGCCCATCGATTCGGTGACCAACGGCGTGCATGCTCCCACCTGGACCGACCCGATGCTGCGGGCGCTCGCCGAAGAACGCTTCGGTAACCCGGACACGACAACGGTCGACTGGCGCTCGGATGCGCTCAGTGACGGTGACCTCTGGACGGTGCGCGGCCGCATGCGGCAGCAGATGGTCGACGACGCCCGGCGCCGCGTCACGGCCTCATACGGTCGCCGGGCGCCGGGCGGCATCGCTCCCGGCTGGGTCGCCGAGATGCTGGACCCGGCGGTGCTCACCATCGGATTCGCGCGCCGTGTGCCGACGTACAAGCGGCTCACGCTGATGCTGCACGATCCGGATCGCCTGCGCGCGATTCTGCTGAACGCCGAACGACCGGTGCAGCTGGTGATAGCCGGCAAGGCGCATCCGGCCGACGAGGAGGGCAAGCGGCTCATTCAGCAGATGGTGCAGTTCGCCGCAACGCCCGAGCTGCGTACCCGCATGGTGTTTCTGCCCGACTACGACATCGCGATGGCGCAGCAGCTCTATCCCGGCACGGATGTCTGGCTCAACAACCCGCTGCGTCCCCTGGAGGCGTGTGGCACCTCGGGCATGAAGGCGGCCCTGAACGGCGGCCTGAATCTCTCGATACTTGACGGCTGGTGGAACGAGTTCTACGACGGCGAGAACGGCTGGGCGATCGCCTCGGCCGATGGCGACGGCGACGGCGCTGAACGCGACGCAATCGAGGCGGATGCCCTCTACGATCTCATCGAGAACCAGATCGTGCCCCGCTTCTACGACCGCAACGCCGACGGGGTGCCCGAACGCTGGGTGCAGGCCATCCGCCATACGCTCGCCACACTGTCGCCGGCGCTGAGCGCCGATCGTATGGTGCGCGAGTACGTCGAGCGCTTTTATGTGCCCGCCACCGCACTGCAGCGCGCGCTACGTGCCGACGGTTACCAGCCGGCCCGCGACCTGGCCGCCTGGAAGGCACGCGTGAGCGATGCCTGGCCGGGCGTGGCCGTCGTTCACGTCGACGCGAACTCGGAGTCCCGGCTCGGCGAGGAATTGCGCGTGGACGCTCGCGTGCGCCTGAACGGGTTGACGCCCTCCGACGTGAGCGTGCAGCTCGTGTACGGGCGCACGGGCAGCGGTGACGAGCTCACGGATGCGCGCACGCACGAGCTGCAGCAGGTGCCTGGCAGCGAGTTCCCGGCCGAGGCGGACGAGCTCGAGTATCGAGGTACGTTGCCCCTCGATCACACGGGGGCCTTCGGCTACACGGTGCGCATCGTGCCCCGCAACGCGCTGCTCATCAGCCCCGCCGAGCTCGCCCTCGTCGCCTACGCCGGTTGAGGAGCGCGGTGGAACTTGGAGAATCGCGCCAGCGATTCGCGACCCCAGCACCGAGCGAGCTTGCGAGCGAGGGCTCTTACCCGCGGTCGTCTCGAAACCGCCCTCGTCGCCTACGCCTTCGGTAGGTGCCCCCGCACAAACGCTCCCGCTCGCGTGAGCGCCTCCTCTGCCTCGTCGAGCATCGCCGAGAACGCCTGGAAGACGTGCGAGACCTGAGGAACGACATCGAGGGTCACCGCCACCTCGTCCGACGCGGCACGCGCGGCCAGCCGTGTGGCGTCATCCAGCAGCACCTCGTTGGAGCCGGCCTGAATCAGAAGCGGCGGAAGACCGCTGAGGTCCCCGTAGATCGGGCTCACCCGCGCGTCGCGCGGGTCGGCGCCCGCCAGGTAGTCGTTCGCCCTGGTGCGCATGCCGGCGCTGGTGAGCGCCGGGTCGAGGTCGGCCTTCGTGCGGTTGCTGTCTCCGGTTCCCTCAAGATCGGTCCACGGGGACATCAGCAGCGCCGATGACGGCTGCGGCAGCCCCGCCTCCCTGATGGCCAGAAGGGTCACCACGGCGAGGTTTCCGCCGGCGGATTCGCCCGCCAATGCTATGCGAGACGGGTCGCCCTCGATCTCCAGCAGGGCGCGATAGGCGGCAAGGGCATCGTCGGGTGCAGCCGGAAACGGGTGCTCCGGAGCCAGACGGTAGTCGACGGTGATGACCTTCATCTGTGCCCGGCGGGCCAGGTCGGATGCGAGGCCAACGGATGCCGCGGCCGTACCCATGGCGTAGGCGCCACCGTGAAAATACAGGACAGTACCGAGGGGTTCCTGCCCGTCGATGGTGACGGTCACGACGGGAACGCCGCCCAGAACGCCCATGGTGGTCGTGACGTCGTTGGGTAGGGGGGCGTGCGTGAGCATCTGTTCGAGTACCGGGCGCTGCTCACGCAGCTCGCCGCCGATATCGAACGGGTTCGCCCGCATCATTTGATCGAGTGCTTCGCGCTGTTGCTGGGACATCTGGTTCTCCTTAGTCGAGTTGGGTGGACGTTCTGACCACCGTGAACTAGAATAGCACTAAGTAACTTAGTACTAATGTAAATCTGAAGGAAGACAGGAAATCATGGAGCTTCGTGCGGTCTTTGATGATCTGGTGCGGTTTGAGACCGAGCTGTGGAACGCGCTGGACTCTCTGCTGCAACAGCAAGCGGGGGTGTCGTTGGGAACCTTCAACGTGTTGTCGATCGTCGACGAGACCCCGTCGTGTCGCGTCAACGACATCGCCGAGAAGCTTTCGATAACCGTCGGTGGCGCCAGCCAGGCAGTGGACCGCCTGGTCAAGCGGGGGCTCTGCCTGCGCCAGCAGCATCCAAGCGACCGTCGGTCATCGATCGTGCAGTTGACCGATTCAGGCATGAACGCGTTCGTTCAGGCCGGCCCGGCGTTTGACGAAGGGCTTCGCACCTGGTTCGCGGAGCCAGTATCCGACGAGGCGCTGGGCGCTTTTGCGGATGCGCTTTCTGTACTGCGGAAGGCTGCCGCCACGCGGTAATCATCCTCGGAATTGCCTGGCGAGCAGTTCCTTGCCGGGCCGCAGGCGGGGCCCTAGTCTGTGCATGAGGATGAAAGAAGGCCCCACATGGCCACGGTACGCATTCGTTACATAGCCAATGACGTCGACGCGCTGCGCAAGGCCGGAGTGCACTTTCGCAATGACATCGTCACCGGCGTCGGCGGAAAGCAGATCCTGGTCGAGGGCCCGTCCGGTAACCCGATCGAGCTGTTCGAGCCCACCATTCCCGAGGCTCGCCTCGCCCGTGGCTGATCGCTATTCGCCGCGGAAGGGACTCTGATGGCCAAGCGACACGACGCTCTTGCAGAGCGGCTTCGAACCCTTCTCGCCGGCCGTGACGTGCGAGAAGTGAACATGTTCGGCGGACTCTCCTTCATGGTCGATAACAGGATGCTGGTCGCGGCCCGGCGCGATGGCGACCTGCTCGTGCGTATCGATCCGAGCCGGCATGACGAGCTCCTTCAGCACCCCGGAGCGCGAGACTCCATCATGGGTGCCGACCGCCCGATGGGACCCGGATGGATCACCGTGTCCGGCCTGCATCTCGAGACGGCTGAGGAGCTCGCCTTCTGGACCCAGATCGGTCTCGATCATCACTCCGCGTAGCTTTGTCGATCGCTCAGGGGGTGCCAGGCCGAGCCACGATTTCAGAGCGCAGAGAACTTGTGGGGTTCGAAATGTTCGACATCATCTTTGGCGCTTTCATACTTGCGCCGGAACTGCTGCCGCTTGTGATCGTGGCTCTCGCCAGCATTTGGTACGTGCGTGATCGCATCCGCCGCCGCACCATCGACAGACCGCGATAGGCGCAGGAGGCGACTCTGATGGTGCCCGAATCGGGTAGGCGCAAGAGGGCCTGCCCGCGGCCGCTCAGGCGCCGTTGGCGCGGTAGAGCTGCATGGAGGTGCCGGCGACGGAACGGGATGCGCCCGGCTCGCACGGCGTCGCATCCTCGTCGATCGGCACCTCGGTGGTGCTGTCCCACAGCAGCGTGTACGACTGCACGCCCTCGTGCACGGGCAGCGAGACCGTCACGTCGTCCTCGACACCGTGCACGATGAGCAGAACCTGGTTGGAGGCCTCATGCTCAGGCGTGCTCGCCACGAGGTATTGCAGCGTGCGGTTCTCGGGGGAGTTCCAGTCCTCGTCATCCATCAGGTTGCCGCCGCCGTCGAACCAGTTCATGTGGCTGGCGTTCTCGATGACCTCGCCGGCCACCGCGTATCGGCTCGGTCGCAGGGCGGGGTTTTCCCGTCGAAGCTCAAGCAGCCGTCGCGTGGTGTTGCGCAGTTCGGTCTGCTCCCGGCCGAGAAGCCAGCTCATCCACGTGAGCTCGCTGTCGTGACAGTAAGCGTTGTTGTTGCCGCGTTGGCTGCGCCCGAACTCGTCACCGGCCGTGATCATGGGCATGCCGGCCGACAAGAGCAGCGTCGCCATCAGGTTGCGCATGGCCTTGCGGCGTGTCTTCAGCACGCCTTCATCGGCGGTGGGGCCTTCGACTCCGTGATTGAACGAGTGGTTGTTGTCGGTGCCGTCGCGGTTGTTCTCGCCGTTGCCCAGATTGTGTTTCGTGTCGTATGCGGCCAGGTCGGCCATGGTGAAGCCGTCGTGCGCCGTGATGAAGTTCACGGATGCGAGCGGTCCGCGTTCCGGCGAGAAGGTGTTCGAGGAGCCCGCCAGCCGGGTGGCGAAGCCGCCGATGCCGGTGGGCGCGGCGCCGGTCGCGCGCGCCTGCGCGATATCCCCCAGCCAGAACGAGCGCACCCTGTCGCGGTAGCGGTCGTTCCACTCCGAGAAGCCGTCGGCGAAGTTGCCGGTCTGCCAGCCTCCGAGTCCCACGTCCCACGGTTCTGCGATGGTCTTCACGCCTGCCAGTTCGGGGTCGCTCAGAATGCCTGCGATGAGCGGATGCTCGCGCGAGTACTCGGCGTTCTCACCCCTCGCCAGCGTGGTCGCCAGGTCGAAGCGGAAGCCGTCGATCTTCACCTCGTTGGCCCAGTAGCGCAGCGAGTCGAGAACCAGCCGTCTCGGAACGTCGTTTGAAAAGTCGAGGGTGTTGCCGCATCCGGTCGTATCGATGTACGCACCGGTGTCGTCCTGGCGGTAATACGTGGAGTTGTCGATGCCGCGCAGGCTCGAGCGCGGTCCGCCCAGGCCCTCCTCGGAGGTGTGGTTGTAGACCACATCGAGAATCACCTCGAGCCCGGCCTCGTGCAGCAGCTTGACCATGCCCTTGAACTCACGCAGCACGGCTTCCGGACCCGCAGCCTGGGCGCTGCGGGAGGCGTACGCGGCATGCGGGGCGAAGAAGGCGAGGGTGTTGTATCCCCAATAGTTGGTGAGCCCCTGCTGCACGAGACGCTGCTCGGACACGAAGGCGTGCACGGGCAGCAGCTCCACGGCCGTAACACCGAGATCTTTCAGGTAGGCGATGGTGGACTCATGCGCGAGCCCCGCATAGGTTCCGCGCAGTTCTTCGGGCACGGCGGGGTTGAGCTTGCTGACGCCCTTGACATGCGCCTCGTAGATGACCGTCCGGTCGAGTGGGGTATGGGGCTTGGCGGAGTCGCCCCAGTCGAATCCGTCCTCGACCACCACCGAGATCCAGTCGCCCGAGCGGTTGCGCGTGAGGCCGCGGGTGTACGGGTCGAGCAGCAGCGTCTCGGAATTGAAGGAATTGCGGGGAGCCTTCGGCCCGGAGGCCCGAATCGAATATCGGCGGCCGGGGGAGAGCGTGCGGGAGCGGCCGGTCCACACATTGGCGTCGTCGCGGGTCATCGGAACGGTCTTGACCAGCCAATTGGGGTCGTCATCGTCGAAGATGCAGATCTCCATGGCATCCGCATTCGCCGAGAACACGCGCAACTCGCCGCCGCGCTGGGTGAGCTTCACGCCGAGATTCTTGAGGGGGTCGACGCTCGTCATGCGATCTAGAGTAATTGAGTGCAGGTCTATCTCGATCACGCAGCGACGACACCGATGCTGCCCGAGGCCATCGCGGCCTATGCCGAGGCGATGGCCGTGGTCGGCAACCCCTCCTCGATTCACAGCCAGGGGCAGCAGGCGAAGCGGATGCTCGAGGAGGCTCGCGAGAGCGTCGCGGCCTCGCTCGGCTGCGACCCCATCGAGGTGGTGTTCACCTCGGGCGGTACCGAGGCCATCAATCTCGCCATCAAGGGCCTGTACTGGGCGCGCAAGCCTCGCCCGCGCATCCTCGTTCCCGGCGGCGAGCATCACGCCACGATCGACACGGTCGAATGGCTCGTCGGTGCCGAGAACGCGGCGGCCGAATGGCTGCCGCTTGACGCCGAGGCGCGCATCCGTCTCGACGTGGCGAGGGCCGCGCTCGAGAACGACCCTGCCTCGATCGCTCTGCTCACCCTGCTGTGGGCCAACAACGAGGTGGGCACGATCCAGTCGGTCGCGTCGCTCGCCGCGCTCGCGGCCGAGCACGGGGTTCCGATGCACGTCGATGCGGTGGCCGCATATGGGCACCTCGCCATTGACTTCGCCGAACTGCGCGCCCACACCGGCAGCGGCACGGCCGGACTGGTCGCGCTGAGCGTCTCCGCGCATAAGATCGGCGGCCCCGTGGGCATCGGCGCGCTGGTACTCAGCCGACAGGCATCCGTCGTTCCGCTCGTGCACGGGGGCGGGCAGCAGCGTGACGTGCGTTCGGGAACGCAGGATCTCGCTGCCGCGGTGTCATTCGCGGTTGCCGCGCAGCACGCATCCGCTCGCCGCGTTCAGGAGTCGCACCGGCTCGCTCGGCTGCGCGATCGCCTGATCGCCGGAGTGCACGCCGCGGTACCGGACGCCCGCCTCAGCGGCCCCGCGGTCCCTGAGGCTGCCGAGGGGCCTGCCGCCGAGCGCCTGCCGATGAACGCGCACTTCACCTTCCCCGGCGCACAGGGCGACTCGCTGCTGTTCCTGCTCGACGCATCCGGGGTCTCGGTGTCAACGGGGTCGGCCTGCCAGGCCGGCATACCCGAACCGTCACACGTGGTGCTGGCGATGGGTCGCAGCGAGGCGGATGCGCGCGGCGCCCTGCGCATCACCCTCGGCCACACCACCACCGACGCGGATGTCGATGCCTTCCTCGCGGCGCTGCCCGCCGCCTACGCGCAGGCCTCTCGCGCAGGACTCGCCGACCGCACAACCCGCCTCGGCGCCCGCTGAGCTTGGCTTGCGCGGGCGGCCTTTCACCTGTAATGTAAAACTTACAGGTGCAAGATGAAAGTCGAAGGAGTGCAATGAACGCGACACAGCTCATTGCGCGCCTCGCGGCTATCGCCAACCCGCATCGCTTCCGCATCATCGCCACGCTGGCCGGCGAGACGCTGCACGTCAGCGAACTCGCACGGCGGCTCGGCATGTCGCGGGCGCTGCTGTACATGCATCTGCAACGGCTGGAGGAGGAGGGCTACGTGAGCGGTCATCTCGAGCTCTCCGACGACGGCAAGGCCATGAAGTACTTCGAGGTCGTCGATTTCGACCTCACCCTTGACGTGCCCGCGATAGTCGCGGCCGTCGCATCCGACACAGAAAGTGGGCAGTGACATGCAGTGGTGGGGTTTTATTTGGGTCCTCGTGCCCGTCGCCGGCATCGTGGGCTGGGCAATCAGGGAGAACGCGAAATACCGGGCCCAGGGCCGTTCTGCCGACTTGGCAGGAACATCCGAACTGAAGTCCGTCGTCGAGCAGAACACGGCCGTCAACAAGCAGTTGCTCGAGAAGCTCGACAGCCTCGAGGGCCGGCTCGCCAGCGTGGAGAAGACGCTGAACGACATCCCGTAGTGCGTGCGCGTTTACACTTGACCGGTGAAGGTTTTAGCGGCGATGAGTGGGGGAGTCGACTCCGCGGTGGCGGCGGCGCGCGCCGTCGAAGCGGGTCACGACGTGGTTGGTGTGCACTTGGCGCTCAGCAGGATGCCGGGAACGTTGCGCACCGGCAGTCGCGGCTGTTGCACCATCGAAGACTCCATGGATGCCCAGCGTGCCGCCAACCTCATCGGCATCCCGTACTACGTGTGGGACTTCTCCGAGCGCTTCAAGCTCGACGTCGTCGACGACTTCATCGCCGAATACTCGGCCGGCCGCACGCCCAACCCCTGCATGCGCTGCAACGAGAAGATCAAGTTCGCCGCGCTGCTGGAGAAGGCGCTCGACCTGGGCTTCGATGCCGTCTGCACCGGCCACTACGCGAGCATCGTGACGGATGCCGACGGCAACCGTGAACTGCACCGCGCGAGCGCGTGGGCCAAAGACCAGTCCTATGTGCTCGGCGTGCTCACGGCCGAGCAGATCGCCCACTCGATGTTCCCGCTCGGTGCCACCCCGTCCAAGGCCGAGGTGCGCGCCGAGGCCGCCGAGCGCGGCTTCAGCGTGGCGAGCAAGCCCGATTCGCACGACATCTGCTTCATTCCGGATGGCGACACCCGCGGCTGGCTCGCCGAGCGCGTCGGAGCCGAGACCGGAGACATCCTGGACCGTACGGGAAACAAGATCGGCGAGCACGAGGGCGCGCACGCGTTCACTGTCGGCCAGCGTCGCGGCCTGCAGATCGGCATGCCCGCCGATGACGGCAAGCCCCGTTTCGTGCTCGAGGTGCGCCCGGTGACGAACACCGTGGTCGTCGGCCCCAAGGAAGCACTCGACATCGCGCAGATCGCTGGCTCGCGCTTTACCTGGGCAGGGCAGGCGCCCGAGCATCCGGATGTGGCCTTCGACTGCGAGGTGCAGATTCGCGCCCATGCAGACCCTGTTCCTGCCGTTGCCGTCGTCGAGAACGGCGAGCTGGTGATCACCCCGACGACGCCGCTCAACGGTGT
The DNA here is from genome assembly GCF_001424905.1 of Leifsonia sp. Root112D2. NCBI lineage: Bacteria > Bacillati > Actinomycetota > Actinomycetes > Micrococcales > Microbacteriaceae > Leifsonia > Leifsonia sp. Root112D2. Next base: position 2,392,211 of record NZ_LMCU01000001.1, read on the forward strand.
CGCGCCCGGCCAGACAGCCGTCATCTACATCGGCACGCGCGTGCTGGGCCAGACCACTATCGATCGCACGATCAGCGCGGTTCCCGTCGGCTGAAAAGCCGCGTGAATGTCGGCGGCTCTGCCTATGCTTGGTGCGTGGCGAATGAGACGGCAACCGAAGAACTGAGTCTCGAGCAGGCGGCCGGGCAGGCAGGCGAGCTCACCGAGCGCATCCTCGCGGCGCGTGACGCCTACTACGACCGAGATGCAGCGATCTACTCCGACCAGGAGTACGACGGCTTCATTCATCGGCTCGAAGAACTCGAGCGGCTCTTCCCCGAACTGCAGAGTCAGGACAGTCCCACCCAGACCGTCGGCGGTCGGGCCGAGACGACGCTGTTCGACCCCGTCACGCACGCCGAGCGCATGCTCAGTCTCGACAACGTCTTCTCCATTGAGGAGTTCGAGGCGTGGGCGGCCAAGACCGAGCGCGATTCGAATCGGCACGTCGACTATCTCTGCGAACTGAAGATCGACGGTCTGGCCATCAACCTGCGTTACGAGAGCGGAGTTCTTGTCAGCGCCGCGACCCGTGGCGATGGTGTGGTCGGCGAAGACGTGACCGACAACATCCGCTCCGTGAAGTCGATTCCGACCCGGCTGAAGGGCACCGGGCATCCGTCGATCGTCGAGGTGCGCGGCGAGGTCTTTTTCGAGGTCGAGACCTTCCGTAGGCTCAACGCCATGCAGGCCGAGGAAGGCGAGCGTATTTTTGCCAACCCCCGCAATGCCGCGTCGGGAAGCCTGCGACAGGTTCGCGAGAACAAGAGCCAGGCGCAACTCGACCGCATGTACCGCAGGCTCGAGGGGCTGTCGATGCTCGTGCACGGCATCGGTGCCTGGGCCAACCCACCGGTGGCGAGCCAGTCGGGCACGTACGAACTGCTCAAGACCTGGGGGCTGCCCACCTCGACGCATTATCGCGTCGTCGATTCCGCACGCAAGGCATCCGAGTTCATCGAATACTTCGGCGAGCATCGCGGCAGCGTCGAGCACGAGATCGACGGAATCGTCGTCAAGGTCGATGAGCTCGAGCTGCACGATGAGCTCGGCGCCACCAGCCGCGCGCCGCGCTGGGCAATTGCCTATAAGTACCCGCCGGAACAAGTGAACACGAAGCTGCTCGACATCGTCGTGAGCGTGGGGCGCACCGGGCGTGCCACGCCGTTCGCCGTCATGGAGAAGGTGCGGGTGGCCGGCAGTGAGGTGCGTCAGGCCACGTTGCACAACCAGGATGTGGTCAAGGCGAAGGGCGTGCTCATCGGCGACACCGTCGTGCTGCGCAAGGCCGGCGACGTGATTCCCGAGGTGCTCGGGCCGGTGGTGGAGTTGCGCGACGGCAGCGAGCGCGAGTTCGTGATGCCCGCAAACTGTCCGGAGTGTGGCACGCCGCTGAAGCCCGCGAAAGAGGGAGACATCGACCTGCGCTGCCCGAATGCGAAGAGCTGCCCCGCCCAGGTTCGCGGTCGCGTCGAACACATCGGCTCGCGCGGTGCGCTCGATATCGAGGCGCTCGGTGAGGTGTCAGCGGCGGCACTGACGCAGCCGCTCGTGCCCGAGGTGCCGCCGCTGGTGACCGAGGCCGGGTTGTTCGCCCTCACTATCGACGATCTCGTGGGCATCGAGGTGATCGTCAAGGACGCTGAGACGGGTCTTGAGCGGCTTGACGATGACGGCGAGGCCCGTCGGCGTGCGCCGTTCCAGCGGGTGACGCTCGAGTATCCACCGGAGGCCGACGGCCTCGATGCCGCGCAACGCCGCAAAGCGGGGCTCAGAAAGAACGTTCGCGTTGTGCACCCTTCGGCGCAGGCGGAGACCCTGCTGCGAGAACTCGAACTCGCCAAGACCAAGCCTCTCGCGCGTATTCTCGTCGCGCTCAACATTCGCCACGTCGGGCCCGTTGCCGCTCGAGCCCTGGCCAGCTATTTCGGCTCGCTCGACGCCATCCGTGCCGCGAGCCGTGAGCAGCTCGCCGAGGTCGATGGAGTCGGCGGCATCATTGCCGACGCCCTCATCGACTGGTTCACCGTGGACTGGCATCTCGAGATCGTGGACCGCTGGACGGCGGCCGGCGTGCAGTTCGCGACCCCGGGGCATCCGGGGCCGGGCGCTGCGGCTGCCGCAGGCGGCGTGCTGGCCGGGCTCACCGTTGTCGCCACAGGGTCTCTCGAAGGTTTCACCCGTGAGGGCGCACAGGAGGCGATAGTGGCTGCCGGAGGAAAGGCCGCATCGAGCGTCTCGAAGAACACCGATTTCGTCGCCGCCGGTCCCGGCGCCGGTTCCAAGCTCGCCAAGGCCGAGCAGCTCGGTATTCCGCTGCTCGATGCAGACGGATTCCGCCGACTTCTCGAAGGGGGTCCCGACGCCGTGCGCGACACGAAACCCCGGTGAACAGCGGTTTTCGTACCCCGAAGAGGGGGTGGAACGTCATGAATATCCCTCGCTTTAGGGCGGTAGTATCTAAAGCGTGCACGCTCCTCGGAGCGGGCAGCGATAATGCACTGCTCGTCGCTCTCGGAGGGACTCGGTCGGAGTGCTGGTCGGCGTTGCGGCAATACTCGCAGTGACCTCCGTTTTAGGAGGCGTTGGCGAGGTCGGTGTCGTGCCCGGAACATCCGACATTCCGCACGCTGTGGCCATCTCGCTCGCTGATGCGCCGACCGCGGGCAGCGGCGATTCGGTCTTCGGCACCAAGACCATGCTCGGCATTCTCAGCCAACTCGACCCCGCACGTATCTCGCAATACGTTCAGGGGCATTCGGATGCCGTCAGCACGCTGCTGGTGAATCCTCCGGCCGCCGCGAAGGTGGGGGCGGGATGGGCGGCGCTCGGCGCGCGCGAGAAAGACGCGCTCGTGAACGGCGCGCCCGGACTCATCGGAAACCTCGATGGTGTGCCGTTCTCCGTGCGCAACCGGGCCAACACGCTGGAGCTGAATCGCACGATCTCCGACATGGAGACGCAGCTCAAGGGCCACCTCGGCAAGGGGGTTCGGTTGCAGATGCAGCGCAGCCTTCAGACGCTGCGCAGCGTGCAGAAGGCCGCAACGACGCCCGCAGGTGGCGCCAGCCGGTCCCTGGTGATTCTCGATGTCAGTGGTGAGACGCGGGCCGCCATCGCCGTCGGCGACCTCGCTACAGCGCGGTTCGTCAGCTATCTCGTTCCGGGCATGTACTTCTCGGTCGAAGAGCAGGTCGTCGATTGGGCGAAGACGGCCGACACCCTCTACGCCGAGCAGAAGCAGTGGCTGCGTCGCTCCTTCGGATGCCGGGCGTGCGCGGGAACGCCGGGCGTCGCGACGGTCGCCTGGATCGGCTACCAGACCCCGCAGTTGCTCAACGTGGGCGGTTTGCAGCTCGCAACCGAGGGGTCGGACTATCTCGAACACGCGCTCGACGGCATCCGGGCGCTGCGTAGCGGCGACGAGCCCTATGTCACGATTATGGCGCATTCCTACGGCTCAACGGCGGCGCTGATGGCGCTGGAGCGGCACACCGTGGCCGTCGACGCACTGGCGTTGCTCGGTTCTCCGGGCAGCGACGCGCAATCCGTCGCCGATCTGAATGTCGCGAACAACAACGTGTATGTCGGCCAGGCGGGGTTCGATCCGGTCGTGCACACGGCCTTCTTTGGCAGCGACCCGGGATCGGCCTCCTACGGCGCCATTCCGATGGGCGTCAACGGCACGATTGACCCCTTCGGCGGCGGCGAGCTCGGCGCGTCCACGGGGCACAACGGCTATTTCGAGGCAGGCAGCGAATCGATGCGCAATCTTGCCCTGATCGGCATCGGGCAGGGCTCACTCGTGGCCTCCGGTACCGACACCACCACGCAATTGGCCGACGGCAAACGCTAGCGCGGCCAGCGGTGCGCATCACGCGAATAGAATTGAAGGCATCCACCCTCGCACTACACGACGGAGAAGCATGCCCGACATCAGCGCGGAGCAGGTTGCGCACCTGGCCGGCCTCGCACGAATCGACCTGAGTGCCGAAGAAATCCAATCCTTGACCACGGAACTCGGCCAGATCGTCGAATCCGTCGCCAAGGTGAGCGAGGTGGCGACGCCCGATGTGCCCGCGACGAGCCATCCGGTTCCGCTGGCCAACGTCTTTCGTGACGACGTGGTCGTGCCCTCTCTCACGGTCGAGCAGGCCCTCTCCGGCACCGCAGACCGTGACGGTGACAAATTTCGCGTGCCCGCGATTCTGGACGAGGAGTAGCCATGACCGACCTGACCAGACTCTCCGCCTCCGAACTCGCGACGTTGCTTGCCTCGCGTGAGATCAGCAGCGTCGAGGCCACCACAGCCCATCTGAACCGCATCGGCGCCGTCGACACCGACGTGCACGCCTTTTTGCATGTCGCCACGGATGCCGCGCTCGAGACCGCGGCGCGGCTCGACGAGCGACGCGCCGCGGGCGAGGCCCTCGGCCCGCTCGCCGGCGTTCCGATCGCCATCAAGGATGTGCTGGCCACCCGAGACATGCCCACCACCTCGGGCTCGAAGATTCTCGAGGGCTGGCTGCCGCCGTACGACGCCACGGTCGTGCGCAAGCTGCGCGACGCCGACCTCATTCCGCTCGGCAAGACCAACATGGACGAGTTCGCGATGGGCTCATCCACGGAGCACTCCGCGTACGGCCCGACCCACAACCCCTGGGACCTGGAACGCATTCCGGGCGGCTCCGGAGGCGGCTCCGCGGCGGCGGTCGCAGCCTTCGAGGCGCCGCTGGCACTCGGCAGCGACACGGGCGGCTCGATCCGCCAGCCTGCCGCGGTGACGGGTTCCGTCGGCGTGAAACCCACCTACGGCGGAGTCAGCCGGTATGGGGCCATCGCTCTGGCCAGTTCCCTCGACCAGGTCGGCCCGGTCTCGCGCACGGTGCTCGACGCCGCGCTGCTGCACGACGTGATAGCCGGGCACGACCCGCTTGACTCGACGTCGTTGTCTGACACCTGGCCGTCCATGGCCGCCGCGGCGCGCGCCGGCACTGCCGACGCCGCGCTGAAGGGCATGCGCATCGGTGTCGTGAAGCAGATCGCCAGCGAAGGCTTCCAGGCCGGCGTGAAGCAGCGCTTCGAGGAGGCCCTGGCGCTGTTCACTGCGGCCGGCGCCGAGGTCGTCGAGGTGAGCGCGCCCAGTTTCGAGTATGCGGTGGCCGCGTACTACCTGATTCTGCCCGCCGAGGCGTCCAGCAACCTGGCCCGCTTCGATTCGGTGCGCTTCGGCATCCGCGTGAATCCAGAATCTGGCCCCATCACGAGTGAGCGCGTCATGTCCGCCACGCGCGACGCGGGCTTCGGGCCCGAGGTCAAGCGCCGCATCATTCTGGGAACCTATGCGCTCAGTGCCGGCTACTACGACGCCTATTACGGCAGCGCCCAGAAGGTGCGCACCCTCATTCAGCGTGACTTCGACACGGCGTTCGGCCAGGTCGATGTGCTGGTGAGCCCGAGCGCGCCCACGACGGCGTTCAAACTCGGCGAGAAGATCAACGACCCGCTGGCGATGTACCTCAACGACATCACCACCATTCCGGCGAACCTTGCCGGCGTGCCCGGCATGGGTCTGCCCATCGGCCTCGCCCCCGAAGACGGTCTGCCCGTTGGCCTGCAGATCATGGCGCCCGCCCGATCGGACGCGCGCCTGTACACGGTGGGCGCGGCCCTCGAGCGGCTGCTGGAGGCGCAGTGGGGCCACACCTTGCTGAGCCAGGCACCCGAGCTGGCTCAGTCTGGGATGTTCGCACATGAAGAAGGAGCGCTCTGATGGCGAAGAAGGCCGAGCTGATGGACTTCGATGAGGCGCTGGCGAAGTACGAGCCCGTGCTCGGCTTTGAGGTGCACGTCGAACTGAACACCAAGACCAAGATGTTCTGCGGTTGCGCGAACGAATTCGGCCAGGGAGCCAACACCAACACGTGCCCCACCTGCCTCGGCCTGCCCGGCGGACTGCCGCAGGTGAACGGCAAGGCCATCGAGTCCAGCATCCGTCTGGGTCTTGCACTCGGCTGCGAGATCGCGGAGTACTCGCGCTTCGCCCGCAAGAACTACTTCTACCCCGACACCGCCAAGAACTTTCAGACCTCGCAGTACGACGAGCCGATCGCGTTTGAAGGCTCGCTCACGATCGAGCTGGAGAGCGGGCGCCAGGTGACGGTGGCCATCGAGCGTGCCCACATGGAGGACGACGCCGGCAAGCTCACGCACATGGGCGGGGCGACCGGTCGCATCCAGGGTGCCGAGTACTCGCTCGTCGACTACAACCGCGGCGGCGTGCCGCTCGTGGAGATCGTCACGCACATGATCGAGGGTGGCGAGGCGGATGCCCCCGAGATCGGTCGCACCTACGTTGCGGCCATCCGCGAGATCGTGAAGGCGCTCGGCGTCTCCAACGCGCGCATGGAGGAAGGCAACGTGCGTTGCGACGCCAACGTGTCCCTGCGCCCGCGCGGCTCCGGCGTGCTCGGCACGCGCACCGAGACCAAGAACGTCAACTCGCTGCGTTCGGTCGAGCGTGCGGTGCGCTACGAGATCCAGCGTCAGGCGGCCGTTCTGGATGCCGGTGGCAGCATCACGCAGGAGACCCGGCACTGGCATGAAGACACCGGCACGACCAGTGCGGGGCGACCCAAGAGCGACGCCGACGACTACCGCTACTTCCCCGAGCCCGACCTCGTTCCCGTCGCGCCCAGCCGTGAGTGGGTCGAGGAACTGCGGGCGACCCTGCCCGAGCCTCCCGCCGCGCGACGCAAGCGTCTGGGGGACGCATGGGGCTTCACCGCGCTCGAGTTCCAGGATGTCGTCAACTCGGATCTGCTGGATTCGGTGGAGGCGACCATTGCGGCCGGGGCGACCCCGGCATCCGCCCGCAAATGGTGGACGGGGGAGATCGCCCGCCTTGCCAACGCGCAGGGAGTCGACGCGGCCTCGCTGGTGTCACCGCAGCACGTGGCCGAACTCGTGACGCTCGTCGACGCGGGGACCCTCACCGACCGCCTGGCCCGCCAGGTGCTCGAGGGCGTCATAGCGGGCGAGGGCGCTCCGCAGCAGGTTGTGGATGCCCGCGGCCTGGCTGTGGTCTCCGACGACGGTGCTCTGATCGCCGCGATCGACGAGGCACTGGCCGCACAACCCGATGTGCTCGCGAAGATTCGCGACGGCAAGGTGCAGGCCGCCGGTGCGGTCATCGGCGCCGTCATGAAGGCCATGCGCGGTCAGGCGGATGCCGCACGCGTGCGCGAATTGGTTCTGGAGCGCGCGAACGCATAATTGGTAGCCGTCTGACAGCGAACCCGCGTAGGGTTGCGACAACGGAGCCACTCAGGCTTCCTGATGAGGGAGCGCAACGATGTCCGATAAGTCACCCAAGAAATCCTCGGCCAAGACGGCCGCAACGAAGACGCTGAAGGAAAAGCGCGCCGATAAGCACGCCAAGGCGGCGTCGAAGTCGTCCAGCGGCGACATCACGGCGACCACCAACAAGCGCTAAGCCGTTCAGGCGGTTGAATGGGGGAATGACTTCTCCCATTCAATCGCTTCGCTCAGATCTGACGGCCGCCGATTTCACCGTCGACGGCCTTGGTGCGCTGTGGGGTGAGGATGCCGCGGCAGCCCTGTTTCGTGGGCACCGTGTTCCCTCGGTGCGCGCCCTGGAGGCACGTCGCGACCGGGCCGGGCTGCTCGATGCGGCGGCAACGCTCGCGAGACTCTTCGTGCTCGGCCTGCCCGTTCGGTCAAACGAGCTTGAACGCGCATTGCCCTCCCTCGGATGCCGCGGCGCGGTCGAGTTGGGGTTGGTTGCCGTGGAGGTTTCTTCAGGCGATATGACGCCGCTGCTCGATCTGCGACCGTACGCGTTCACCGACGCGCGCGGCGCCGGCGAATGGTGGATAGCATCCGACCTCGGCGAACTCGCGCTCGGGCAGGCGATACCCGAGGCACACGTGCTGGGCGTGGGCGGAGCGTCGCTGACGCTCGCCAGTTTGATCATCGCCGACCCCGTGCACAGCGCCCTTGATCTCGGCACCGGATGCGGTATTCAGGCCATGCATGTTTCACGGCACGCACACCGGGTCGTTGCGACCGATATTTCGGAGCGGGCTCTCGAGCTGGCCCGCCTCAACGCCGAGCTGAACGGCATCGAGAACATCGAGTTTCGGCTCGGCAGCCTGTTCGAACCGGTGGCGGGGGAGCGCTTTGACCAGATCGTGTCGAACCCGCCCTTCGTCATCACACCCCGCGGCGACGGGGTGCCCGCCTACGAATACCGCGACGGTGGAATGGTGGGCGATGCGCTCGTCGCCGAGGTGATCCGGGGCACGGCAGCCCACCTGAACCCCGGCGGCGTGGCCCAGATGCTGGGCAACTGGGAGTATCACGGTGAGATGGATGCCTTCGAACGCCTCACACGCTGGCTCGACGGCACCGGTCTCGACGCGTGGATCGTCGAGCGCGAGGTGCAAGGCCCCGCGCTCTACGCGGAGACCTGGATTCGAGACGGCGGTACCCGGGCGGGAACGACGGAATTCGATCGGCTCTCCAACGCCTGGCTCGACGATTTCGGCCAGCGCCAGGTGACACGCGTCGGCTTCGGCTACGTGACGCTGCGACGCCCGCGCGCCGGCGAGCCCACCCTGCGACGCCTTGAACGCCTGGGTGGTGCGATCGGCGACAGCGCGACGGGCCTCGGCGTGCACCTCGCGGCGAGCCTCGCCGCGCACGACTGGCAGCATGCTCGCGGTGACGACGAACTGGCCGACGTCGCTCTGAGCCTCGCCGGCGACGTCACCGAAGAACGTCACTATTGGCCGGGCGACGACGATCCGACCGTGATGACCCTGCGCCAGGGCGGTGGATTCGGCCGGTCCGTGCCGCTCGACACCGGCCTTGCCGCGCTCGTCGGCGCCAGCGACGGTGAGTTGAGTGTCGCAGCGATCATTGCCGCGATCGCCGAGCTCCTCGGGGTGAACGAAGGTGAGTTGCGCGCCGAACTGCTTCCGCGCATCCGGCAACTGATCGTCACCGGATTTCTTCTGCCACCCCTCAGCCCAGGCCGACCACAAGGTTGATGGTCGTGGCAAGCACCACCGCGCCGAACAGATACGAGAGCAGCGTGTGCGAAAAAACGATCTTGCGCAGTTCGCTCGTCTGCAGGGCCGTGTCTGAGACCTGATACGTCATGCCCAGGTCAAAGGCGAGGTAGGCGAAATCGGTGTATTGCGGCGCCTCCTTCTGGTTGTAGTCGATGCCGCCCACCGGTTCGGTGTAGTACACGCGGGCGTAGCGCAGGGTGTACAGCGTGTGAACGAGTCCCCACGAGAGCGCGACGCTTGCCACCGCCAGGGCGGCGAGTCCCGCCCGCGCGCCGCCCTGTTCGGCCTGGCCGCGAATGAGCACGATGGCCACAGCCGCGAGGCTGGCCACACTGGCACCGAGCATGAGCAGATCACCGATGGCACGATTCGGATCTTCCCGCGTCGCGTGTGCCTTCGTGTCGTCGGGGTTGAGGCGCCAGACGATCAGCCACACCCATACAAGGTAGGTCAGACAGGCCGCGGCCCAGCCGGCAACGGGCGCGTACCACCACGAACTGAGCAGGCCGACGATCACCCCAACGACGATGAAGGCGAGCGCCATCGCGGCGAGCCGGCGTCGAGAGCGAGCATTGGTGATCAGATCGGATGCCACGTGCTGATCGTGCCACGCGGCGGCGGCAGGCATCAGCAGCCTCTCGGCGCGCCGAACGCATAGGATTTCTTGCATGGCAACCGCAGAGCATGCGCCCGAGCCCATTCGTGAACGAACGGTGCGCTGGCAGGATCCCCTCGTCGGTGCCGCGTTGATTCCCACCATGAGCGGCCTCGACTATGTACGTGGCATGATCGACGGTCGTGTGCCGCCGCCACCGATCGCCTCGCACATGAATATGCGCGTCGTGGCCGCAGAAACCGGTTCAACGACGTTCGAATTCGAGCCAGACGAGTCGCACTACAACCCGATAGGCACTGTGCACGGCGGCCTCGTGTGCACGCTGCTGGATTCAGCCGTCGGCTGCGCGGTGCAGACCACCTTGCCGCAGGGGCAGGGCTACACCTCGATTGAGATCAAGGTGAACTACCTGCGCCCCGTGTACGGCAATCTGGGCACGCTCACCTGCATCGGCACCGTCACGAAGCCGGGCCGCCGGGTGGCCTTCGCCGAAGCCCAGGTGATGGATGCCCACGGCGTGCTGCTCGCGACGGCGAGCAGCACGCTCCTGGTTTTTCCGCTGGTCGAGTAGCGACGAAGGAGCGTATCGAGACCCGTCGCCCGAGTCTCGATACGGTCGAAAAGCGCTCGCTACTCGACCCCCGGCGTGCGGGCGAGCAGCGCGTCGCGCACCTGGCGGCGCACCACCTTGCCGACGAGAGATCGAGGCAGCTCGTCGAGCTCGAATACGTGCCGCGGCACCTTGTATGCGGCGAGACTTTCGCGGGCCCACGACCGGATGGCGTCCTCGTCGAGTGAGGCGCCAGCCTCGAGTACCACGGCCGCCACGACGTCTTCGCCGCCGCGCTCCTGCGGCAGGCCCACGACCGAGACGTCGGCGATGCCCGGGAATGCGCGCAGGGCATCTTCGACCTCGCTCGGCGACACGTTGAAGCCGCCGGTGATGATGAGATCCTTGATGCGGTCCACGACGGAGACGTAGCCGTCGGCATCCATCGTCACGATGTCGCCGGTGCGAAACCAGCCGCCGTCGAGCAGCACGGCGGAGGTCTCCTCTGGCTTGTTCCAGTAGCCCGAGAACACCTGTGGGCCACGAGCGATGAGTTCGCCCTCCTCGCCCGGTGCACGCACCGTGTCGGTGTCGTCGGGATCGACCACACGAATCTCGGTGCTCGGCAACGGAAGCCCCACCGTTCCGGCGCGACGCGTGGAACCGACCGGGTTGGCCATGAGCACGGGGGAGCATTCGGAGAGTCCGTAACCCTCGACGAGGTATCCGCCGGTCTTCGTCTCCCACAGATCCACGATGGGCTGCGGCAGATTCATGGCCCCCGAGATGGCAATCTCGATGCCCGCCAGCGAAACCTTGCGCTCGGCCGCGGCGTGCACCAGGCGCTCATAGATGGGCGGAACGGCGGGCAGGAAGGTGGCAGGCCGCCTTTTCACCACATCGAGAACAAGATCCGGGTCGAACTTGGGGAACAGCACGAGCCGTGCACCCATGCTCATGGCGAAGGTGAGGCAGAGCGTGAGCCCGTACGCGTGAAACAGCGGCAGCACCGCGTAGACGACGGATGATCCGCGCTTGATTGCCGGAACCCAGGCGCGAGCCTGCGCCGCATTCGCTGTCACGTTGGCGTGCGTGAGCATGGCGCCCTTCGGAACCCCGGTCGTTCCGCTCGTGTACTGGATGAGCGCCAGATCGTCGGCGGCGGGGCGGGGAACGGACTTCTTGATGCGGCGATTGCCGAGCAGCTTCTCCCAGCTGATGGTGCCGCGCACCGAGGTCGTGAGCTGCCCGCGAGCCCTGCGGGCAGCGGGAACGGGCAGTCGAAGCGCGGCGCGTTTGCTGAGCGGCATCGCTCGCGTGATGTCAACCGAGACGACGGTTTCCACACCGAGGTCGGCCGGCAGATCCTGCACCATCGCGCTTGCCTTGTCCCACACGATGGCGAGATGCGCACCATGATCTTCGAACTGGTGGCGCAACTCCCGCGGCGTGTACAGCGGGTTGTGCTCGATCACTATCGCGCCCAGGCGCAGCACGGCGTAGAACGCCACGACGTGCTGCGGGCAGTTGGGCAGCACGAGGGCAATGCGGTCGCCCCTGCGCACCCCCGCGCGACGCAGGCCCTCGGCCGCGCGCTCGATCTGTTCGCCCAACTCGGTGTATGTCGTCGTCGCGCCGAAGAACTCGAGCGCCACATGCCTGCCGTAGCGCTTGACCGAATCCTGAATCAGGTGTGAAAGCGACCCGGTGGGCACATCGATGTCGTCGGGAACACCGGGAGCGTAGCTGGAGAGCCAGGGGCGATCGTCGTTGTCAGTCGTCACGCTCAAAGCCTACGCGTGGATGCGAAAGGGCTAGGCGGCGACGCGAGAATCCCTGCCGGTCAGCGCGAGCAGTTTCACCTGCAGCGGGGCGAGGTCCTCGACGGGAACAGGGGAGTTGAAGAGACCGCTGGCCTGAAGCGTGTCTTTCTGGGGGGCGAAGATGCTCCAGGCCGCCTCCACCAGCTCGTCGCCGAGGTCCTCGTCTGCCCCTATCGCGCGGGAAAGATCCCAGGTGTGCACAATGACGTCGGAAACCTGTTCGCTCAGGTAGTCGATGACGTCGACCGTGTCATAGGAGAGCTGAACCTTGGCGTGTAGATCCCTCGTCTGCCAGGCCTCCGTGGCCGCGTTCGAGTAGCGATCCCATTCCGCTTTCAGGTCATCGCCCAGGGGGTCGATGCGGGCCTGAGCCTCGCGCACAGAACGTCCGTCGAGAAGCAGCGGAATCCACTGCTGTTCTTCGATCACATGCGAGACCAGGGCGCGCACATCCCACTCGACGTCAGGCGTGGGCGCCGTCCAGTCGGTCACGCTCGCCACGCGCTCGCCGAACGTTCGGTGGGCCAGGGTTTGCACCTGCAGCCAGTCGATTTTTCCCATAGCTCGTCTCTTCGATTCGTGATGCCTGTTTTTGCCAACGCGTCGGCTGGACCGCTTGTTCCCGTGTTGCCCCGTGTGCCGCCCGATATGAGTGCTGGCTCGCCGTGCCGGGCGATCCGATGGCCTACGCCACAGCCTTCGAGACGGCCTCGGCAACAGGAGTCGGGCCTGAAGTGGCCTCCCATACCTTTCCGTGAGTACGCGGCTCGTCGAGAGCGGCGATGATCAGCGCAGCGACGTCCTCCCGAGAGATCGAGCCGCGATCGACGTGCTCGCCAAGGGTCACCTGGCCGGTCGGCGCGTCGTTGGTGAGGCCGCCGGGCCGCAGAATTGTCCAGTCGAGCTCGCTCTGCATGAGTGCGGCATCCGCGTCTCGTTTCGCCGCGACATACGCGGCCCAGACCTCATCGCCATCGTCGCCGATGTTCTGGTCGACGCCCCAGGCGGAAATCTGAATGAAGCGACGGATGCCTGCCAGGCGTGCAGCCGCAGCCGACTTCACTGAGCCGCCGTAGTCGACGGTGCGCTTGCGCTCAATTCCGGAGCCGCCGCCGGCGCCCGCGGCGAACACCACCGCATCCGCCCCGGCGAAGGCCTCGGCGAGTTGCTGTTCGCTGGCCTTCTCGATATCGAGAATCACACCCTCGCCGCCGAGGCGGTAGATGTCTTCGGCATGATCCTTGCTGCGCACAATGCCGACGAACTCATCGAATCGGTCATAGAGAAGATGCATGAGCTGTTGCGCGACCTGACCATGGGCACCGACGATTGCAATCCGAGACATGCTTCCATCATCCTCCTGAACCAGAATTCGCCCAACGCGAAATGGTCGCGCTGTGATGCCGGGCGATTGGTAGTCTCGGCACAACATATTTCTGGGAGGCTTGGCCGTGCAGCACATCGAGTTTCTGGCGCGATTCTTCGCAGCCGGCCTCGAGAGCGCTTGGGCTGGCACCTCCATCACGAGTGCTCTCGCAATCGTGGGCCTCATCGGCGCCATCGGCCTGACCACACTCGCTGTTGCCGTTGCGGCTCGCTTCGTCACGGCTCTGGTCGCCTCTCTGCAGCAGTCCGCGGCGCCGCGACACGCGGCGGCAGGTGCCGATCTCGGCACCCTGCTCAGTCAGAGCGATCCGGATGCCGATGGTCGCCCGCGCCCTCGAGCACCGTCGCGTTCCCTCGCGACCGCGTAGCGCGCGCTCGATCCACCCCGCTATTCGGGGAACTTCTGTGCGCGCCCGCGCGGTCATACGACATCACCCATTCGTATGACAGGCAAGGGAATACATCTCGTGGACATCTTTTCGTTCGGCCCCATCGCGGGCATTATGGGCGGCGCCTACGCGCTCGTCACGGCTCTGGGCGATATTCTCGCCCCGGTTTTCGGCACGGCGGCCGCCGCAGCCGCCATTGTGCTGCTCACGCTTCTGGTGCGGGCAGCGTTGATTCCGGTCGGCGTCTCGCAGGCGCGGGCCACCCTCACCCGGCAGCGCCTCGCGCCCAAGCTCGCCGAGCTACAGCGCAAGCACGGCAAGGATCGCGAGCGCCTGCAGCGTGAGACCATGGCGTTGTATGCCGCCGAGAAGGCCTCACCCTTCGCCGGATGCCTGCCCCTCCTCCTGCAGGCGCCGGTTCTGTCGATTGTGTACGCGCTCTTTTTGCACCCGAGCATCAACGGTCAGGCGAACGCGCTCCTGGCGCAGCATCTCGGGGGAGTGCCGCTGGGAACGGGGCTCGTGCAGCTGCTGGGCGCGGCATCCGGTGCGGTGTGGCCGTCGATCGTGGTGTTTGTGATCGTGCTCGGGCTGATCGCCGCGGTGGCGGCGGTGTCGCGGCGCGTGCTGGCCGTCGCACCCGTGGCGCCGACCGCAACGGCCTCGGCCGGCCAGACCGCTACGACGGCGACGCTGACCCGCGTGCTCTCCTATCTGCCGTTCATCACGGTGGTCTTCGCCGCCTTCGTGCCGTTGGCTGCCGCCCTCTACCTGCTCACGACGACCACGTGGACGCTGGCCGAGCGCCTCATCCTGCGCCGCGTGATCGGCGGCGCAACGCCGCCGAGCGAGTCGCGTATTGCCGCAGCCTGAACCTTGCGAAGCACCTGCTTACGGGCCGGTTCGAATGTCGGTGGTCGGGTATTGACTTGGTCCATGCAAGAGGCGCCGTCGCTGTTCGATGATTCCCGGCCCGAAGATCGGGTCGGGTTCGGCATCGCCATCCGCACCACCGACCCACCACCCTTCTAGACCGGGGATGCAGGACGGCGGCTGGCCATGCCCGGTGCCGGGAATCTCAATTTCTGCGAAGTCGGAGACGGTAGCGCGGTGAAACACTCAGTGGGAGGGAGTTTCATCGGGACCGTTCGGCTCGTCACAACCGCCGACCGTGTGTCCCTTTCCGCCTGCAGCGAAAGCGATGGCAAAGGCGACTCCGATCGCCAGGCCTATCGCGATACCGGCCCCGAGGTTGTGCATCGCGGTCCCCAGCGCTACTCCGATCGCCAGGCCGATCGCAATGCCTCCACCCCACCCTCCGTGCGTCTGCTTCCCGTTGGCGTCGTGTTTCTCGTTCTCCTCCTGTGTCATGACCTCCACGATACGAAACCAATGGATACGTGACATCCCTCGCTCGACGGAGGGCTCGCACCGTCGCCGTGGCGGCGCGGGCCGCTCAAGCCGCCCACGATCTTTTTCAATGGCGTGGGTCGAAGTCATACGTACCGATGTAGTTCACGCGCGGTGCGAAGTAGCTAGAACCGGCGCGCGAACGGGGCTGGGCGTCGCATCCGGATAAGCAGCAGGATCGGGATGAGCACGTACGGCAGGTTGAACGCCAAAAACTTCACCGGATTGGGGGTGACCCACTGGGCCTCGCCGAAAAACTCGACCCCGAACACGATGATGCCGGTGATCGAGGCGATCATCGTCGCGTAGATCACGCTGGGCAGCTGAATCCAGTTCCAGCCGCGAACCAGCGAGAGGACGAGTACGACGTAGAACGGCATGTAGACGAATGCCGAGAGCCCGGTCACGATGCGCATCCACACCGGTGGCGTCATGAACAGCGGATCGGTGTCGTGCACATACCACCAGTTCGAGTTCACGAAGAAGTTCGCCGACGGCTGCGAGATGTCCACGCCGATGGTCGGCAGCAGGTCGCTGATTAGCGAGGTGACGGTGAATGCGGAGAAGATGATGATGAAGAAGACGTCGATGGGGCGCTCACGCAGGCGCAGCATCCGAATATCGGTGGCAGGCATAATCCGCTCACTCTAGCGGCGCGAGCACGGCGATTCTATGCTGGCATCATGTTCGTCGAGGGCACCCTTCGATGGCAGGTCACCGAGGATTGCCCGTGGGACCTGCTCATGGCACTGTGCCTGCGCGATCTGGCCAATCTGACGGATGCCGGCTCGCCGCCCCTTCCGCCCGTCACGCCCTCGGTCGCGAGCGTGCGGGAGTCCGCCATGGCGCGAATTTCGCGCGTGCACCACACGGTGCAGACCGATACGGATGCCCTGCGCAGCCAGTGGACGGGATGGTGGCAGCGCACCCTCGTTCGCGAGGCGCGCCCCGTCGTCAGCCAGCTGCGCCCGCCGCACTTCACGATTTTCGATCGCGAACTTGAACTGCAGGACCTTGTCGAGGAGTTCTACGATGACGCCTTTGCCTGGACGAGCGCGCGTCACGACGAGTATTCCCGAAACGGCATACAAACGCGCCAGAGGTACTCCGCCGACATCGTTGACGTGGTACGGGAGCGCGAGCATGTACTGAAACGCCAGGCCGGATACTTTCGTCTCGACCTCTGTGTGCTGCCGCTGGCCACGAGCGGGGCGTGGATCGTCGCCCCGCACACCATCGCCATGAGCCAGAGCATGCGCGACGATTCCGCCGCGTTCAGGCGCTGGTTCACACCGCTCGTGCACGCGCTCGTCTGAGCGCGCACCCGAGCGAACGGGCGATCTAGGAGGGGCGCTTCTCGGGCGAAACGGTCTTCGCCGGGTCGCGCTCGGCCAGGTCGCCGATCGCGTCGTCGATGCGCGCGAGCACCGAAGCATCCAGCGTCACGCCGGAGGCCTGGGCGTTCGAGGCCACCTGCTCGGGCTTCGAAGCTCCGACGATGGCGCCGGCAACGTTCGGATTCGCCAGCACCCATGCCACAGCCAGCTGCGCCATGGTGATGCCGAGGTCGTCGGCGATGGGCTGCAGCTCCTGCACGCTCGTGAGCACCTCGTCGGTGAGGAAGCCCTTGATCGTGCTCGCCCCGCCCTTTTCGTCCGTCGCGCGGCTTCCCGCCGGCAACTCCGCGCCCGGCTTGTACTTGCCGGTGAGCACTCCTTGCGCCACCGGCGACCAGACGATCTGCGAGATGCCGAGTTCCTCAGAGGTGGGAATCACCTCGGACTCGATCACGCGCCACAGCATGGAGTACTGCGGCTGGTTCGAGACGAGCTGGATGCCCAGGTCCCGTGCCAGTGCACGCCCGGCCCGCAGCTGATCGGCATTCCATTCGCTGACGCCGATGTACAGCGCCTTGCCGGCCCGCACGACATCGGCGAACGCCTGCATCGTCTCTTCGATCGGGGTCTCGTGGTCGAAGCGGTGGGCCTGATACAGGTCGACGTAGTCGGTGCGGAGACGGGAAAGCGAGCCGTCGATGGACTCGAGAATGTGCTTGCGCGAAAGCCCGCTGTCGTTGGGGCCCTTGGGTCCCGTCGGCCAGTACACCTTGGTGAAGATCTCGATTGAGGCGCGTCGCTCGCCTTTCAGCGCGTCGCCGAGCACACTTTCCGCCGCGGTGTTGGCGTAAGCATCCGCGGTGTCGAAGGTGGTGATGCCGGCATCGAGCGCCGCGCGCACGCTCTGTGCGGCCACGTCATTCTCGACCTGAGAGCCGTGAGTCAGCCAGTTTCCGTAGATGATCTCTGAGATTTTGAGGCCGCTATTGCCGAGATATCTGAATTCCATTGTGCCAACGTTACGCGCTTTCGGGGTGTTGTCGGTTGCGGGTGAAAGACTGACGCAATGGGGCGAAACGATGGCAGCGAGCGGCAGGTGAGCGCGCCGGGTGTCGACGACGCCACAGCCGTGATCCTGCACGTCGACATGGACGCGTTTTTCGCGGAGGTCGAGCTGCTCGACAGGCCGGAGGTGCGAGGCAAGCCGGCGGTCGTCGCCCACGCGAGCGGCCGCTCGGTCGTGACGAGTGCGACATATGAGGCGCGGCGTTTCGGCGTGCGTTCGGCCATGCCTCTCTCGCAGGCGCTGCGGTTGTGTCCGGGTGCCATCGTGCTCGAGCCGCATCATGAGAAATATCGCGAATACTCTGCGCGGGTGATGAAGATCTTCGCGGAGGTGACGCCGCTGGTGGAGCAGCTCAGCATCGACGAGGCGTTCCTCGATGTCTCGGGCGCCCGACGCCTGCTCGGCAGCCCGGCGCGCATCGGGGAGCGCCTGCGCGAGCGCGTGCGAGACGAGACAGGGCTGCCGTGCTCGATCGGGGCCGCCGCCACCAAATTCGTGGCGAAGCTCGCCTCCGGCCGTGCCAAGCCCGACGGCATGCTCGTGATCCCCGAGGGCCAGACGCTCGCGTTTCTGCACCCGCTGCCGGTCGGCGCGCTCTGGGGGGTTGGCGTCAGCACGCAGGAATCGCTCACGCGGCTCGGGCTACGCACCGTCGGCGACCTGGCCGCGACGCCGCTGGCGACGCTGAGTAAGGCGGTGGGGCAGGCATCCGGCGGCAAGCTGCACGACCTGGCCAACGGCATCGACCCGCGACCGGTCACCACAGAGTCGCGTGAGAAGAGCGTTGGCCATGAGGTCACCTTCGAACACGATGTGACGGATGCCGAGGCGTTGCGCCGCGAGTTGCTGCGGCTTTCGACGCAGACCGCCGCACGGCTGCGACGATCGTCACTCACCGGGCGAACCGTGTCGCTCAAGCTGCGCTTCGCAGACTTTCGCACCGTGACCCGCTCGAGAACACTTGCTGAGCCGACCAGCGTGGGTCGGCGCATCTACGAAGAGGTGGTCGCGGCGTACGACGCCCTTCAGCTTCAGGGCGTGCCGATCCGTCTCATCGGCGTGCGGGTGGAACAGATCGAGCCCGACGGCGGCTCCTCACTCGCGCTCTGGGATCAGGACGAAGGGTGGCGTGACGCCGAGCGCACCATCGACCAGGTGAGCGCCCGCTTCGGGCGCGACGTGCTCGGCCCGGCCTCCCTGGTGAAGAAGGCCGGGCGGCGTGTGGGCGAGACCTCGGCCGTGTCTCCGGGCCTGTTCAGCGGGCCGCGCGACGGGTAGCGTTGGGCCATGACAAATCTTGCCGAGCGACTGGCCGATACCGTTTCAAAGCTCGGGGTGAAGACCGCCTACGGCGACCCCGTCGAGGTGAACGGTGTCACCCTCATCCCCGTCGCACTCGTGCAGTTCGGCTTCGGCGCGGGCAGCGACGCCGCAGGAGGCGACTCAGAGGAGGGCGCCAGCGGTGGCGGTGGGGGAGGTATGAGCATTCCGCTCGGCTCCTATGTGCGCGACATCAACGGCATGCGTTTCGAGCCGAACATCATCACTCTCATGGCCGTCGGCATCCCGTTCCTCTGGGTCGCGGGCAAGGCCGGTGCGCGCCTCATCAAGGCGCTCAAGCGCTAACGGCGGGCTATACTCGAAAACGAACACGGGAGTCCGGTGAGCCGGGCTGAGAGGAAGCTTCTCCAAGCTTCGACCGTCGAACCTGATCTGGATCATGCCAGCGCAGGGAGGCCAAAACACTCTCCGGTTCACGGCATTCGCCGCGAGCCACACCCGTGCCCTCATAACACTCCAGTGAAGGGGCACGAAAAGTGCACGCAACAACAGCATCACTTTCCACATCAACCCAGCCGAATGCAGGCAAACGTAAGCGTGCCTATCGGTGGCGCGTCGTCGATATTGTCGTCGCCAGCGTTCTCGGGGTCGCATCCGGCGTCATCTTCTGGGCCTGGGGACTCGCGTGGCCCTCACTGAGTGCCGTGCTCGCATTTTCACCCGGCCTCGACGGGCTTCTCGCTGGCGGCTGGATCTTCGCGGGTGTGCTCGGTGCGCTCGTGGTGCGCAAGCCCGGTGCCGCGCTCTACACCGAGGTCGTCGCGGCCGTCGTCTCGATGCTGGTCGGCACCCAGTGGGGTTTCTCCACGCTGATCTGGGGCATCGTCGAGGGGCTGGGTGCCGAGATCGTTTTCGCGCTCTTCCTCTATGGCAGCTGGCGCCTGGGCGTTGCGCTGCTGGCGGGCGCCGGAGCAGGTCTTGCCACCGGGCTGCTCGACACCAGCTTCACCAGCATGGCGGCGCTCGAGGTCGGGGTCAAAGCCATCTACATCGTCTCCGCCGTGGTTTCCGGTGTCGTCATTGCTGGTCTACTCTCCTGGCTGGCCGTGAAGGGTCTGGCCCGAACGGGTGCGCTGAGCCGCTTCGCCGCGGGTCGTGAGGCGCGCGCCGTGGAGGCGCAGGCATCCGGCTCGCTCGCCGCGTAGCGCCATGATCCATTCCGGTTCTGCCTCCACCCCCGTCGGCGGTGTGCGCATTCGTGCCCGCGGCTGGGGCTGGAGGCACGCCGGACGCCGCTCGATGGCGGTCTCCCGGCTCGACGTCGACATCGAACCCGGCCAGCGCGTGCTGCTGCTCGGCGCGAGCGGAGCGGGCAAGAGCACGCTGCTGCAGGCCCTGGCCGGCGTGCTCGGAGGCGATGAAGACGGTGACGAATACGGCGAATTGACGCTTGACGGCACCAACCCGGCGGATGCCCGCGGGCGGGTCGGAATGGTGCTGCAGGATCCCGATTCCCAGATTGTGCTCGCACGCATCGGCGACGATGTCGCGTTCGGGTGTGAGAACCTCGGTGTGCCTCGTGACGAGATCTGGCGACGGGTTGCAGAAGCGCTCGACGCCGTCGGCCTTGGCCTGCCGCTGAATGCGCCGAGTTCGGCACTCTCGGGCGGCCAGAAGCAACGGCTTGCGCTCGCGGGAGTACTGGCCATGCGGCCGGGGCTCGTGCTGCTCGATGAGCCGACGGCCAATCTCGACCCGGATGGCGTGCGCGAGGTGCGCGAGGCCGTCGAGCGTTCACTCAGCGCCTCGGATGCGACGCTCATCGTCGTGGAGCACCGCGTGGCCATCTGGCGGGATCTGGTCGACCGGGTGATAGTGCTCGACGCCGCCGGTGGTGTGCTGGCGGACGGATCTCCTTCGTCGGTGCTGACCGTGGAGGGGGAGCGTCTCGCGGCGGCTGGCGTGTGGGTGCCGGAGTTCCCGCCCGCTCGTCCCGTACGCCAGATCGCAGCGTCCTTCGCCGGCGCGTCGCTTCTACGGGCCCAGGATCTTTCGGTGGGCCGCACGCCGTTCGCGTCGAAGCACCCTGTGCCCGTGGCGGCCGGCATCGATCTCACGGTCGCGGCCGGGCGCGCTCTCGCCGTGACCGGGGCGAATGGCTCCGGAAAATCGACCCTCGCGCTGACGCTCGCGGGACTGTTGGCTCCTGTGGGCGGCGAGCTTGACGCATCCGCTCGTCTGGCGGGTGGTGCCGGAGCGTCGCCGGCACGATGGAAATCGCGCGAACTGCTCACGCGAATCGGCACCGTTTTTCAGGAGCCCGAACACCAATTTCTGGCGGCGACCGTGCGTGAAGAGTTGGCGATCGGGCCTCGAGCAGCCCGAACCGACGTCAGGCAGACGGCGGCTCGCGTGGACGCGCTGCTCACGCGCCTGCGGCTCGACCATCTGGCCCAGGCCAACCCGTTCACGCTCTCCGGCGGGGAGAAGCGACGGCTGTCGGTGGCGACGGCGCTGGCCACGCGACCCGGCCTGCTCGTGCTCGACGAACCCACCTTCGGGCAGGACTCGCGCACGTGGCGGGAGGTTACCGCGCTGGTAGCGGAGCTGCTCGACGAGGGCACCGCTGTGGTCGCGGTCACTCACGACAATGACTTCGTCTCGGCGCTGGCCGATGTCGAGTTGCGCCTCGACGGCTATGCGATCACGCAGCCCAGAGAATCCGTGGCGGTGCGTCGATGAGTTTCCTCACCCCCGAGATTCGCTCCAGCGCCGTTGCTCGCATCAACCCGGTGGCGAAGCTCATCGCCGCCCTGCTGCTGAGCATCGCGCTGTTGCTCTCCATCGATGCGGTGTCGGCGGGTGTCGCCCTGGGGCTGGAGGCGCTGCTTCTGCCGTGGGCGGGCCTTGGCGCCCGGCAGTTCTGGCTGAGAACAGCGCCGCTGTGGATTGCGGCACCTCTGGCCGCCGTGACGACCATCCTCTACGGCAACGATTCCGGCAATACCCTCTGGGCGTGGGGGTTCGTGACCATCACAGAGGGATCGCTCGCCCTCGGCCTCGCCATAGCGCTGCGGGTTCTGGCCATCGGTATTCCGGGCATTGTGCTCTTCGCCACGACGGACCCCACCGATCTGGCCGACGGACTCGCGCAGGTGCTTCGTCTGCCGAGTCGCTTCGTTCTCGGAGGCCTGGCCGGCCTGCGACTGGTGGGCCTCTTCATCGACGACTGGAGGGCACTGGGCATGGCCAGACGGGCCAGGGGCGTCGGCGACGGTGGCGGTCCACTCGCAGCGCTGCGCCGCCTGGTATCGCAGGCTTTTGCGCTTCTTGTGCTCTCGGTTCGGCGCGGCAGCAAGCTGGCCACGGCGATGGAGGCCCGCGGTTTCGGCTCGGATGCGCCGCGCAGCTGGGCGCGCCCCTCCCGTTTCACCGGCCGCGAGGCGGTGCTCATCGTCATCGGCGCGCTCGTGGCGGGCGTAGCGGTAGCCGTTGCCGTGGCGACGGGAAGCTGGCACTTTGTCCTCTCCTGATCCTGCTGCCATGGAAGCCATGCTCGCTCCGCTCCTCCAGGCGGTGCGGGTCGCCCTCGCGGCAACGCCAACATCGGTGATCCTCATCGACGGCCCAAGCGGCGCGGGCAAGAGCACGCTGGCCGACCGCCTGGTCGCGGCCTGGCCTAGGGCGCGGCATCCGGTGCTGGTGCGCATGGACGATCTCTATCCCGGCTGGGGCGGTCTCGAGGCGGGCAGCGCGCTCGTGCACAAGGAGTTGCTGCGGTCACGGGGTGAGGCTCGCACCGCGCGTTGGCAGCGTTACGACTGGGAGACGGCCGCGCCCGGGGAGTGGGTGAGGGTCGACGCCGAGCGCCCGCTCATCGTTGAGGGATGCGGCACCCTTCTGCGGGAGAACGTGCCGTTCTCTACGCTGCGGGTCTGGATCACCGCCGACGATGAGGTGCGCAAGCGGCGCGCCCTGGAGCGCGACCATGGCGGTTTCGATGCGCACTGGGATGAGTGGCAGCGTCAGTTCGATGATTTCGTCGCGCGCGAGCATCCGATCGAATGCGCAAACCTGGTGCTCGACGGCACAACATAGCGGCTTCGGTTGCGGGCCGGAATGCCCGCCTCGGTCTACCGTGGGATCATGAGCACTGCGGAGAACCAGGATCAGGAATACATCGTCGAGTACGTTGACGGCCCGCTTGCGGGACGCACCGATCGCCGCATTCTCGTGCGCGGAAAATATGACGAGCGTCTGGGCGCGATCGAAGCCGTCGACGGCCTCGAATCGACATTCTGGTACGTGGCGGGTGACAGCCGGGAGATTCAGGGACTGCTGCACGTGAAGTACAACTTCGACTCGCCGGAAAGCGATCCGGTCGAGCGCACCCCCGAAGACGAGTGAGGGCGGGCGCTCAGCCGCCCAGCGATTTCACGAATGTTGAGATAACCGGGATCGGATGCGACACGCGCCAGCCCACTCCCGGGTCTGAAAGCGTGCGATCCAGCGTGAGCGAGACCGTTGCTGCGGTGGCGCCGCTGAGTTCCACTTCTCCGACGGTGTGCCCCTTCGAAGCGGCGGTCACGGGCTTCAGCCTCACCGCATAGCGAGGCTTCGCCGAGCTCCAGCCGGTGATGGTGACGGCTCCATCGGCGACGGCGTGCGCGGTGTCGCCCCACGCGCTCGTGATCGTGGCGAAACTGGCGCCCTTCTTCACGAGCGTGATTTGATGAACGGATGCGCGCGCATCCGTGATCAGGGCGGTCAGCGCGCTCTGCAGGGTGTCCCAGTCGGGAATGCGCAGGAACGCACCGGTGAAGGTGAACGGCTTGTCATCGACCTTCACCGTCGCCGCGAACAGAAAGCACACGCCGGCCGCGTCGGTGTAGCTGCGGGAGATGCCCGTCACGCCGAGTTCGGGGTGAAACGCGGTGCTGTTCTCAATAACACGCCCGCCCGCAAGGGTGTCGACGGGGTGCGCGATGATGTCGGCGATGGTTGGGTCATGCATCGCGAGCGCGGCGAGATGCGCTGCGTCTGCCGCCGTGCCCACGCTGTTCTCGCTGATTCCGGATGCATCGGCTACGGCCGTCGTCTTCAGTCCGTTCTTGGAGAGCCACGCCTTCGCCGCATCGAGGTACGCATCTTCGTTGCCGAACGCCCACCGGGCCAACGAGTCGGCGTGGTTGTTGCTCGAGGCGAGAATCATCGCCTGCAGCATCTGCTTCTCGCTCCACGTCTCACCGAGCACGACCGGAACGGTCACGTCTCCCGCGGCACGGTGCGCGGAATAGAAGCCCACGTCGGCAGCGGTCATGCGAATCAATGCGCCATCGTGCTTCGCAGCAATCGGCTTGGCGTTGAGCACGACCAGCGCGGTCACGAGCTTGGTGACCCCGGCCAGCGGCACCGCGTCTTTCACGCCGGCCGCCGCGATAGCAGGCTTGTTCGGCGCAACGGCGATGGCGCTTGCCCCGTCCTTGGGCAGTACCGGTGCGGATGCCTTCGGCGCGGTCGAAGGAGCCGTCACCTTCGCCCGCGCCTCGGGCAACGGGCCCACCAGCGTGGCTGGCCCGTAGAGGCCCACGACGAGGATGACGATGGTGCCGACGGCGATACCCACGCCGCGACGCAGGGGGTTACGCGCTCTCATTCACGCCCAGCCCAGCTCGTGCAGGCGCGCATCGTCGATGCCATAGAAATGGCCGATCTCATGCACGAGCGTCACGTGAATCTCGTCGCGAAGACTCTCGAGGTCGTCGCAGATCGCGAGCAACGGCTCACGGTAGAGCACGATGCGGTCCGGCATCTCGCCGAAGCCGTACTGGCCACGCTCGGTGAGCGCAACGCCGTCGTACAGTCCGAGCAGGTCGAGGGTGCCGTCTTCGGGCCGATCCTCGACCACTATCACCACGTTCTCGAGCCCGTCCACCATGTCGTCGGGCAGGGCGTCGAGCTCGTCGGTGACGAGCTTTTCAAAGTCTTCAACGCCGAGTTCCAGCACGCCTTCAGCCTCTCATGAGGCATCCGGTCGGCGGCGCAGGCGAGCCGCACGGGCTAATTCATTGGGGTGAGTAACGGGGCTTGAACACGTTCTTGAGGTCAGTAAAACCCCGGTAAATCAACGAAGTTCCTGAATTGCACAGGGCCAATTCGAGGTGTTTTAGGGCCGAACTGTAGGCAGGGCTACACCTGATTCGCGTGGCACGAAGACTGCCGCAATGTGAAAGCCACCGCTCCGCAAGGCTACTGCGTCGGCCCGGGCGCATCGACCCCGATGAGGATGCCGCCGGCCAGACGCCGGAGATGGCGCGTTGGAAGCAATGCGCCACCATCTCGATTCCACATCCCTGCCAAGATCTCGTCGAACGCAGCAGGAGGCCGACCGCCACGCATACATCTCTTCAGAGGCGGGTTTACCGGCTACCCGAGCTGCGACTCGCCTCGCTCGGGAGGAGGCGAATGAGTATGGCGCGATGGGCGCTACGACCCGTCTTCCCTTTCGGCTCACTGCTCGGCGAGAAGAGCGGGTTCTTCCAGGGCGACATTTCGCCGTTAGACGCAAAGTGGGGGCTTTGTCTGACTCGAGATTTCTGGTTTGATCTGCACCGGGGTGAAAACGTGAGAAGAACCGCAGCGGCAATGCTCGTTCTCGTGGTCGGAATATCCCTGTCCGGCTGTATGACTAAGACCGTTTTGTTGACCTCATCCGAAACGGCTATTCCGCGATGTTCACCAAGTCCCTCAATCGACGTCACTGAGCTAGGGTCCAAAGTCCGTGCTCAGTGTGACGCAGCGGGAGCTGTGGTCATTTTCCCCGACGGAATGCAGACTATTGCGCCCGATATTTTAGGAGTGAACTCGAGATCAACCGGTTCACCGCACAGCACTTCGGACACATACACGACTTACAACCTGGGCATCTATGGTGTCGTGGCGGTACAAGTCCCGCGGCTGGGCGGCCAACCGTACTTCTGGGGATCACCGCACGGTCTGAAACTGATCA
The DNA here is from genome assembly GCF_001424905.1 of Leifsonia sp. Root112D2. NCBI lineage: Bacteria > Bacillati > Actinomycetota > Actinomycetes > Micrococcales > Microbacteriaceae > Leifsonia > Leifsonia sp. Root112D2. The sequence goes on from NZ_LMCU01000001.1 coordinate 2,418,215, forward strand.
AAAAGCTGTACTAGCGCGTTCTCGCTTGGTCCGGCGTGCGGGACAACGGGATATAACGAAATGTAGGCATGCCTACATGAAATGCGTGATGTAGCTATGAAAATATGGCCGGACCGGGCATTTATTTGGGGTGAGTAACGGGGCTTGAACCCGCGACCTCCTGGACCACAACCAGGCGCTCTACCAGCTGAGCTATACCCACCATGTTCCCGACGGCGCCGAAGCGCTGTCGAAGACAACGAGAAAGATTCTATTACATCCGCGAGGCCCAATTCTCCACCACGGATGCGGCGACGGCCTGAGTCTGTTCGGTGGTCGGGCCGGGCTCGGCCACGAACGCGGCCCGGCGGTAGTATTCGAGCTCGCGAATGGACTCAAGAATGTCAGCGAGGGCGCGGTGGCCGCCGTCTTTGCCTGGTGCGTTGAAGTAGATGCGCGGGTACCAGCGGCGGGCGAGTTCCTTGATGGAGGACACGTCGACGTTGCGGTAATGCAGGTGTCCATCGACGCGCGGCATGAACTTGGCGATGAAAGCCCGGTCGGTGCCGATGGTGTTGCCCGCCAGCGGCGCCTGCTTGCCCGTCGGCACGTACTTGATGATGTACTCGAGAACCTGATACTCGGCGTCGGCCAGGCTGATGCCGTTCGGAATCTCCTCGATGAGCCCGCTCGTCGTGTGCATGTTGCGCACGAAATCGTTCATGTTCTCCAGCGCCGTCGAATCGGGCTTGATCACTATCGACAGCCCGGGGTCGAGAACATTCAATTCGAAGTCGGTGATGACCACCGCGATTTCCACAAGCTCGTCGACCTCGAGGTCGAGCCCGGTCATTTCGCAGTCGATCCAGACCAGTCGATCCGAGGAAGTAGCCATGCCTCAAAGTCTACTGTTTGCCTCCGACTGCTCCGGATGCCGACCCTGATCCGGGCAGAACGGCATGCGGGTTCAGCAATGATGCGTAGTCGCCGGCCTTCCACTTAGCCCAGTCCCAGACGTTGAGAAAGCGTTGCGCGCTTGTGTGTCCGCTGGTGAACAGCGTGGTCTTGTCCGCGGCGGAGAGTGTGAAATCGGTCGCGCTGAAGCCCGTCGTGTCGACGAAGACGGTGCGCGAGGCGAATGCGGGATCGGCCACGTGTACCCGGTCGTGCGCACCCATCATGGTGGCCAGCAGCGACTTGGCGAGTTGGAAGTCCGTGGCATCCGGGCTCCACGTGTCTGTGCTCACACTCGTTCGTGCGGAGAGCTTGACACCCAGGGTGGGCCAGCGTGATGCGGTGTCGTCATGCCTGTCGAAGATGTCGATGGGGTAGTTGGAGAGCATGCCACCGTCGGTACACACAATGTGACTGTGGCCGGTGATCGCCGGATCGACTTCCATGCGCATGGGCTCGAAGAAGAAGGGGATGGACGCGGATGCGCGAACCGCGTCGGCCACCGATTGCGTATCGGCATCGACGCCGAGGAGTGCCTCGTAGTCCCACGGAAGGCGCAGCATCAGCCCGCGCGACACATCCGAGACGATAACGACGAGCTTGTAGCGCCGCTCCGGGGGTAGCGCGCTGCCGGGATCGTCATCCTTCAGATCCGCCCAGGTGCGTACCCCGTGCGCGGCCAGCGTGTCGGCGATCCAGTTGCGTAGAAAATCGCCGAGATACATCCCCTCCCGCAACAGCAGGCCGAACGCCGCGCCGAGATGCGGGGCGTGTGCGAAGACTTTTGGTTCATCCTCAAACTTCGAGAAATCGAGTTCGTCCATGATCGTCTTGATCTCCGGTGGAGCGATACCCGCAGCCAGCAGCGAGGCCACGATGGCTCCCGCCGAGGTTCCGGCCACGCGTGCAAAGGTGTATGGATCGTCGCGCTCCACGAGGGCAGTGATGGCCCCCACCAGGCCGGAACCCTTCACCCCGCCACCCTCGAGAACGAGATCTGCAGTGGGCATGGCAGCACCGCCTCCTCTCGCGCGCCGAGGCCGCGCCGCCCGCGGTGATACACGCGCTACGGCTGAGAATCCTCCGACAAACGGATGCTGTCAAGAGGGTGCTGCTGCACGGTGGGCGGATGACATTTGTCACGCGCATCCGGGGACATCGGGCACTCTCCTCCGTAGCGCCGCGACCGTAGCGTGAGGGCATGAAATCACGACAGAGAACCATTCGCCGTCTGAGCGCCGTCGTTGGCGCCGTCGTCGCCGCACTCGTCGTCTGGGTGATTGCCGTGCCGATTCTCGGCATCGATCTGACCGTTCTCATGGCGGGTCAGTCGCAGACCGTCGGCGTACTTTCCATTGTCATCGTGGCGGCCCTCGCAGCGCTCGCGGCCTGGGGCGTGCTGGCCATCCTGGAACGGGCAGCCAGGCGACCGGGGCGGGTCTTTCTGATCATCGCCCTGGTCTTCGGCGTGCTGTCTCTTCTGGCGCCGGTCACCTCGGCGAACTCGGTGGGTGCCGGCGTCGTACTGTGCATCATGCACCTGGCGGTCGCGGCAACCGTGACGGCGACGCTCGTCGGCTCGGCACGCTCTCGTCGGGCGGCGCGCACGCAGAACGCGCAGGAAGGGCAACTCGTCTCATGATCGCCACCGCCGCGCCAACGGCTTCGTCGCTCTTTGGCTCGTTGACGGGCACCGTGCTCGAAATCGGTGCCGGTCGTGGCGCCAACTTCTCCGAGCTGCATGACATCGACTGGATCGGTCTCGAACCCAACGGCGAGCTGATCGACGAGCTACGGCGTGGTGCGGAGGCAGTCATGCGCAACCCGCGCGTGATCCGTGGCTTCGCTGAGAGCATTCCGCTCGACGACGCGAGCGTGGATGCCGTAATCGGCTCCTTCGTGCTGTGTTCGGTCGACGATCAGAAACGGTCACTCGAGGAGATTCGACGCGTGCTGCGACCGGGCGGGCGCTATGTCTTTGTCGAGCACGTGGCAGCGAGCCGTGGATGGAAGCGACGGTTTCAGCGCTGCGACGACGCTCTCTTCGCGCGCTCGCCGGGAGAATGCCACGTCGGGCGCGACACGCTCGCGGCCATCAAGAGCAGCTTCGAACGAGTGGATGCCACCGGTTACGTCGAGCGCGAAGCCCTCGGAATCGGCTGGCCGCACATCGCCGGCACGGCGTTCGCCGACTGAGTTCGTTCGCCGCGGCGTGAGGCACTCCGGTCGTAGACTTGGGCTGTGCAACTCGTGCTCTTCACCTCCGCGTTCTGTGAGCCGTGCATGCAGACGCGCGCCGTGCTCGCCGAGGTTGCTCGGTTGCTGCCGCAGGCGACAATCACGGAACTCGATGTGGTGCACGATGAGCGCGAGGCCGAGGCCGCAGGCATCCGCAGCACCCCGACGGTGATCGTGCGCAACGCTGCCGGTGACGATGTCTTTCGTGCCGAAGGCGTGCCCACCGTGCAGCAGGTGCTGGTCGCGGCAGCGAAAGGGCTTTAGCGGCTGCGGAACGGCAGCAGGTAGAAGAGCCCCAGCAGGATGCAGGCCGCCAGGGTCAGGTAGGGCGTCACCAGCCCCAGCAGCGCGGCCACGAGGTACACCGGGGCGGCGAGCACACCGCGCAGCAGGAGCGATCGCTGCTGCCGCAGGGTCAACGGTTCGCGCAGGAGATGCCGGCGGCGTACCAGAATGAGGTACTGCAGTGCGAAGAACACCAGCGACGTCACGAGGAACGAACCCGCGTAGACGATGGCCGCCAGATGCCCACCGGTCGGCGAAGTCAGGTACGTCGCGAAGAGCGACGTGCTGAACGGCAATGCCACGATGCAGAGCAAGAGCAACAGATTAGCCACGAGCACGGCGTGATCGGCGCCTTTCAAGCGCCGCAACGCGGCATGGTGGTTGATCCACATGATGCCGATCGCCAGAAAGGAGATGACATACGCCAAATAGTTGGGCCACAGTTCGGCGAGCTGGTTCGCGAGGCCGGCGCCGTCGCCTGGTTGCGGAACCCGCAGGTCGAGCACGAGCAAGGTTATAGCCACCGCGATGACGCCGTCAGAGAATGCCTCGACCCGGCCGATTCCATACTTTTCCACCGGCTGGCGGGTCGGCGCGCTGTCGCTGCTCATAAGCCATTAAGGCACAATTCCCGCACGCGGTGGCCGAACGCGCGGTCGCTTCTCTCCGTGCCGCGCATTGGCGGGTCTGTGAGAGCCCCGTCCTGTATCGTGGAATCGCATTTTGCCCCGATAGCTCAATGGATAGAGCAACGGCCTTCTAATCCGTAGGTTGCCGGTTCGAGTCCGGCTCGGGGCACAGTCCGGCATCGCCATCCACGGCGAAACGCGGTCGCCGCACGATGCGCACGAACGGATCGGCTCGTTTCATGCTCACCCGAATGCCAAGCTGACCGCGGCGGGCCAGCACGAGCGCAATCACTATCGCGGCGAGAGCGGGCAGTGCGCCCGAAGCGATCATCGCGGCGTGCGGCCCGAAGCTCTCGACCGCCCAACCCATGATCGGTCCGCCGATGGCCTGGCCGCCGAGCAATACGAGCACGTACAGCGACATCACGCGGCCCCGGATGCGCACATTCGACGACATCTGCACGAGAGAGTTCGCGGCGGTGATGAAGAGCAGGTTCGCGACACCGGTGCCCACCAGCAGCGCGCCGAAGGTCAACTCGGTGGGAGCGAGCGCCGCGAGAAGCTGAATGACCCCGAGCGCGGCAGCCCCTCCCACTATCGTGCGCAGCCGCACCGACATGCGCCGAGTGGAAAGCAGCGCACCCGTGAATGCGCCCGCGGCAACGAGAGCGTTGAACATTCCGTAACCCGCCGCGCCCACGTCGTACACCTCGGTGGCGAAGGAGGTGAGGAACACCGGCATGCTGAAGGCGAAGACCGCCAGGAACGCCATCATGACGATGGTCCAGAAGATCGCGGGTTTGTGCGCGACGTAGCGCATGCCCTCCGAAAGCTGGCCCTTTCCGCGCGCGGCGATCGGGCTGGCGTGCAGTTCGGAAGTGCGCAGCCGGAACAGATTCGTGACGACAACGGCGCATCCGACCGCATTGACGGCGAACAGCCATCCGGCGCCGATGAGCGTGATCAGCACACCGCCGACGGCCGGTCCGAGCAGACCGCCGAGCTGAAAGATCGAGGAGTTGATGCTGATCGCGTTGCGCAGATAACGCGGGCCGACGAGTTCGTTAACGAAGACCTGCCGGGCCGGGCTATCGATCACGGCCGCCAGCCCCTGCAGGAACGAGATGGCCCAGATCTGCCACACCACGATGGAGCCGGTGAGGGTGAGCACCGCGAGCGTTGCGGCGAGCAGGACCGCAGCGCTCTGTGTGCCGATCAGCAGGTTGCGCTTGGGAAAACGATCGGCGATCACGCCGCCGAACAGGCCGAAGAGCAACATCGGCGTGAACTGCATGGCGACGGTGATGCCCACGGCGGTGGCGCTGCCGGTGAGTTCGAGCACCAACCAGTCCATGGCGATGCGCTGCATCCAGCCCGCGGTGTTCTGCACCAGATTGGAGGAGGCGAACAACCGGTAGTTGCGCACCTTGAGCGCCACCAGCGTCTCGCGCCACGGCGGGCGCACGGTCAGAACGGGCATGGGGGCGGTCGGTGCCGCTGCGTCGGGGGGTGGGGGAGTCACGTAAAAGGATCCTGCGTCAAAAATGAGTTTCGTATGGCTGTCGGTTATGTCCGCGCTTTACAACGCTACGCGTGCCCGCTTTATTTCTGAACCCAATTGGAGCTATAACTAGGATTACGTTTTCGAATAGGAGGCCATCGTGTTCGACCCCGTTCTGCTGCGCTCGTTCCTCGCCGTCGCCGAGACGAGAAGCTTCACCAAAGCGGCGGCGCAGTTGGGCGTGAGCCAGCCCACCGTGAGCCAGCATGTGCGCCGTCTCGAAGAAGCGGCGACGCGGATGCTCGTGGCCCGCGACACGCGGGAGGTGCGGCTCACCGACAACGGTGACGCCATGGCGGGGTTTGCGCGCACGATCCTGGCCGCGCACGCCGAGGCATCCAGTTATTTCAGCGGTTCGGCGATGAAGGGCCGACTGCGCTTCGGCACCGCCGACGACCTCGCCATCACCCAGCTTCCGCGCATCCTGCGGCACTTTCGCCAGTTGCACCCGCAGATCAACCTCGAGCTGACGGTCGACCAGAGTGGGCCGCTGCACCGCAAGCTCAAGGGTGGCCAGCTCGATCTCATCTTTATCAAGCGCAACCCCGGCGAAACCGACGGAACGGTCGTCAGTCGCGACATTCTGGTGTGGGTGGGGCAGGAGAAGACGGTCATCGACGAGGGCGCGCCCGTGCCGCTGGTGGCGTACCAGGCGCCGAGCATCAGCAGGCAGGCCGCCATCGACGCGCTCGAGGCGGCCGGGCGCACCTGGCGCATCACGTGCAACACCCGTGACGTCAACAGCACCCTTGCGGCCGTGCGTGCGGGCCTGGGCATCGCGGTCTTTCCCCAATCGCTGATTCCCGACGATCTGGTGAAGGTCACGCGGCGCTTCGCCCTGCCCGACCTCGGCGAGGTCACCTTCAGTCTGCTGTCGAATCCGGTGGCGGCAAAGGAACCGATCGAGGCACTGACCGCCGCGATCATCGGGCGCGATCTGCGGCGACCGGCCTGAGGCCGGGTGTCGAGGCGCGCTCGTTCACACCGGTGAAACACGGCGGCGGTAGGGTGCCATTATGCGTGAGTTGCAGGCACAGATCATTCGCGAGCTGAACGTCAAGCCGAGTATCGAGCCGGCTGCCGAGATCCAGACGAGGGTCGGCTTTCTCGTCGACTACGCGAGGCGCACCGGCGCGGGGGGCTTCGTTCTCGGCATCAGCGGCGGCCAGGATTCCTCACTGGCGGGCCGGCTCTGTCAGCTCGCGGTGGAGCGGATCGCTGCCGATGGCGGCTCCGCAGAATTCATCGCCGTGCGGCTGCCCTACGCGGTGCAGCACGACGAAGACGACGCCCAGCTGGCACTCTCGTTCATCCGCCCGCAGCGAGTCGTGAGCTACAACATCCAGCGCGGCGTCGACGGAATCGAGGCCGAATACGCCGATGCGATAGGTGACGATATGAGCGACTTCACGAAAGGCAACGTGAAGGCCAGGGCGCGCATGATCGCACAGTATGCGATAGCCGGTCAGCGTGGGCTTCTCGTGGTCGGCACCGATCACGCGGCCGAGGCTGTCACCGGTTTCTACACGAAGTTCGGCGACGGCGGTGCAGATCTGCTGCCGCTCTCAGGCCTCACCAAGCGACAGGGCAAGGCGCTGCTTCAGGCACTGGATGCGCCGGCCCGGCTTTACGAGAAGGCGCCCACCGCCGATCTGCTCGATGACACGCCGGGCCAGACCGACGAGGACAACCTGGGGCTGAGCTACCAGGACATCGACGACTACCTCGAGGGCGCAGACGTCGCCGACGAGGTGGCCGAGGCCATCGAGACACGCTATCTGGCGACCGAGCACAAACGTCGCACACCGACGACACCGGCCGATACCTGGTGGCGCTGAACAGCGCCCAACTCTCGTGACGGTCTAGTCGGTCGCGTCAGGACCGGTCGGGCGGAAGCCCTGGTTCACCGAGACAGGCTCGGCCGTACGTACCGGCCCGGTGGATGCCGCGGCGGCGGGCGCCGGCGAGGCGAGGGGCGTGGTCGGCCGGGCTGCGGCATCCGGTGAGTGCTGCTCGTGGTGCTGCTGGGCGACCCACGCATCCTGCTGCGCGATGAGCGTGCGCTCCGTGTCGGTGTTCTCGTAGCGCCAGCGGTCGAGGTCGTTCTGGAAGATGCGGCGCGCCCTGCCCGGCTTGTTCTGCCAGTCGATCAGGCGCTCGCGGAACTCGGCGATGGCCGGATCGAGCTGGTAGCCGAATGTCGCCGAATTGCGCTTCATCTCGGCGAACTGGTGGCCCGCCCAGTTGGCGGCGGTTCCCGCACCGCGAATTGGCAGCAGGCGCACGAGGGTGTCGGCCTGGCCGACGGCGCGATCCGAGAGCACCTGCTCCTGCGGGGTGAGGGAGTTCCAGACGGACGCCTCGGTTGCGGCATCCACGAGCGCCGCGATGGCAGACGCCTTCTGCTCGCGTTCGGTGCGTGCCAGGAGCCCCTTGATGGCACCGCGTGAGATCCACGAGGCGAGGAGGCCGGAGACGATGATCGCGATTGCCAGAACGACGGCGCTGAAGATCACCGGCTGTGCGTCGGAGGAGGTGAACCAGTCTGTGAAGTCATTGAACCACTGCATGCAGGCATATTAACCCGGCGTTCGGCGCGCGCAGCGCAGGCAGGCCGACGGGTTGCGAATCTGCACAGCTGGCGCATGCTGTGACGACGTTCCAGGTCAGTCGCGTCCGGTGCCGGTGCCGTCGACGGCGTACGTTTCGATGGCCGTGAGCTCGTCCTGGCTGAGCGGCGCAGCATCCAGTGCACCGATGTTCTGCTCCAGCTGCGCCACGCTCGATGCTCCGATCAGCGCACTGGTGATCTGCGGATGCCGCAACACCCAGGTCAGCGCCAGTTGAGCCAGCGACTGGCCCCGTGCGGCGGCTATCTCGTTGAGCGCACGGGCACGATCGAGGTATGTCTGGCTGATCTGAGACTCGGAGAGGAACCGGCTGGTTGCCGCGCGCGAATCCGTGGGCACGGTGCCGTCGAGATAGCGGTCGGTGAGCATGCCCTGCGCGAGCGGGGAGAAGACGATGCCGCCCGCACCCACCTCATCGAGAACGGGCAGCAGCCCGTTCTCGACGTGACGGTTGAACATCGAGAAGCTCGGCTGGTGAATGGTGAGAGGAATGTTGTGTTCTGCGAGAGCTGCGGCCGCGGCAAGGGTCTGTTCGGGGGAATAGTTGGAGATACCCACGTACAGCGCCTTGCCCTGATGTACCGCGCTGGCGAGGGCGCCCATTGTCTCCTCGATGGGTGTCTCGGGATCGGGGCGGTGCGAGTAGAAGATGTCGACGTAGTCGAGGCCGAGCCGGCCGAGGCTCTGGTCGAGCGAGGCGAGCAAATACTTGCGCGAGCCGAAGTCACCGTACGGGCCCGGCCACATGTCGTAGCCGGCCTTGGAGGAGACGATGATCTCGTCGCGATACGGCGTGAAATCCTCCGCGAAGATGCGACCGAAGTTCGTCTCGGCACTGCCGTACGGCGGGCCGTAGTTGTTGGCGAGGTCGAAGTGCGTCACGCCGAGGTCGAAGGCGCGGCGCAGAATCGCGCGCTGTGTGTCGATGGGGCGTTCGTGCCCGAAGTTGTGCCAGAGGCCCAGGGAGAGTGCGGGCAGCTTGAGCCCGCTCCTGCCGCTGCGGTTGTAGCTCATGTTGTCGTATCGGCTGGAGGCGGGAACGTAGCTCATGTTCCCATCGTAGAAGAGCGGGGCACGCACCGACGCCCCTTCCTCCCCAGCTACGGCGCATCCCGCATTGTGCACAGATCGGTGGATGCCCGCCCTGCTCACCGTGCCATCACGCCACACTCGTGTGACGGGGCCCGACCTACCACCACCCCAACTGGCACACACCTGGGTTCGTCGGGCCCCGTCCCCGGTCAGTCGGCCGGTCGATATGCGAGGAGGAGCATCATGACAGACAGCATCACAGCCACCGGGCTGGTGGCAACGGAACTACGCGACACCACGACGAGCGAGGGACTACGCATCGTGAGTTTTCGCCTGGCATCGAGCCAACGTCGATTCAACAAGACCGAGAACGTCTGGGAGTACGGGCCCACCAATTGGTTCACCGTCTCGACGTTCCGGCACCTGGCCGAGAACATCGCGGCCTCCATCAAGAAGGGCGACCGCGTCGTCGTGACGGGTCGGCTGCGCATTCGCACGTGGGAGAAGGACGGCAAGTCCGGCACGGTGGTGGAGATCGATGCGGATGCGATAGGTCCCGATCTCATGTGGGGTACAGCCGCTTTCACGCGCGCCGTCACCTCGAGTTCGACCAGCACAGCCTCGACGAGTGCTGACGGGGCGAATGCAGACGCGACGACGGGTGCGGAGGCGCCGGCGGCGAGTTCTGGCTTCGATCCCGATGAGGGCAACGACGCGGCCACAAACGAGGCCACCGGGTGGGCCGTGACCGAGCAACCGACGCTCACGAGCGTGTAGCCGGCGCCCGCCGTCTAGAATCGAAGCCGCGTGTCACGACGGTGGCCGCGGCTCGAAGGGACGTGACATGGGCGCTCGGCACCGCTCGCCCAGGGGCACGCGCGCAGGGCTCGCCGCGCTGACGGCGCTGGCAGTGGCATCCGTTGTCGTCGCCCTCACCGGTTGTTCTGCGGCCGCGCCTGACGCGGGTACGACGACGTCGAACGCGTCAACGGGCCCGAGCGCGACGTTCACCGAGCGCCCGAAGTCAACCACGGGCCCCGTCGCCCCCGACGCGGGGGAGACACCGGCTCCGACACTGCGGCCGAAGCTCAGCGCGGCCGAGAATCTCGCCGCCTTCAATGCGGTCAACGAGCAGGTTCTCGTGGCGCACCCCAGCCCGGGCGGCCGGGACTTCATCGACGCGCTCGTCGCCGCGGGGTTCGAGAAGAAGAACATGCAGGTGACGCCCGACAAGACGTCGATCGACCTTGCGGCCGGCTCTGTGCAGTTCTCGGTGCTCTTCAACGACAAATGCCTCATTGGCCAGTGGGGGTCTGACGGCGTGGGCTACCACAGCGAGGTGGCGAGCGTGATGTCCACCGGCAAATGCCTGATCGGCAAGACCCGCCCCATCAGCTGGTAGCAGCCGAGGGGCGGCCTCGAGGCGTGTGGCGCGCCCCGTAGACTTGAATCATGGCCGAATACATTTACTCGATGGTCCGCGCTCGCAAGGCGGTCGGTGACAAGCTCATTCTCGACGATGTGACCATGTCATTCCTGCCGGGGGCGAAGATCGGCGTCGTCGGTCCGAACGGCGCGGGAAAGTCGACCATCCTCAAGATCATGGCTGGCCTTGACACCCCGAGCAACGGTGAGGCCAAGCTCTCGCCCGGCTACACCGTGGGCATTCTCATGCAGGAGCCGGTGCTTGACGAATCGAAGACGGTGCTCGAGAACGTGCAGGAGGGCGTCGGCGAGATCAAGGGCAAGCTCGACCGCTTCAACGAGATCTCCGCCGCGATGGCTGAGCCCGACGCCGACTTCGACACCCTGCTCGCCGAGATGGGCACCCTGCAGGAGGCCATCGACGCCGCGGATGCCTGGGACCTCGACTCCCAACTGGAACAGGCGATGGATGCCCTGCGATGCCCGCCGAGCGACGCCCGCGTCGACGTGCTCTCCGGTGGTGAAAAGCGCCGCGTTGCGCTCTGCAAGCTGCTGCTGCAGAAGCCCGATCTGCTGCTGCTCGATGAGCCCACAAACCACCTCGACGCCGAGAGCGTGCTCTGGCTCGAACAGCACTTGGCGAGCTATCACGGCGCCGTGCTCGCCGTGACACACGACCGGTATTTTCTCGACCACGTTGCGGAATGGATCGCCGAGGTCGACCGCGGCCACCTCTACCCGTACGAGGGCAACTACTCCACGTACCTCGAGAAGAAGCAGGAGCGCCTGCAGGTGCAGGGCAAGCGCGACCAGAAGCTCGCGAAGCGCCTCGCCGAAGAACTCGACTGGGTACGCAGCAACGCCAAGGGCCGCCAGGCCAAGTCCAAGGCCCGTCTCGCTCGCTACGAAGAGATGGCAACCGAGGCGGAGCGCACCAGAAAGCTGGACTTCGAGGAAATCCAGATTCCCGTCGGCCCCCGACTCGGCGCCCAGGTCATCGACGCGTCCAAGCTCAAGAAGGGCTTCGGCGACCGTGTTCTGATCGACGGCCTCAGCTTCACGCTTCCGCGCAACGGCATCGTGGGCATCATCGGCCCCAACGGCGTGGGAAAGACCACCCTGTTCAAGACCATCGTGGGCCTCGAACCGCTCGACGGCGGCACGCTCAAGGTCGGCGAGACGGTAGACATCTCCTACGTCGACCAGAGCCGCGGCGGAATCGATCCCAACAAGACGCTGTGGGAGGTCGTCTCAGACGGCCAGGACTACATTCAGGTCGGCAAGACCGAGGTGCCCTCGCGCGCCTACGTGTCGACCTTCGGCTTCAAGGGGCCAGACCAGCAGAAAAAGGCCGGAGTGCTCTCCGGTGGTGAGCGCAACCGCCTCAACCTGGCGCTCACGCTCAAGCAGGGTGGCAATCTGCTGCTGCTCGACGAACCGACAAACGACCTGGACGTCGAGACCCTCTCCAGTCTCGAAAACGCCCTGCTCGAGTTTCCCGGATGCGCCGTGGTGATCACTCACGACCGGTGGTTCCTCGACCGCATCGCGACCCACATCCTCTCGTACGAGGGCACCGAGGAGAACCCGGCCAATTGGTACTGGTTCGAGGGCAACTTCGAGTCCTACGAAGAGAACAAGATCGAGCGGCTCGGCCCCGACGCGGCCAAGCCACACCGCTCCGCCTACCGCAAGCTCACGAGAGGCTAGGGCGGCGCGTGACCCGGTTGCATGTGCCCATACCCCTGCGCTGGAGCGATTTCGACGCCTATGGGCACGTCAACAACGCCGAGATGCTGCGCCTGTTCGAAGAGGCGCGCATCCACGCGTTCTGGGTGACCGACGAGGGCGATGGCAAGGCCCAGGTCGACACGCTCGGAACCCCGCTCACCACGCGCGTGCTCGATGGCCGTCCCGGCGCAGCCACCCTCACGCTGATAGCGCGGCAGGAGATCGAGTACCTGCTGCCGATTCCGTACCTGCGCCAGCCGATCGACATTCAACTCTGGTTGGGCAGGCTCGGTGGCGCCAGTCTCGAGGTCTGTTACGAGGTACATTCCCCGCTCGAGGCATCCGACGACCTGATCTTCGCTCGGGCGACGACAACGATCGTGCTGGTGGATGCCGCAACGCAGCGCCCGCGCCGCATCACGGCAACCGAGCGCGCGGCCTGGGAACCCTACCTCGAGGCGCCCGTGGCATTCAGCCGGCGCTAAGACCCGGCTGTAGCTCCCAGTCGGCTACTTCGGCGTCTCGCTGAACGAGTTCTGCCACACTGCCCGGGCGCCGGACTCGCCGATCTGCACCACGAGCACGGTTGAACCGACGGCGACCGTCAGCGACGCCAGGGCGAGCACCACGGCGACGGTCCACCGGATGCTCCGACCGGGAGCCCGCTCAGCCCCCCGGCGCCGCACCAACCAGTACCAGAGCCACTGCACGAGCGCCACGATGAAGCCCGCGACGACCCACGGGTAGAGCGTGAGCCCGATGGCGGCATGGGCGGCGATCAGCGGAGTGGTGTGCACGCGCTCCTGCAACCATTGGCCGGCATCCGTCACGATGGGAATGAGGATGAGCACCACGAGTGCCAGCAGCGGCGTCACGATGCCGAGCCGTCGTCGCGCGGCGGGCCACACCGCCGATGCGAGTGTGCACAGCGCCGAGAGCGGCACGAGCACTACGGCGACGTGTACGAGCAGAATGTGCAGCGGCAGGCCGTTGAATTCCATGGATGCTTCGCTCTCAGGAGACGCTGACGTCGTCGCCGGTGACAGTGACGGTCAGCTTGTGCAGCGGGCTCGGCGCCGGCCCGCCCAGCACTTTACCGGTGGCGGCAGCGAAGCGCGATCCGTGACAGGGGCAGTCGAATTCTTTGCCAGCCGGTGCGACAGTGCAACCCTGATGCGTGCAGATGGCGCTGAAGGCGATGACCTTTCCGGCAGTCGGCTGCGCGAGCAGGATGGGCGCGCCGTTCAGGGTTGCCTTGGCCGTGCCACCGACGGGAATGTCGGAGAGCTTCGCCACGGCCGTTCCGCCGGAAGCGCCCGTGCCTGTGCTCGAGCCGCTGCTTGAGCCCGTACTCGGGCTCGCCGCGTCGCCTGAGCTCGCCTGCTGATCCGATCCGGCCGGCGTCTCCGCTCCACCCGGGGTACACGCGGCCAGAACCAGAGCGCCGGCTCCGATCGCGGAAGCCCCTCCGGCGGCGATGAGCGAGCGACGGGTGATGGATGGCGATTCGGTCATGATTCTCCCTGGCGTGCGCGGTCATGTCGACGGTACGGGTACGTTGACTCTGTCACCTGTATGCACGATGACGATGGGCATCCGGTTCAGATTCGCTGAGATCTTGACAGATTGAACTATTTGTCCGGCGCTACCGTGTCACTGTTGGAGGCTGTGATGGCGAACGACGCGACGCAGTTGCTGCGCGAGCTGCACGACCAGCACGCGCCCGCGCTGCGGCGATATGTTGTGCACCTCACTGGCGACCACGCGCTGGCCGACGACGTCGTGCAGGAGACGCTGCTGCGTGCGTGGCGCAGGCCCCGCGTGCTCGACCAGAGTGAGACATCCGCCCGTGCGTGGCTGTTCACCGTGGCTCGCAATCTGGTCATCGACGAGAAGCGCAGTGCTCGTGCGCGGCACGAGCTCTCCACCGATGAACCGCCCGAGGGCGACAGTGCCGACGACAACAGTGGCGACGATGCCGAGGCGCTGCTCGATGCCTGGCTGGTGGCGGATGCCCTCGGCGACCTTTCGCACGACCATCGCGCCGTCATCGTGCACGCGTACTACGGCGGACGATCTGTTGCGGAGGTGGCCCACGAACTCGATATTCCCGAGGGCACCGTCAAGTCGCGGCTGCACTACGGTATGAGGGCTCTGCGGCTCGCGCTTCAGGAACGAGGGGTGACGGGGCGATGACGCTGCGCAACGATCCCTTCGCCGAGTGGGATGCCGCCTACGTTCTGGGCGCGCTCTCGCCCTCCGAGCGGCGCGAGTTCGAGGATCACCTCGCGGGGTGCGCCGAATGCACTTCCGCGGTCGGTGAACTCACCGCCATGCCGGGACTGCTGGCGCGCGTGCCGGCCGACGATGCGCGGCAGCTGCTACTGCACCCGCAGTCGACGCAGCAGCACCTGCAGGCCTCCTCGTCCCCCGCAGATTCGCTGCCTCGACTTCTCGCGGCCGCTCGTCGCAGCCGGATGCGACGGCGCGCGTTCACCGTGACGGCCACCGTCGCCGTGGCCGCTTGCGCCGCGGCTGCGGCGCTGATCGTTCCTGGGCTCGTCACCGGAGCCGTCGATGGCGCCTCCTCGGCCGTCATAGCGATGAGCCGGGTGAACCCGTCAACGCTGAGCGCGGACATCCGTCTCGTCTCCGAACCGTGGGGCACCCGCATCGAGTCGAACTGCCACTACGGCGAAAAGCCCCCACCCAGCCCGCCGCCGGGCGGCAGTAACTACCCGACCGCCGGTATCGCCTACGCCATGTACGTCACCGATCGCTCGGGCGCCGAGACACAGGTGTCGAGTTGGCTGGCGCGGCCGGGTGGAACGGTGACGCCCACGGCCACCACGAGCCTGTCCCGAGCCGAGATCGAGTCCGTCGACATCCGTGCCGTATCGACGGGCGAGGTGATGCTGCGCAGCAGCTTCGGGCAGTAAGACCCCGGCTAGTGCCCCGACGGCACCCGCACCATGCCCTCCTGCGCCACACTGGCCACGAGAACGCCGTCGCGAGTGTAGATGCGGCCGAGCGCGAGTCCGCGCCCGTGGGTCGCGCTGGGGGACTCCTGGGTGTAGAGCAGCCACTGGTCGACCCGGCTGAAGCGGTGCCACCACATGGCGTGGTCCAGGCTTGCGGCCTTCAGGCCGGGCGTCACCCAGGCGATGCCGTGGCGGCGAAAGATCGATTCGAGCAGAGAGTAATCGCTGGCGTAT
Organism: Leifsonia sp. Root112D2; assembly: GCF_001424905.1. Classification (NCBI taxonomy): domain Bacteria; kingdom Bacillati; phylum Actinomycetota; class Actinomycetes; order Micrococcales; family Microbacteriaceae; genus Leifsonia; species Leifsonia sp. Root112D2. The sequence continues at coordinate 2,433,894 of NZ_LMCU01000001.1, forward strand.
GCCAGAGCCGCCCTGTGCAGGTTCTCGTCGTCGGGCAGGGTGCCTATCGCCTTGATCCACACCGCCTGGTGCGCGACATGGGCGCCGTTGACCCGCAGATAGATGGGGTCCCCGACATGTCGAATGTCGAACGGCCGGTCGTTGGCCCAGAATTCGGCGGCCGGATGCTCGACCCCGTTGAGCGCTTCGGCGGCGCTCGGCAGCGTCTCGGGGTGGGGGATATCAGACGGCATCTCGAGCTGGTGGTCGAGACCGTCGTCCTCATCCTGGAAGGAGGCGATCATCGAGAGGATGGGCAGGCCGCTCTGATACGCCTGCACACGCCGCGTGGAGAACGAGCGCCCGTCATGAATGCGATCCACCGAGAAGGTGATGGTCTGCTCGATGTCGCCGGGGCGCAGAAAATAGCCGTGCATGGAGTGTACGACCCGCTCATCGGGTGTCGTGCGCATGGCCGCGACGAGAGACTGCGCCAGAACCTGCCCGCCGAAGACCCGGCGTTGCGGGTTCCATTGCGACGGCCCCGTGAAGATGTCCTCGTTCGTGCGTGCCCCGGTGTCGGTCAGATCGAGGGCGGTCAGCAGCGATTCGAGGGGCTCGTGCATGATGTCTCCTTCGTGGGGCGCGTCACTTGGTAGTTTAGACAGCAGATGAGTCAGACATTCTCCCTCGTGGACCCCCTCGCCGTCGCCGATCTTCAGGCCTACGTCTCGCGGGCGGGTCGCGTCGAGGACGGTTCCGTGCGTCTCATCGCCGGCTCGGGCGTGCTCGCCGTATATTCGGCGATTCTCTACCCCCGTGGCCTGCTTGACCAGACCCCGACGGTTCTCGGCCTGCGCACCTTCGCAACCGACAAGGACGCCGTCTTCGATGCGGTGGTTCCCACCCGCTCGCTGCTCGACCGGCTGGCCCGTCTCGAGGGCACGCTCGGCGACGCTGACGGGCCCATCGGCATCCGCATGCCGCTGGAGGTCAGCACCGTCACCTGGGCGGGCATCTCGCCCCCGCGCGGTGGCTGGCGGCACGTGGGCGATACCTCCTTCGAGACGCTGGATGCCGCGGCTCGCGACGGCATCGAGACGATAGCCACCGAGATTCCCACCGGCACCGGCGAGCAGCTCGTGCAGCGGGTGCGTTCCGAGGTGTGGGGCCGTCCGCTCGACGACCTCGAATACGTGCCAGCCGGAGCAGCCTTCGCGGCGTTCAGCCTGGGCTTTCTGCACCCGGATGAGGCCGTCACCATCTATGAGACGGGTCCGTGGACGCGTCTGACCTCCCGCGGCGGCCACGTGCTCGTGCGCCGCCAGTCCTGGACCCTCAAGCGGTAGCAGTTCGGCTCGCGCGTGGCGGTCAGAGCGCCGCGACCGCGCGACCGGCGATGCGGCCCGAGAACAGGCATCCGCCCAGGAAGGTGCCCTCGAGCGAGCGGTAGCCATGCACACCGCCCCCGCCGAAGCCGCTGGCCTCACCCGCGGCGTACAGCCCGGAGATCGGCCGCCCGTCTGCCGTCAGTGCGCGCGCCGACAGGTCGGTCTCGATGCCGCCGAGCGACTTGCGGGTGAGAATGTGCAGCTTCACGGCGATGAGCGGACCGGCCTTCTCATCGAGCAGCTTGTGCGGGCTCGCCACGCGGATGAGCTTGTCACCCCGGTAGTTTCGGGCGCCGCGCAGGGCCGTGATCTGGGCATCCTTCGAGAAGTCGTTGTCCAGCTCACGGTCGCGTTCGCGGATGTGCTGCTCAACGAGCACGGTATCCAGCTCGTCGCCGGCCAGCCTCTGCATCCCCGCGAGCAGCTCGGGCAGCGTGTCGGCGACCACAAAGTCGGCACCCTTCTCTTTGAATGCCTCCACGGGAGCCGGGGCGCCGGGCAGAACCCGCCTGGCCAGCAGCTTGTAGTCCTTGTTGGTCAGATCGGGGTTCTGTTCGCTGCCCGAGAGGGCGAATTCCTTCTCGATGATCTTCTGCGTCAGAACGAACCAGCTGTGATCGTGGCCGGTTCTCCTCAGGTGTTCGAGCGTGCCGAGGGTGTCGAATCCGGGAAACAAGGGGATGGGCAGGCGCTTGCCCGTCGCATCCAGCCACAGCGAAGACGGCCCAGGCAGAATGCGGATGCCGTGCCGCTGCCACACGGGGCTCCAGTTCTCGATGCCCTCCACGTAGTGCCACATGCGGTCGCCGTTGATCAGGCGTGCCCCCGCGCGCTCGGCAATGCCGAGCATCAGTCCGTCCACGTGCGCAGGCACGCCCGACAACATGTGTGCCGGGGGAGTGCCGAGTCGCTCGGGCCACTGCGCGCGAACCAGCTCATGGTTGCCGCCGATGCCACCGCTGGTCACCACGACGGCCGGCGCCCGCAGCTCGAAGTCACCGGCGATGTCGCGGTTGCTCGCCTCGCCGCGCAGCGCGGCATCCGGTGCGAGCACCTCGCCGCGTGCGCCCACGACGGCCCCGCTTTCGACGATCAGTTCCGTGACGCGGCGGCGGTGCAGGATGCGAGCGGTGCCGTCATCCACCCCCTGACGCACCCGGCGCAGGAACGGCTCGAGCACGCCGGGGCCCGTGCCCCAGGTGATGTGGAAGCGGGGAACGGAGTTGCCGTGCCCGCCAGCGGTGTATCCGCCGCGCTCGGCCCAACCAACGACGGGAAAGAAACGCACACCCTTTCCTCGCAGCCAGGCGCGCTTTTCGCCCGCGGCGAAGTCGAGGTACGCCTCGGCCCACGCTCGCGGCCAGGTATCTTCCTCGCGGTCGAAGCCCGCGGTACCGAACCAGTCCTGCCGTGCGAGCTCGGCCGAATCGCGGATGCCCATGCGCCGCTGTTCGGGGGAGCCCACGAGAAAAAGTCCGCCGAAGGACCACCAGGCCTGCCCGCCGAGAGAGGCCGCAGGCTCCTGCTCGAGAATCGTGACGGTCTTGCCCGCATCCAGCACTTCGGCTGCAGCTACCAGCCCGGCAAGCCCGGCGCCCACGATAATGGCGTCGTCGCGCCGCACGTTCTCCGTCATCCGTCCAACTCCTTTGTCGCGGGTGATGTCTTTCCATGCTATTCGGCGAGACGTCCCACCCCCGACGGAGTGCGACTATTCGTCGAAAGTGTTCACCATGGCGTGTGCGGCACGGTCGAGATACGCCCAGAGCGTGGCGTCCTGCAGCGGCGGCAGCGTCAGCGTGTCAATCGCGACGCGCATGTGGTGCAGCCAGCGGTCGCGGGCATCCGGATTCACCGTGAACGGCACGTGACGCATGCGCAGCCGCGGATGCCCGCGCTGCTCGCTGTAGGTGCCTGGCCCGCCCCAGTATTGCTCGAGGAACATGCGCAGCCGCTCGGCGGCAGGGCCGAGATCTTCCTCCGGGTACATGGGCTTCAGCACGGGGTCGTCGGCCACGCCGCGGTAGAACTCGTCGACCAGACGCTGGAATGTCTCGTGACCGCCCACCTGCTCGTAGAACGTCTCGCCGAGTTGGGCACCACCGGAGCTGCCACGCAGGATGATCGGACTCGGCGCTGCGGGCGGCTCGTTGTCACTCATGCGGATTCTCCGGTTTCGTCTGGTGTGCGGGCGTCTGATGAACCGTCGAGATCGATCGTGGATCGACGGCGCCGGCGCGCGCGTTGCGGGCCGCCCTGCCTTTGAGCTTCTTCACGGGCGGCACCACGGTCACCGGCTTGGTGCGTGGCGGCCGGGCTCCGGTGACGCTGGTCGCGCCGTCGAATCCGGTGAGCACGACGGTGTTCAGCGCCGGCAGCTTCACATCGAGCGCGTCAACGGCCTTCTTCAGCCGTACCCGCAGCTCGCGCGCAACATCGTCTTTCGCATTCGTGCGGGTCTTGAGAACGATGCGAATGACGAGGGCGTCCTCCGAGATCGATTCCATTCCCCACAACTCGGCCTTGTCGAGTATGCGCGAGCGCCATTTGGGTGTGGCAACGAGCTCGTTCGCTGCCTCAAGCATCGCGTGCTGCACGGCGTCGACATCCGCGTCGTAGGGAATCGCGAGATCAATGATCACGCGGGCCCAGCCCTGCGACATATTGCCGACGCGCAGAATCTCGCCGTTGCGCACGAACCACAGCGTTCCATTCACGTCGCGCACCTGGGTGATGCGGATGCCCACCGCCTCGACAACACCCGTCGCCGGCCCGACGTCGACGACATCGCCGACGCCGAGTTGATCCTCGACAACCATGAACAGCCCGTTGAGCACGTCCTTGACGATGTTCTGGGCGCCGAAACCGAGGCCGGCGCCGAGGGCCGCGGTGAGCAGGGCGAACGAGCCGATGATGGTCTTGTCGATGGTGTTCACGATCAAGAGGATCGCGACTATCACCACTATGACGTTGATGATATTGCTCAGCACCGAACCCAGGGTGCGCGTGCGCTGAACGACTCGAACCGCAGCGAGCGGGGAGACCATGAGCGCCTGCGTGTCGTCGACGTTCTGCTTGCTTTTCACCCCGTTGACGATGCGGTCGACGACGTGTCGAATGACAACGCGCAGAATCCAACTGGCCAGGAACGCCACGATGATGATGATTGCAATGGTGATGAGCCGCCAGCCCCAGCCCCCGGCCGAGAAAGGTGCGCCGATGGCATTCCAGAAATCGGTCATCACGTTGGTCGCTTTCATAGGCATGCCAGTCTATCGGCGTGCCTCTGCGTGACCGCTGGGCGCGCCCTCTGCATCATCATCGCCGCACGAGCCCGTTCTCGTACGCGAAGATCACGGCCTGCACCCGATCACGCAGCCCGAGCTTCTGCAGCACCCGTCCCACGTGGGTCTTTACCGTTGATTCCGTCAGGAACAGGCGCGTGGCCAGCTCGGCATTGGTGAGGCCCTCTCCGATGGCAAGCAGCACCTCGCGCTCACGCGGGGTCAGCGCCGCCGCGGCATCCGGTGAGGCATCCGTGCCGGGCGCCGGTTCGGTCGGGAGTTGCGTCGAAAACAGTTCGAGCATCTTGCGGGTGACCCGGCCGGAAATGACTGCGTCTCCGCTGACGACCGAGCGGATCGCCCCCAGCAGTTCCGCGGGCCGGGCGTCCTTGAGCAGAAAACCGCTCGCGCCGGCGCGCAGGCCCCCGAAGGCGTATTCGTCGAGGTCGAAGGTGGTGAGAATGATGACGCGGCTCTCCGGTCTGGCCGCGATGATGCGTCGCGTGGCCTCGATGCCGTCGAGGCGGGGCATGCGCACATCCATGAGCACGACATCCGGCTGCTCGCTGGCTGCCAGCCGAACCGCTTCCTCGCCGTCGGATGCCTCGCCGACGACCTGCAGATCGGGCTCGGCATCGAGCACCATGCGAAAGCCCATGCGCACGAGTGCCTGGTCGTCCACCAGAAGAATGCGGATCGCGGTCATGCGTCGTTGCCCTCCCCGGCATCGAATTCGGCGCGAACCCGCCAGCCGCCGCCGTCGCGCGGACCGGAGGTCACGGTTCCACCATAGAGCGCGACGCGCTCCGCGATGCCGACCAGCCCACGGGCCGCGCCCTGGCCCGGCACGAAGGTGCCGCTGCCGTTATCCGAGACGGTGATGGCGACGGTCCGCGCGGCGTAGCGGATGTCGACGGCGACGGTCGTCGCATCCGGCGCGTACCGCAGGGCGTTCGTCAGCGATTCCTGCACGGTGCGGAAGACCGTGAGCTGGCGCCCCGGATCGTTCGGCGCGATACCGGTGACGGAAGATCGTACCGGCAGGCCGGCGGTGCGGAATGTCTCGATGAGCGCCGCAAGGCTGTCAGTTCCCGGCTGAGGGGCGAGTGCGTCGCCCGACGCGGATTCCTGCTCGGTGAGCACGCCCAGCATGCGCCGCATCTCGGTCAGGGCCTGGCGGCCGGTTTCGGCGACCTGGCGCATCGCCGCCTCCGAGCGTTCGGGCGCCGTGCCGGTCAGGGCCGCGGAACCATCGGCGAGTGTCACCATCACGGTGAGGCTGTGCGAGACGATGTCGTGCATCTCCCGGGCGATGCGCGCGCGCTCGGCCGCGGTGGCGAGTTGCGCCTGCTGGTCGCGTTCCCGGGCGAGCTGTGCGGCACGATCGAGCAAGGCCTCAAGGTAACGCTTGCGGTTGCCGATATTCACGCCGATGAGCACCGCCAGCAGCATCAGTACCGCCCACGTCGCAACAGGCGCGCTGCCGATACCGAAGTCGGTGGGTCGTGGCAGCGGCAGGAGTGAGCCGATGCTCAGTGCGGCGACCGCACAGGCGAGGCCGATCCACGCCGCGCGATTCGAGCGATAGACCGCCACGGCGTAGAGCAGGAAGCAGATTCCGAAGGCAAGAAGGCTGCCCTGCCAGGGGAAGGCGATGGTCGCGCAGAAGATCGACACTCCCAGGGCGGTCAGTGGTATTCGTCGCCGCAGCAGCACTGCCGCCACCGACACCGTGGCGAAGACGATGCCGAGAACGTCGAGCACGGCGGCGCCGGCATCTGAAGAGGGGCGTGCCGCGAGCACGATCGTGCCCACGAGAACGGGGATCGCGTAGAACGCGGTGATGAGCGAATCGGTGACCCACGGATGCCGGGCCCAGAACCGGCGGATGACGCCGGGCGGCCGGGGCAGACGCAAATCTCCCTCGGCCGCAGAAGCCGTGCGGCCGAGGGAGATCGCGGATTGCGCCATGCTCAGGACTTTACGCGTCCCGCCGCTTCAGCAGCACGGACGCGGTCGTCAGCAGCACGACGATCCAGGCCAGCAGCACAAGCAGACCCTGCACGCCGTCGAGAACGACGAGCCCGGCCGGCGGCTGGGCAGCGGCCTGCGCCGCTGCGCTGTGCCCGAGTTCGAACATCTTTCCGCCGGCGCTGGAGGGCAGGAACGCCATGACGTTCTGGATCCACTGCGCATTCGTGAGCGACGCGAAAATCTGCAGCACCAGCGGAACGACCAGCAAGAGACCAAGGGCCGTGGCGATACCTCCGGCGCTGCTGCGCAGGATCGCGCCGAAGGCGAGCGCCATCACGGCGATCAGGGCAAGGTAGCCCGCGCCGCCAAGCAGAGCCCACAGCACCCCGGGGTCGCCCAGGTGCGGCTCGATGCCTTTGCCCGAGAGGATCGGGATCGTCACAAGCGCGGTAATCGCGATGGAGACGAGCGCGACCACGAATGTCGTCAGGGCAAGCACGAGCGCCTTCGCGAACAGGGCGGGCAGCCGCGCGGGCACCGCCGCGAATGTCGAGCGGATCATGCCCGTCGAGTACTCGCCACTGATGATGAGCACGCCGAGCACGGCGGCAACCAGCTGTGTGAAGTTCACGCCGAGCGTCGCGACGTTGACCGCCAGGCCCTTTTGCGACTCCTCGTCCACGGTGCCGCCGGTATTGACCGTGAAGGCGAGCAAGATGCCGAAGCCGATGGTGAGCAGCGCGATGATGCCGAAGCACCACACGGTGGAGCGCAGCGTGCGCAGTTTGATCCATTCGCTTCGCATGACCCGGCCGAAGGTCACGCCGGTGGTGGCCGGCGTGCTGGGCACGTGGGTTGCGGGAGCTGTTGCCGTGGTCATCGGGAAACCTCCGAGTGGTATTCGACGTCGTCCTGGGTGAGTTCGAGATAGGCATCCTCGAGCGAGGCGCCGACGGGGGTCAGTTCGTGCAGCACGATTCCGGCCTGGGCGGCCGCCTCGCCGATCTGAGCGGATGCCAGCCCCACGACCTGAAGCTGGTCGCTGTCTGTGCTGGTCACCGTGACATCCGCGCCGGCGATTCGGCGGGCGAGATCGTCGGCCTGCGGGGTACGCACGCGCACGGAGGTGCCCTTCGCCGCCGCGAGAATCTCGCTGACCGGGGCATCCGCGATGATGCGGCCGCGCCCGAGCACGATGATGTGGTCGGCGGTCTGGGCCATCTCGCTCATGAGATGCGAGGAGAGAAAGACGGTGCGACCCTGCGAGGCAAGATACTTGGTGAGCTGGCGCACCCACATCACGCCCTCGGGGTCGAGGCCGTTGACGGGCTCGTCGAGGATGAGTGTCTGCGGATCGCCGAGCAGGGCAGCGGCGATGCCGAGGCGCTGGCCCATGCCGAGCGAGAAGCCGCCGACCCGCTTGCTCGCAACGGTCTCGAGACCGGTCATGGCGATGACCTCGTGCACGCGTGCCCGGCCGATGCCGTGGGTGGCGGCCATCGCCAGCAGGTGGTTGAAGGCGGTTCGTCCGGTGTGGATGGCCTTGGCGTCCAGCAGCGCGCCGACTTCGTGCAGCGGGGCACGGTGTTCGGCGTACCGTTTTCCGTTCACCGTGACGCTGCCCTCGCTCGGGCGATCCAGCCCCACGACGGTGCGCATCGTCGTGGACTTGCCGGCGCCGTTCGGGCCGAGAAAGCCGGTGACGAGTCCGGGTCGTACGGTTGCGGTGATGTTGTCGACGGCGGTCTTGGCGCCGTAGCGCTTGGTGAGCCCTTGTATCTCGATCATGTATTCCAGAATAGGAATAGATGCGCAACGACGGAGTCCCCCGCGCGGCGGGTTTAACGCGGCAGGGCCGTGGTACCGAGGTACCACGGCCCCTCCGATGGGGTCGTCAGCGGCTATTCGTCGCGAGCCTGGGCGCGCAGGGCGCGCTCGACGCCGGCGAGGTTCTCCACCACGAGGCGCCGCAGCGCCACGGGCTCTGGGTTCGCGTCGAGCCAGGCTCGGGTGGCCTCGACGAGGGCGCTGTTGGCCAGCGCCGCCGGGTAGAAGCCGTCGACGAGGTACTCGGCGATCTTGTAGGAGCGTGACTCCCAGACGCCCTGCAGCGCCTCGAAGTAGCGCGGCACGAAAGACTCGAAAACGCTCGTGTCCGCTGCCCGCTGAAAGCCGATGCCCGTGTAGCGCACCATGGTGTTCGCGGCCGTGTCCGCGTCGAAGACCGATGCCCACGCGGCGCTCTTGCCCTCGACCGTCGGCAACGCGGCAGCCGCCTGTGCGGCGAACTGGCCGCCGTTGGCGGTGTTGTCCGCGGCGCGGGCAGCCTCGATCTGAGCCGTGCCGGCCTTGCCGCCGGCTACGAGGGCGATCAGCAGCTCCCAGGCCAGGTCGGTGTCGATCTCCAGGCCGTCGAGTGTCGTGGAGCCGTCGCGCAGGGCGGCGATCGCACGCAGGTGTTCCTCGGTCGATGCGAGCGCGGCGAAGAACTTCACGAACTGGAACTGCGCATCGCTGCCCGCCTCGGCCTGCTGTGCGAGCTGCCACAGGGCGGATGCCGCCTCCTCGGCTGTCTGCTTCTGTCGCGCCGGTGCCACGTATGCCGTCGCCGCCAGCACGAGCTGGTTGAGCGTGGTGCGAATCGTGGTCGACTCGGTCTCGGTCGCGATGTTGTTGAGAACGAGGCGCACGTAGTCGCCGGCCGGCGTCTCGGCGTCACGCGTGGCATCCCACACGGAACCCCACACGAGCGAGCGGGCGAGCGGGCTCTCGATCTTCGCCAGGTGCTCGATGGCGACCTTCAGCGACGCAGCGTCGAGGCGGATCTTGGCGTAGGCCAGATCGTCATCGTTGATGAGCACGAGGTCGGGGCGGCCGAGGCCGACCAGCTCAGCGATATCCGTGCGCTCGCCGTCGACATCGAGTTCGATCCGGTGATCGCGCAGGAGCTTTCCCTCGCGCACGTTGTAGAACCCGATCGCGAGGCGATGTGGGCGAATGGTGGGGTAGTCGGCGGGAGCGCTCTGCAGGACCGCAAACGCGGTGATTGTGCCGTCGGCATCCGTCTGGATCTCGGGGCGCAGCGTGTTCACGCCCGCGGTCTCCAGCCACAGTTTCGACCAGCCGCTCAGGTCACGGCCGCTCGTGGCCTCAAGTTCGACGAGCAGGTCGCGCAGCTCGGTGTTGCCGTAGGCGTGCTTCGTGAAGTACTGCGAGACGCCGGCGAGAAACTCGTCCTGGCCCACCCAGGCTCCGAGCTGCTTGAGCACCGATCCACCCTTGGCGTAGGTGATGCCGTCGAAGTTGACCTGTACATCCTCGAGGTCGTTGATCGTGGCGACGATGGGGTGGGTCGAGGGCAGCTGGTCCTGGCGGTACGCCCAGCTTTTCTCCATGGCGGCGAAGGTGGTCCACGCTTCGGTCCACTCGGTGGCTTCGGCGGTGGCGAGCGTCGAGGCGTACTCAGCGAACGACTCGTTCAGCCACAGGTCGTTCCACCACTTCATGGTGACGAGATCGCCGAACCACATGTGCGCCAGCTCGTGCAGAATCGTCACGACGCGACGCTCCTTGATGGCATCCGTCACCTTGGAGCGGAAAACGTAGGTCTCCGTGAACGTGATTGCGCCCGCGTTCTCCATCGCGCCCGCGTTGAACTCGGGAACGAAGAGCTGGTCGTACTTCTCGAACGGGTAGGCGTAGTCGAATTTCTCCTCGTAATAGGCGAAGCCCTGGCGGGTCTTCTCGAAGATGTAGTCGGCATCGAGAAACTCGGCGAGGCTCTTGCGTGCGTACACGCCGAGCGGAATGGTGCGTCCGTCGCGGCTGGTCAGCTCGCTGTGCACGGACTCGTACGGCCCTGCGATGAGCGCGGTGATGTAGGAGGAGATACGCGGGGTGGGCGGGAATACCCAGGTCTTCGAGCCTTCGCCGGCATCCGTCGGCTGCGGCGTCGGCGAGTTGCTGACGAGCCGCCAGTGTGCGGGCGCGGTCACCGTGAAAGTGAAGACGGCCTTGAGGTCGGGCTGCTCGAAGACGGCGTACATGCGCCGCGAGTCGGGGACCTCGAACTGGCTGTACAGGTACACCTCGCCGTCGACGGGGTCGACGAAGCGGTGCAAGCCCTCGCCCGAGTTCGTGTAGAGCGCATCCGCCACCACTGTCAGCTCATTCTCGTCCTTGAGATTGCTGAGCTGGATGCGCACGCCATCGCTGACCACGGCAGGATCGAGCGTCTCGCCGTTCAGCGTTACCGAGTGCACGGTGTGCGTGATGGCGTCGATGAAGGTGGATGCGCCCGCCTTCGCACCGAAGCGAACGGTCGTCTCGCTGCGGAACGTTTCCGCCCCCTGGGTGAGGTCGAGCGTGACGTCATAGCTCTCGGTGCTGATGAGCGCTGCGCGCTCCTGGGCTTCGACGCGGGTGAGGTTTTCTCCGGGCAACGGTGCACTCCTTTGGCGCTGTTGATTGTTTTCGGCGACTCGTGATCGCCGCAAACAACCTTAGTCGCGCGCCATGCGCCCCCGTGTGAGAATGCGGTCATGGAACCCGTTGCGGAACGTGGTGCGCAGAACGAGCGCAGCACGGCTGATATCTACCGGCTCTTCGGCGAGGTGGAGGCGGATACCTCGCCGTTGTATCGCGAGTGGGCGCTGGGCGTTGCCGACGATCCGGAGGTCATCGCATTGATCGACGAACTGCCGCCACGCAAACGACAGGTGAATCTGGTCTTCGCTGCCGCGCGGTACCTCACGGTTCCCTGGGGTTCTTACTCCGTTTTTCGCGAATGGATGCTCGCCAACTGGCCGCGCGTACGTGCGGTGGCCGAGACTCACGCGACGCAGACGAACGAGGCAGGCCGATGCGCGGTGCTGCTGCCATTGCTCGCCCGCGTTCCAGGCCCCTTGGCCCTGCTGGAGGTGGGGACAAGTGCCGGGCTGTGCCTGTACCCTGAGCGATACTCCTATCGCTATGGCGGCGGCAGCACGATTGACCCGACCGACGGCCCGAGCACGGTGGTTCTCGACTGCGCCATCAGCGGCCCCGTTCCGGTGCCCGATCACCTGCCGCAGGTCGTCTGGCGGGCAGGCGTCGACCTCAACCCACTGGACGTGAACAACGCGGATGACATGGCCTGGCTCGACGCGCTCATCTGGCCTGAGCACGACGACCGCCGGGCACGGTTGAACGCTGCCGTTCAGATCGCCCGCGCGGATCCGCCGCAGATCGTGCGCGGAGATCTCAACGAGGCGTTGCCGGCGCTCGCGGCATCCGCCCCCGCCGACGCGACGCTCGTGGTGTTCCACACCGCCGTGCTCGCCTACCTGGTCGAGGCGGAGCGCAAGCGGTTTGTGCAGACCGTCACCTCGCTACCTGGCCACTGGATCTCGAACGAGGGCATCCACGTGACGCCGGGGGTAGCCGAACGGCTGGGTGACACGCATCCGCAGCCCGGCGAATTCGTACTGGCTCTCGATGGAGACCCCGTCGCTCTCGCCCAGCCTCACGGTCGCGCGCTGCGGTGGCTCTGAGGCGGGGACTAATCCGGGCCGCCGGTTGGTTAGATAGAGACATGACTGCTTCAGAGAAGACTGCCGTTGATTTCTGGTTTGACCCCTCCTGCCCGTGGGCTTGGATGACCAGCCGATGGGTCGGCGAGGTGGCCAAGCATCGCGATCTTGATGTCACCTGGCACATCATGAGCCTGGCGGTACTCAACGAGGACAAGGACGTCAGCGAGTCATACAAAGCGTTCTTCCCGCGTGCGCTGCGCTACACCCGGCTCGTTGCCGCCGTTCAGGAACTGCACGGGCAGGAATACGTGAAGCCGCTCTACGATGCGCTGGGCACCCGCATCCACCCCGGTGGCAGCAAGAACCCCGACGAGGTCATCCCCGCCGCGCTCGCCGAGGTGGGCCTTCCCGCCGGGCTTCTGCGCTACGCGGATTCCGACGAATACGACGAGCAGATGCGCGCCAGCCACTTCGACGGCATCAACCGCGTGGGGCAGGATGTCGGCACTCCCGTGATAGCCGTCAACGGCACCGCCTTCTTCGGCCCGGTCATCACGCCCGCGCCGAAGGGCGAGGAGGCCGTGAAACTGTGGGACGGGGTCGTGGCCGTGGCGAGCTACCCGGGCTTCTTCGAGATCAAGCGCACCCGCACGAGCGACCCCATCTTCGACCAATAAACTGGCCAGATGCGCATCCACATCGCCACCGACCACGCCGGCCTCGACTTCTCGAACCACCTGATCGAGCATCTGGGTGCCGCCGGCCACGAGGTCATCGATCATGGGCCGACCGCATACGACCCGATCGACGACTACCCGGCGTTCTGCATCAATGCCGCGAAGGGAGTCATCGCCGACCAGCAGGCCGGAGTGCAGGCTCTCGGTGTGGTCTTCGGTGGCTCGGGCAACGGCGAGCAGATCGCCGCCAACAAGGTGACGGGCATCCGCGCCGCTCTGGTCTGGAACCTGAGCACCGCGGAACTCGCGCGCCAGCACAATGACGCCAACGTCATCTCTATCGGCGCCCGCCAGCACACCGTCGAAGAGGCCACAAGCTTCATCGACGCCTTCATCGCCGAGCCATTCTCCGAGGAGGAGAGGCACGCGCGCCGCATCGCGCAGCTCGCCGAATTCGAGGCAACGGGCGACATCGCCGGCAAACACGTCGACCACTAACGGGAGGCACCATGCCTGAGGGCCATTCCGTTCACCGGATCGCGCGCCAGTTCGCGCGCAATTTCGTGGGCAAGCGGGTTGCGGTCTCTTCGCCACAGGGCCGCTTCTCAGAGGGTGCCACGCGCATCGACGGGCGCATCATGACGGACGCCCGCGCCGTCGGAAAGCAGATGTTCCTCGAGTTCGACAACGGTCTCTGGCTGCGTGTGCATCTGGGGCTGTACGGCGCTTGGGACTTTGCCGGCGAGATCACAACGGATGCGACCATCCGGTCGGCGGGCGGCCGCATGGGGCAGACGAACCAGCGCGGCACGGTGCTCGACGAAGCGTCTCTCGATGATGCCGACGGCGAGGATTCGGTGCACAGCATCGGCGCCCCGCGCAAGGCGCGCCTGCGCATGTCGGAATCCGAAAAGGAAGACGACAATCCCGACTTCACGTTTCCTCCCGAGCCGGTCGGTCAGGTGCGTGTGCGGTTGCTCACAGCGACGGCCGTTGCCGACCTCCGCGGGCCGACCGCCTGTGAGGTGCTGGTCGCCGAGCAGGTGCAGGCCGTCATCGACAGACTCGGCCCCGACCCCATCAACGACTCGGGCACCGAGAGCGAGCGGCAGGCGGCCGAGGATCGCTTCGTGAGCGCGGTGCGCCGCAAAGGCACGCCTATCGCGCTGTTGCTCATGGATCAGTCCGTGGTCAGCGGCATCGGAAACGTCTACCGGGCCGAGATGCTGTTCCGCGCCAGGCTCAACCCGCACACGCCCGGCAAACAGGTGCCCACCGACATCGCGGTGGCATTGTGGCGGGACTGGGTGTACCTGCTCGAACTCGGCGTGGCGACCGGCCAGATGATGACGATGGACGGGCTCGAGGGCGACGACTATGCAAAGGCCATGGCCAGCCGCGCGGACCGACACTGGGTCTACAAGCGCGAAGGCCTGCCCTGCCGCGTCTGTGGCACACACATCACCATGGAGACTATGGCGGCGCGCAAGCTGTACTGGTGCCCGAACTGCCAGGCGTGACCGGTAGATCAAAGGAACGACATGCGACAGAACCCCAGTTTCGCCCTCGGCGACACCGACGAGATCAAGCGGCTGATTCGAGAGAACCCGTGGGCGACCATCGTCAGCCAGACGGCGCTCGGGCCGGTCGCATCCCACTACCCGGTGCTGCTCGACGAGTCGCGCGAGGACATCTCCATCGTGAGTCACCTTGGTAAGCCGGACGATCTCATCCATGAGTTCGGCTCGCACGAACTGCTCGTGATCATCCAGGGTCCGCACGGCTACATCTCGCCGGGCTGGTACGACGCGAACCCCGCCGTACCGACGTGGAACTTCGTCGTCGCCCACCTCAGCGGGGTCCCCGAGATCCTCAGCGACGAGGAGAACTGGAACGTGCTCGGCCGTCTCGTCGACCACTTCGAAGACCGGATGCCACAGCCGCGACGTATGGCGGGCACACCCGACAACGAGGCATACGCTCAGCGTTTGCTCTCAGGCACGGTCGGATGGCGACTCACCCCGACGAGGACCGTGGCGAAGAGCAAACTCAGCCAGAATCGGCCCGTCGAGACCGTTGACCGAATTATCGACGGGCTGGAGGGTGATGGCGCGTACGCGAGCCCCGCCCTTGCCGCCGAAATGCGTCGCGTTCACGAACGCATCCGCGCAGCGAAGGACTCTTCGGCTACTCGCTGATGTGGGCGAACAGGAACCAACGGTCCTTGTCGAGTCCGCGGGCGATCTCGACGGCGACATCCTGGCTGGTCTGATCGAGTTCGTCCAGTTCGGTGACGGCCGTGTTCACGGAGGCGAGGGCCGCATCGATCTGGGCGATGACCTCGGTGATCGTGTCGTTCGACTGGCGGAAGCCCGCGGTCAACGGCTTGGTGTTGGTCTTGGCCGCGACGGTCTCGAGTCGCGCGTCGATCGGAAGGCCGAGGGCCACGATGCGCTCGGCGGCCAGGTCGGCCCACTCCTGCGCGTGCGCAACAATCGTGTCGAGGAGTTCGTGAACGCCGATGAAGTTGGCGCCGCGCACGTGCCAGTGCGCCTGCTTGCCGTTGACGACGAGGGCGGTGAGGTCGATGACTACCGGGCTGAGGAACTGCGCAACCCCGGCAGCGACATCCGGGTTCGAAACGCTCTGTGCAACGGTGGCGGTGGAGTTAGCCATGAGTGATCCCTTTCGCTCTTGTCGTATCGTTCTTGTCCTAGGCAACGCTACGCGGCCCGGGCTATTCCGCAAGCAAGCTGAGGCTCTGCTAACCCGTGACGTCACGGGGGATAACCCCCTGTCGAATCCGGATGCTGGCCCGGTTCTGTGCCCCGGCCCCGCTCACGAGACTGGAACCATGAGCACCGAAGAAACGCCCACGATGGGCTTCACATCTGACACGCTGGATGCCGTGATCTCCCACCCCCAGACTTCCAGCGTGCAGAACTCCCGGCCGCACTCGCGCGGATATCTGGCGCTCTGGCGGGGCGTGCCCAGGGAGTTGGGCTTTCTGCTGCTGACGTTGCCCCTTGTGTGGGCATGCTTCGTGCTGCTCAACGGGCTGTTCTGGGCGGGCATTGGCACACTGATTATCTACATTGGGTTCTTCCTGGTGGTTGCCGCGATGTATGTTGCGCGCGGCTTCGGCACCCTCGAGTTGGTGCGCCTGCGCTGGGCGGGCCGCGCCGAGATCGAGCCGCCGCGGTGGGTTCCCGAAAACAAGCCCGCCGGGTTCATCAGGGTGACGTTCGGCCCGTTCGTCAACGGTCACTACTGGCTCTATCTGCTGCACAGCTACCTGATCAACCCGATAGTCGGCACGGTGACGTGGGTGCTCTCGATCGTGTGGGTCGCCGGCGGGCTCGGCGGCATCAGCTACTGGTTCTGGAGTTCCTTCATTCCGAGTGACAACGATCATTTCTCTCTGTCGCACACCGTCTTCGGCGCGGTATTTCGAGGCGTGACTCCCGGCTTCGATCCCGTCGTCGGTGATGGAGTGCTGATGTTCGTTGGCGGGGTGATTTTCCTGCTCACCCTCCCGTTCCTGACCCATGGGCTCACTCTCGTCCACAACGGCATCGCCCGTGGCATGCTCGGTGCCTGGCGCTCGGAGGAACTGCAGCGCGAGGTCACCGATCTCAGCGCCTCCCGGGGAGCTGCCGTCACCGCCGAGGACCAGTCGCTGCGTCGGCTGGAGCGTGACCTGCACGATGGGCCGCAGCAGCGTCTCATCCGGTTGCAAATGGACCTGGCGAGCGCCGAACGCAAGCTCGATGCCGATCCGGATGCCGCCCGCGGCCTCCTGGAGGAGGCGCGGGGCCAGGCGCGCGACACCCTCGAAGAACTTCGGGCCCTCTCGCGTGGCTTTGCACCGCCGATTCTGCAGGACCGTGGCCTCATCACGGGCCTGGAGTCTCTCGCATCCCGCAGCACCGTGCCGGTGCACGTGGACATCCGTCTCGATGCCGCACTGCGGCTGCCGCCGGAGATCGAGCGCAGCGCCTATTATGTGGCCGCCGAACTGCTGACGAATGTGGCCAAGCACGCGAACGCATCTGAGGCTCGTCTGTACGCGGGGTTGCGTCGCGACCCCGATGGCGACACGACGTGGCTGGACGTGTGGGTCACAGACAACGGCTCGGGCGGTGCATCCGTGCAGAACGGTCACGGGCTGCGTGGGCTCGACGAGAGACTGCGCGGGCTGCGCGGCATTCTCGAGGTGCAGAGCCCGATCGGTGGGCCGAGTCTCGTCGGGGCGCACATTCCCGTGACCATGACGGCCGAAACCTCGCTGCCCCTATCCTGAGT
Source organism: Leifsonia sp. Root112D2 (assembly GCF_001424905.1). Taxonomy (NCBI): domain Bacteria; kingdom Bacillati; phylum Actinomycetota; class Actinomycetes; order Micrococcales; family Microbacteriaceae; genus Leifsonia; species Leifsonia sp. Root112D2. Next base: position 2,451,017 of record NZ_LMCU01000001.1, read on the forward strand.
GGGTGACCGCCGCAGATCCTTCGTCTCCCGCCCTCCGTATCGTTCTCGCCGATGACTCGGTGCTGCTGCGCGAGGGGCTGATTCGCCTCTTCGATGAGGCCGGATTCGAGACGGTCGGATCGTTCGGTGAGGCCGAGAGCATGCTCGCCAAGATCGAGCAGCTGCGCCCCGACCTCGCCGTGCTCGACGTACGCATGCCCCCCTCGTATCGCGATGAGGGCGTGCAGGCGGCGATCACGCTGCGGCGGCGCCTGCCCGAGGTCGGAATCTTGCTGCTCAGCCAGTACGTGGAGGGCACCTACGCACACGAGCTGCTGGCGGCTGGCAACGGTGGCATGGGCTATCTGCTCAAGGACCGGGTGGCCTCGCTCGATGAGCTGACGGATGCCGTCACCCGCATCGCGGCGGGCGGCACCGTGCTCGACCCGCAGGTCGTGCGCGAACTGCTGGGCCGCCGTGCCGACCCCATCGCCTCGCTCACGCCGCGCGAACGCGAGGTGCTCGAGCTGATGGCGGAGGGGCGTACGAACGCGGGCATCGCCACGCGCCTCGTGATAGGCGTGGGTGCTGTCGAGAAGAACGTCACTTCCATCTTTCAGAAGCTGGGCCTGGAAGATTCGGGCTCCGACCACCGGCGCGTTCTCGCCGTGCTCACCTGGCTGCAGCGCTAGCCCCGCTGTCGCGGGCCAGCGTTGCTCAACGCAACGACGAAATCGACCGCGCGAACGCCTTCACGTCCCTGATTCGCTTCTCGTACGTGGCGGCGAGCACTATCAGAATCACGCCCCCGATGCCGAGCCACAGCCACCACTGCACGGCCTCATAGGCTGCGGAGATCCACGGCCAGAGTTGCGCGATGGCGTGCACAACGAGCACCCCCGCCGCGATGAGCAGCGGCGCCTGCAACCGCTGCAGCACCGCGACGATGACGATGACTATGGCGATGATGCCCAGCGTTATCACCCGCCACAGCGGTGAGGGGCCGAAGTCGGCGAGCAACGACGGCACCAGAAGCACCGCCGTGGCAGGGCCGAGTTGCACCCAGCTTCCCGTCGAGTCCCGCTCGTCCAGGCGCACAAAGCCGGCGGCGCCGAGTGCAATCGCCAACGGAACTGTCGCGAACTCAAATGGATCGGCGTGCCCGGTGGTTATCGCGGCGAACGCCAGCACAGCCATCACGGCGAGAGAGACCCATTCGCTTGCGCGGCCGAGCGGTGCGCGCGCCAGCAGGACAGCGCCGATGTGAGTGGCGCCGAGTAGTCCCAGGGTGATGAGCAGACGAAGCGTCGGGTATTCACCCGAGAGAATCGCCGCGGCCTCCGGCACGGCGAAGGCCGCGACCGCCAGAACAACGAGCGATTCTGCGGCCCATCGAGGCGCGTTGCCTCGCAGCGCCCACACGGATGCCGCGATTGCCGCTGCGGCGACGCCGGGAAGAATCCACCCCTCGAGACCGAAGCCCGTATCGCCGCGTTCGGATACGAGCACGAGCGATCGAATCGTGCCGGCACCGAGCGCGGCGACGGCCCCGGAAGCTGAGGCAATGAGCGGGAGGCGCACCCCGCGCAACTCATGGGGGAGAACGGGGGAGACGAGCAGCAGCGCGGCGCCCACCGCGACGAGCACTACCGGCCGCGCCGGGGCATCCGCGGTCACCGAGAACACGCTCGGCAGAACGGCGAGGGCTGCCGCAGCTGTCGCCAGAGCATTGCGACCAACGAGCCCGTGCGTGAGAGGCGAGCGCCGCCAGCAGACCAACACCGCAAGTACAGCGAGCAAGCCGGCGACCGGCAGTGAATACGGCTCTGGCGCGGCCGTGCCGTGCCGACCGAGATACGACCACAGGCCGGCAACGGCCAGCGGCAGCGACAGCCACGCGACGTGACGCCACGCGCTGGTGGTGCGAAACACCCCGCCATGGCCGGCCGCGAGCAGCAGCGGCACAAGAGCGAGCAGCAGCAGGCACAGCCACAGGTAATCGGAGGCGACTGCGACTGCGGTCACCAGAATCACGAGGCTGACGAGCACCGTCGCAGCGTCCCAGGCGAGGCGCGCGGCACGTTCCCGGTCGAGCGGAAGTAGCACAAAGGCCAGAGCGGCAGCCACTATCGCGGCGAGCGGAAGAGCGGATGCCGCCGCGGCGTCGGAGGGCAGTGCATCGTTCGTGAGCTCTAATGCGAAAAGCGCGAGTCCAATCGGGGCTGCTGCGGCGAACACGACACGCTGCGGCCAGCCCGCACTACGCGGCATGAGCTGCCACAGCACACAGAGCAGACCGATCACACCGAGGGTGATCAGCCGCGTGCCGGTTGAGTCTGTTACGCCGTATCGCGTCGGGGTGAAGAAGACCCCGGCTGCGGCGACAACCAGCGCAACACCCGCGATGAGACTCAGGGCTGCGGCATCCGTTCGAGGCAGGATGCGGGGGGTCATGACCGCTAAAGCTGCCAGGGTGGCAGCGGTAGCCAGAACCGTCCAGAACGCACCGTCCGCCGACATCGCCCATGGGTCGCTGCCGACGCGGGAAAGCCATTCGGGCAGATTCGCCACGAAAACGATGCCGATGACCGCCGCGCCCCCGCTGAGAAAAGCGCCGATCCCGCGCCCGATTGAGGCGCGCGTCATGCGATGCACGAGCATTCGGGCAAGCACGACGAAAAAGAAGGCGATGATCGTGCTGAACGGCCAGACCGCCGTGCTGCTGAAGCCGACCGAGCACAACGCCAGAACCGCGAGAGCGCCGGTCGCGGCATACACGACGCGCGTGCTCACGGTGAGGGGGGTGCGCCATACGACCAGCGAGACGATGGCCGCAGCCGCTGCGCAGGCGAAGACGACGGATGCGATGGCTGTGCTCGAGAGGGCGCCCGCCGACAGCAGGGCGGCTGCAAGAAGCGCGACGCAGAACGCGAAGTACGTGTTCAGCCGCCCAAAAAACCAGAGTGCGGCCGCGAGCAGCACCGCGCCACAGAGCGGCGCGAGCACCGCACCCCAGCCAAGCCCGCCCAACACCATGCTGGTCGGAAAGTCGTGAGCGTCAAGAGGCCCGTAGCGCCAGCGGCTGCCGAGGCCTGTGAGCACGGCCAGATACGAGATCGCGCCCAGAACCAGAGCCGGCATGATCGCCAGTGCAGCCACCGCAGCAATCGGGATGAACGCGTCGAGTACCGCGCGGCGCACCGCGGCAAGGCGACTGTAGCGCGCCAACGCTGCCACGAGCACGGCGAGGGCGGCAGCGCAGGTGGCCGGCACCCAGACCAGGTCGCCGGCATCCACGGTGTCGAGCACCGGCACCACGACCGCAAGCACCAGCGTCAGGCCCGCGGCCATCGCCGCATAGCGATGCCAGAACGGATGCCCGCCGCGGTTGACCAGCAGAATCGCGATCCACAGCAGACTCAAGAGAAGGAAGGCCATGATCCGCACCGAAACGGAACCCGGGGTTGCGGCAATGGCGGCAGGTATCGCGACGCTTGTCGCCAGGAACCCGGCTACCCGAATGATCGTGCTCTCGGTCGGCCGCTCGCGCAACAATGGAGTAGTCAGCGAGAGTACGCCGACGGCGCCCAGCGCGGTCCACCCCGTTCCGACGGACTGCACGGAGAGGAGAACGCCGAGCACCAACAGGTAGATGCCGATCGGTGCGAGCGAGGCCCAGGCTATTCCGGGCACACGTAGACCCGTGACGCGATCGACGACCAGGAACACCAAGGACAGAATCAACAGGCTCATGCCGGTGAAGATCGACGCGTCGACATCGCCACTTCCGAAGAGCCCGTTGGCACGCACGAGCCACACATCGAGCAACAGCAGCACGATGGCGACGATTGCTATCCCTTCTGCTGTGCCGCGTAACCGGCGCACGCGCAGCATCCAGGCAACGCCGAAGACAAGGACGCTCGCCAGCGCCGTCATGACCGCGCGCACCTCGACGGACGCGATCACGTACGCAATGAAGAGGAAGAACGCGGCAGCCACCGACACGAGCACGACGCCGAGCGTCAGCAGCAATACCTGCACACTCGAACGCCGGGGCACAGTCACGGCGTCCAGCGGAGCGGATGCGGCGGCCGCCGGGGGAGCGGATGCGGCCACCGCCCGGGGAGCCGGTGAAAGAGCGATCGCCGCCGCAACAGTCGGCGCTGCTTTCTCCGGTGCCGGTACCTGTGCCTGCGCCAGGGCTGCGGCGGCAGCCACCTGCTCAGCGCGCATCCGTGTGATGACCCGCTGGCGCTCCTCCTCCGACTGCACCAGACGCTGGCCAATTGCCAGCAACTCGGATGCGCGTGGTACCGAGAGGTCCAGCCCGCACCCGGAACACACCGGGCTCCGCAACGAGGTGAAGCATGCCGGGCACACGGTCACATCCGTGAAGAGACCCGGGTTCTGCGGCCAAATGCGGCGCGCATGCGGCGAATCGGCTGGCCCTTGTGCGTCAGTCATGGTGCCACTCTGGCAGAGAACCGCCGCAGGTCGAGGGTCATTCGTTCACAGTGTGGAGAACACGTGCGGGAGCGCCCTGTGCACGGTTGCTGCCCCCGGGTAGCGTGTAGCCATGTTGATCTTCGTTATCGTGCTCCTCGTCATCTGGGCCATACTCGCCGTGCTTGGGTTCGCCATCAAAGGCCTGATTTGGCTGGCGATCATCGGCCTCATCCTTTTCGTCGCGACCGCGATCATCGGCTTCATCAGGAGAGCAGCCCGCCGGAAGTAGCCATCCGTATTTGACTCAGACTCTTCGCTGATGTCAACCCCCTGACGCCGATCGCTTGAGGGAGTTGACTCGGTTGTGCAGTGTCAATTCATAACGACAGGAGGTCACTATGGGTGCCGATGACAAGATCGAAAACGCGGCCGAGAAGGCAGCCGGCAGCGCCAAAGAATCGGTCGGGGATGCCACCGACAATGACAAGCTGAAGGCCGAAGGAAAGAAGGACCAGGCCAAGGCTGACGTGAAGCAGGCTGGCGAGAAGATCAAGGACGCATTCTCCGAGTAACTTCACGTTCTCGTACCGCGTTGCCCCGGGCTGGCTCAGCTGGCCTGGGGCAACGTTTGCGTTATCCCGGGTGCGAGACCGCATTGGGAGGGGATGACGGGAATCGAACCCGCACCATCAGTTTGGAAGACTGAGGCTCTACCATTGAGCTACATCCCCGCAGCGCTTCTTTTGGGGAGGCGTGCTGACCAATCTTATACATTAGACTTGCCAAGGTCATTTCGCCTCGCAGCTCGCCGACGTGTTCGCGCGTGGTATCTGGCCATGCGGGTTGTGGTTTGAATCCGGGGCGTAGCTCAGCTTGGCTAGAGCGCCCGCTTTGGGAGCGGGAGGTCGCAGGTTCGAATCCTGTCGCCCCGACACGAATCCATTTTTCGCAGGAAACACATCCGACAAGCAGGAGAATCCAACAACGTGAAGACGACGGTCGAAAAGCTCAGCCCCACGCGTGTGAAGCTCACCCTCGAGGTGACGCCCGAAGAGCTCAAGCCGAGCATCACCCACGCCTATGGACACATCGCCGAGCAGGTGAACATTCCCGGCTTCCGCAAAGGCAAGGTGCCGCCGGCGATCATCGACCAGCGGGTCGGTCGCGGCGAGGTCATCCAGCACGCGGTCAACGAAGGACTCGACGGCTTCTTCCGCACCGCGGTTGAGGAGCAGGAACTGCGCACCCTCGGCCGCCCCGAGGCCGACATTGTCGAGTGGCCGAGCGAGAAAGACTTCTCCGGTGACCTGAAGCTCACCATCGAGGTCGATGTGCGCCCCGAGGTCACCCTGCCCGACTACGCCGGCATCGAGCTCACGGTTGACGCCGTCGCGGTCACTGCGCTCGAAGTTACCGACGAGCTCGACAACCTGCGCAGCCGCTTCGGCACGCTCGTCACCGTCGATCGCCCCGCCAAGACCGGTGACTTCGCCCAGATCGACCTGGTCGCCGTCATCGGTGGCGAAGAAGTCGACACGGCGAACAGCATCTCTTACGAGATCGGCAGCGGCGACCTCATCGACGGCATCGACGAGGCGCTCGACTCGCTCAGTGCCGGCGAGACCACCACCTTTAAGGCGCCGCTCATGGGTGGAGACCACGAGGGCGAAGACGCCGAGATCACCGTCACGCTGATCGCCGTCAAGGAGCGCGAGCTTCCGGATGCCGATGACGACTTCGCGCAGATCGCCAGCGAATTCGACACCATCGACGAACTGCGCGCCAGCCTGCGCACGCAGGTCGAGAAGTCGAAGGCGCTCGGCCAGGGCACCGAGGCTCGCGACCAGCTCGTCGACAAGTTGCTCGAGCTCGTCGAGATTCCCGTTCCGGAGAAGCTCGTCGAAGACGAGGTACACCGTCACCTCGAGAATGAGGACCGTCTCGAAGACGACGTGCACCGTGCCGAGGTCGCCGAGTCGAGCGAGAAGACGTTCCGCACGCAGATTCTCCTCGACGAGGTCGCCCAGATCGAGAAGGTCAACGTCAGCCAGGACGAGCTCACGCAGTACCTCATCCAGGGCGCCGCGCAGTACGGCATGGAGCCTAACGAATTCGTCAAGGTGCTCAGCGAGAATAACCAGATTCCCGCCATGGTCGGCGAGGTCGCCCGCAACAAGGCGCTGGCGATCGTGCTCGGCCGGGTGAAGGTTGTCGACAGCAAGGGCAAGCCGGTTGACCTCTCCGAGTTCATCGCGGTTCCTGAGGATGACGCAGAGCAGCTCATCGGTGACATCGAAGCTGACGAGGCGGCAGCATCCGCCGACGCCGAGGAGGCTCCCGCCGAGAAGCCGGCGAAGAAGCCCGCAGCAAAGAAAGCTGCAGCCAAGAAGCCTGCCGCGAAGAAGTCCGCGAAGGAATAGTCGCAACACGATGAAGCGGGCCGGACGTCGAAAGACGCTCGGCCCGCTCTCGTTTTGCCGCTTCGCTCTGCCCACGGCGAACATAGCCATGTCGCGGGGGTCGCCTCCGATAGATTCGATTCCGACGCAACAAGGGAAACGGAGCGCGACACATGGCCGATCAGGCAATGCCCAACAGTGTTTTTGACAGACTGCTGAAAGACCGCATCATCTGGCTGGGCTCCGAGGTGCGTGATGAGAACGCGAACGAGATCGCGGCCAAGCTGCTGCTGCTCGCCGCGGAGGACCCGCACAAGGACATCTCTCTCTACGTGAACTCGCCCGGTGGTTCCATCACGGCTGGCATGGCCATCTACGACACCATGCAGTTCGTGCCCAACGACATCGTGACAGTCGGCATCGGCATGGCGGCATCCATGGGCCAGCTGCTTCTGACGGCCGGCACCAAGGGCAAGCGCTTCATCACGCCGAACGCGCGCGTGCTGCTGCACCAGCCCCACGGCGGCTTCGGTGGCACGGCCAGTGACATCCAGACGCAGGCACAGCTCATCCTCGACATGAAGAAGCGCCTCGCTGAGATCACTGCGGCCCAGACCGGCAAGAGCGTCGAGCAGATCAACGCCGATGGTGACCGAGACCGCTGGTTTACTGCGAAGGAAGCCCTCGAATACGGTTTCGTCGATCACATCCGCGAGACGGCACTGGATGTCGCCGCGGTCACCGCCGGCGAGGCCGCACACTAGGCGCGCGAAGAGACGAACAGGAAGAAACACATGGAAACCCCCACCTTCACCGCTGCCGGTCGAGTCGCGATGCCCAACTCCCGCTACATCCTGCCGACGTTCGAAGAGCGCACCGCCTACGGCTACAAGCGTCAGGACCCCTACGCCAAGCTGTTTGAGGACCGCATCATCTTTCTCGGTGTGCAGGTCGACGACGCCTCGGCCGACGACATCATGGCCCAGCTGCTCGTGCTCGAGAGCCAGGACCCGGATCGCGACATCGTCATGTACATCAACTCGCCCGGTGGCTCATTCACGGCTATGACGGCGATCTACGACACGATGCAGTACATCCGTCCGCACATTCAGACGGTCGTTCTGGGCCAGGCCGCATCCGCCGCCGCGGTGCTGACCGCCGCCGGCACTCCCGGCAAGCGTCTCGCACTGCCGAACGCGCGCATCCTGATTCACCAGCCCGCCGTCGGCGAGGCCGGGCAGGGCCAGGCATCCGACATCGAGATCCAGGCGAACGAGATCATGCGCATGCGCACCTGGCTGGAGGAGACGCTCGCAGCGCACTCCAACCGCGACCAGGAGCAGGTGCACAAGGACATCGACCGCGACAAGATTCTCTCCGCGGCTGAGGCCCTCGAGTACGGTCTCATCGACCAGGTGCTCACCAGCAGGAAGAACCTGCCGGCGGCTCTGGTCAAGTAGCGTCCAGTCGAAACGGCGCGTCGCCCGTCGGTGACGCGCCGTTTCGCTTTATGGTCGGTGCTGCCGCACGTTGTCGTCGGCACAAGCTAGGCTCGAAACAACTACCTGTTCTTCGTAGACCGGTTATCAAGGAGAGTGACGGATGGCACGCATTGGGGAGAGCGCCGACCTGCTCAAGTGCTCCTTCTGCGGCAAGAGCCAGAAGCAGGTGCAACAGCTGATCGCCGGACCCGGCGTCTACATCTGCGACGAGTGCGTCGAACTCTGCAACGAAATCATCGAAGAGCGCCTGGCGGAGTCGGGCGAAGAGGCGAGCAGCGAGTTCGAGCTGCCCAAGCCCAAAGAGATCTTCGGGTTCCTGGAAGAGTATGTGATCGGGCAGGAACCCGCTAAGCGCGCTCTCGCCGTCGCCGTCTACAACCACTACAAGCGTGTGCGTGCACGCGCGGCCATCGGCCCGGCCGACGTCATCGATGACGTCGAGATAGCCAAGAGCAACATTCTTCTCATTGGTCCCACCGGCTGCGGCAAGACCTATCTGGCTCAGACTCTCGCCAAGCGGCTCAACGTTCCCTTCGCTGTGGCGGATGCGACGGCCCTGACCGAGGCCGGTTACGTCGGCGAAGACGTCGAGAACATTCTGCTCAAGCTCATTCAGGCAGCCGACTACGACGTGAAGCGCGCCGAGACCGGCATCATCTACATCGATGAGATCGACAAAATCGCCCGCAAGGCCGAGAACCCGTCGATCACCCGCGACGTTTCGGGCGAGGGTGTGCAGCAGGCGCTGCTGAAGATTCTCGAGGGCACCGTTGCGTCGGTGCCCCCGCAGGGTGGGCGCAAGCATCCGCATCAGGAATTCATTCAGGTCGACACGACGAACGTGCTTTTCATCGTAGCCGGCGCATTTGCGGGGCTTGAGGAGATCATTTCGCAGCGTGCAGGCAAGAAGGGCATCGGCTTCGGCGCCCCGCTGCACACGAAGGGCGACGAGGTCAACCTGTTCAGCGAGGTGCTGCCGGAGGACCTGCACAAGTTCGGGTTGATCCCCGAGTTCATCGGTCGGCTCCCGGTCGTGACCACCGTGACGCAGCTGGACCAGGAAGCCCTGATGCAGATTCTCACAGTGCCCAAGAATGCCCTCGTGCGCCAGTACCAGCGCATGTTCGAGATCGACGGCGTGGAGCTCGAGTTCGAGCAGCCCGCGCTGGAGGCCATCGCCGACCTTGCCGTGCTGCGCAAGACTGGTGCCCGCGGGTTGCGCGCCATCATGGAAGAGGTGCTCGGGCCGATCATGTTCGAGGTGCCCTCCAATGACGGCGTTGCCCGCGTGGTCGTCACCCGCGAATCCGTGCTGGAGAACGCCGCACCGACGATTGTGCCTCACCGCCCCCGTCGCGCGGAAAAGTCCGCTTAGGGCGCTTCGGCAAGCTCAGCGACCGACTACCGTGCAGATTCTGAAGCCAGCGCGTCTTCGCGCGGGTGACCGGATCGCCGTCGTCGCGACTTCCTGGCCAGGCTCAACGGTCTTCCCCGCGGTCTATCGTGCCGGCCTCGCAAGTCTGCGCGACCGCTTCGGACTTGAGGTCGTCGAGTACCCCTCGACGAGCTTCACTCCGGATGCCGCGTCCGCGTCACCGGAAGCGCGGGCAGCCGATCTCAACGCGGCCTTCGCGGACCCGTCGATCGCCGCGATAGTCACCGTCATCGGCGGAGATGACTCGGTGCGGATTCTGCCACACGTCGACGTGGAACTCGTGCGCACGCATCCCAAGATTCTGCTCGGCTATTCGGACACGACGACGCAGCTGTTCTGGCTGGCCCAGCAGGGACTCGTGACCTTCAACGGCCCGAGTGTGATGGCAGGCCTCGCCCAGCTCTCGAATCTGCCCGGGCTGGAGGAGCACCTTCGATCGGTGCTGTTCGAGCCCACGTCCGTGCTCGAGTACCGACCGTATGACTATTGGGTCGGAGACTATCCCGATTGGCGCGAGCAGGCCGGTACGCAGGTGGGGGAGCGCCGTCGGCACGAGGGCTGGCGCTGGCTGCAGGGCACGCGCCCGGCGGCCGGACGCCTGACCGGCGGGTGCATCGAGGTGCTCGACATGATGCTCGCCACACCATGGTGGCCGGCACCGCAATTCTTCGATGACCGGATTCTTTTCGTCGAGACCTCGGAGGACAAACCCACGCCCGCACAGGTGGGCTATTGGCTGCGCAATTACGGTGCACAGGGCATCCTGAACCGTATCTGCGGTCTCGTCGTCGGTCGGCCCCGCGGCTACAGCGTGAATGAGAAGGCACAGCTCGACACGATCGTGCTCGAGAGGCTCGCGGAGTGGGGCGCAACAGATATTCCGGTGCTGACGGGTGTCGATTTCGGGCACACCGATCCGCAGATCGTGTTGCCGCACAATGTGCTGGCCGAGCTCGACCCAGAGGCCGGAACGTTCAGGCTGCTCGAGGCCGCGGTGCTCTAAGCGCGCTTCGGCACGCTCAGCGACCGGGGCTACGCGTCGAGGCCGCGGCGCTTCAGCAGGGGTTCGATGACGGCGTCACGACCGCGGAAGTCTCGGTAGGCCTCGAGCGGGTCCTTCGATCCACCGACGCCCAGTAGGCGGGCGCGGAAGCGTTCGCCGTTCTCGCGGTTCAGGCCGCCGTTCTCCGTGAACCACTCCACCGTGTCTGCGTCGAGCACCTCGCTCCAGATGTACGAGTAGTAGCCGGCGTCGTAGCCACCTGAGAAGGTGTGTGCGAAGTAGGTGCTCGAGTAGCGCGAGGGAACCGCCGGGTTGTCGAGCCCGACGACGGCGAGGGCCTGAGCCTCGAAGTCGGCGACATCCGTCACCGCGTCGTCGGCCGTGATCGAGTGCCACGCCTGGTCGAGCAGCGCCGCGCCCAGGTACTCGCTCGTCTTGAAACCCTCGTTGAAGCCCTCGGATGCCTTCAGCCGGTCGACAAGCTCCTGCGGCATCGCTTCACCGCTCTGGTAGTGCCGGGCGTAGTTGGCGAGCACCTCGGGCCACAGCATCCACATCTCGTTCACCTGGCTGGGAAACTCCACGAAGTCGCGGTACACGTTGGTGCCTGCGAATTTGGGGTAGGTGACGTGCGCGAACAGGCCGTGAAGTGCATGCCCGAACTCGTGGAACAGCGTGTTGACCTCGTCGTAGCTGAGCACGGTCGCCTCGCCGGCTGCAGGCTTGGGAACGTTGTGGTTGTTGAGCACGATGGTGGGCGTGTCGAGAAGCGTCGACTGCGAGACCAGCGAGTTCATCCAAGCCCCGCCCCGCTTGGAATCGCGGGTGTACAGGTCGTAGAGGAACAGGCCCAGCTGCGAGCCGTCGTCATTGAAGACCTCGAAGACCCGCACGTCCGGGTGGTAGCCGACGAGATCGGTGCGCTCGGTGAAGGTGATGCCATAAAGCCGGTTTGCCGCGAAGAACACACCGTCGCGCAGCACGCGTTCCGACTCGAAGTACGGCTTCATGGCGGCCGTGTCCACGTCGAACGCGGCCTTGCGGGCCTTCTCCGTGTACAGCGCCCAGTCCCACGACTCGATGGTGATGTCGTCGCCCGATTGGGCCGCCTGGCGCTGCAGTTCCTCCTGCTCGGTGCGGGCATTCCGGGCGGCGGCGGGTGCGAGCCGTCCGAGCATGTCGGCGACCGCCTGCGGGGTCTTGGCCGTCTCATCCGCTGTCACGAAGGCGGCGTGCGAGTCGAAGCCGAGCAGGCGGGCGCGCTCGGCGCGCAGCCGGGTGATCTGCAGTACGACCTCGCGGTTGTCGTTCTCTCCGCCCCGGATGCCGCGGGAACGCGACGCGGTCATCACGCGTTCACGCACGGCCCGGTTGCTGAGGCTCGCGAGCAGCGGGTGCCCGGTCGGCAGCACCAGGGTGATGAGGTACTTGCCGTCGAGACCGCGCTCGCGCGCAGCCTCAGCCGCTGCGGAGATCTCGCCCGCATCGAGGCCGTCGAGCTCGGCGACATCGTCGATGACAACCGCCAGATCGTTGGTGTCGCTGAGCAGGTTCTTCTCGAAACGGGTCGTCAGGGTCGACAACTGGCGGTTGTATTCCTTGAGCCTGGCCGTGCCCTTCTCATCGAGACCGGCGCCTGCCAGTGTGAACTCGGTGTAATAGCGCTCGACGAGGTATCGCGACTCGGAATCGAGGCCGAGATCGTCGAGCTGATCGTGAACGGTCGAAATGCGCGCGTACAGAGCCGGATTCAGCGTGATCGAATCCTGATGCGCAGCGAGCAGCGGCGCGAGTGTCTCTTCGAGATCGTTGGTGAAGTCGGAACTGTCCGCCGAGCTCTTGTTGAAGAAGACTTCGGCGACCCGCATGAGTGTCTGGCCGCTGCGCTCGAGCGCGAGCAGTGTGTTTTCGAAGGTGGCGGCATCCGGATTGGCGGTGATGGCTTCGACCTCGGCGAGTTGTTCGGCGAAGCCATGTTCAAACGCCGGCTCGTAATGCTCGTCGCGAATCTCGGCGAACGGTGGCAACTGATAGGGGAGTGTGCTCGGAGCGAGGAAGGGATTAGTCGAATCGGCCATTGTGCAAGCCTAATCGGGAGCCCACGAACCGCAAAGAGTCCGTTGCAAAGAATGTATTGCAAAGAATCTATTGCAAAGAAAACTTTGCATTGCTATTCTGAGTTTCATGAACACGACCCCAGACGAGACGCCGTTCAGCGCTGACCGCACCATCGACCTCGAGTCGCTCAAGGTGCTGGCCCACCCGTTGCGCGTGCAGATCATCGATGTTCTGTCGATGTACGGCCCGCACACGGCGAGCGGACTGGCCGAGCGGCTGGGGGAGTCCAGCGGTGCGACCAGCTACCACCTGCGGCAGTTGGCCAGGCATGACTTCGTTCGCGAGGTCGTCGACCGGGGAACGGCCAGGGAACGCTGGTGGGAGCGCGCGCCAGGCGGCATCAGCCTGGATGCGCGCAAGGTGGCCGACACCGAGGCAGGGCGTGCGGCCGCATCACTCGTCGTTCGACAGTGGCAGTCGAACCGTGACATGGCTCTCGCAGAGTTCATCGACCGGGGTCTCGACGTGCTGCCGGGTGACTGGATGGACGCCAGCGCGATGAATACGGCGAATGCTCGGGTCACCGCCGAGCAACTCGACGAGCTCACCAAGAAGATCAGTCGGATCACCGACGAGTTTGTCGAGATGCATCGCGGCCAGAACCTGCCCGGCTCCCGGCAGATTCAGGTGCAATTCAACGCATTTCCGCTCATTGACGGAGAGGAGACCCCGAAATGACCGCAATGACTGCTACCCGACTCTTATACGCAAACGCCCGGCCAAGCCGCATCGATCGCCTGATCATCCGCGCCGGCTTAGTGCTGCTCGCGTGGGGGCGCCGCCGCGCCGCCCGGCCCTCTCGCCCTGACTTCGCCGGCCAACAGGCACGTGTCGAGGCCAGCCGCGAGGAGATGCTGCGTCGATTCGGCTCATGGATGCGGTGAACCGCGTCGCGAGTCCGCCCAGTTCGCTCGGAGCGGTCTTCGGCGCGCGAGTGGTGCTCTCGGCCGACGCTCAGGGCGCGCGCGAAAGTTAGTCTTCGTCGAACGGGTCCGGTACGGATTCGCCCGGCTGGGTGATCGTCGCGGTGTCCTCATTGGGGTTGTACCGGATGATCGTGCCGTCGTCCAACTCGATGACGGGCTTGCGCTCCAGCCAGGTGAGCGTCCAGCGCCAGGCGGAGGTGTTGGTATCCAGCGCCTCCAACTCCTCCTCGACGGCATGCACAGCAAGCGTGACGACCTCGGGAAGCGAGGTCGGGATCTCGCCGCCGACCGGCCAGCGTGTGCCCATCTGCATGATTAGAGCGCGATCTCGTAGGTGACCCACGGTGTGCGTTTGCCGACCGTGTCGTAGAGATTCTGCGCGGCTTCGTTGTCGGATGCCGACACCCACTGCACCACCCCGAATCCGCGTTCGACGGCGAGAGTGCGCACCGCGTCGATGAGGGCCGTTCCGGTTCCCTGCTCGCGCGAGTCGGGGGCGACGAACAGGTCGTCGATGAAGAGACCTCGGTCACTGGCGAGCGGCCGGGTGAACTCCCGGAAGTGTGCGAGGCCGATCAGGGTGCCTTCGCCGTCGACCGCGACGAGTGCGTTCTCCTCGTGGTTGGCGTCGTTCAGCCAGGTCCAGACGCGTAGCGCCTTCTCGTCGGTCAGCGGAGTGTCGTAGAAGGCAGCGAAGCCCTCATAGAGCCCTAGCCATGAGAAGAAATCGCCGTCGGCGAGTGGGCGGATGGTGATTGACATGGCTGCCTCCTGTAACTGATCCCCGCGGGCCCGTCATACTTTCCTTCTGCGACACTACCGTGCAGGGCGCCCTTCAGACGAAGTGTACGTCTGGGAGTCGGAATGCATCAGGATTACGGGTTGAGGTCGTAGGTGACCCAATCGGTGCGAGTCGCGACGCGGTCATACACGCGCTGCGCCGTCTCATTGTCGGCCGCGGTGATCCAGCGCACCACCGATCGGCGCTCTGCAGCGGCGCGTTCGCGCACGGCCTCGATGAGCGCGGTGGCAGCCCCGCGACCGCGCGCATTCTGCGCGACGAACAGGTCATCGAGATACAGGCCGCTTGTGCCGCTGCTCGGCCTGGCGAAGCCTCGATAGTGGGCGAGCCCGATCGGCGTGTCGGTCTCGTCGACGGCGAGGAAGGCGCGCAACTCGTGCGTCGCATCCGTGAGCCAGCCCCACACGCGCAGGGCCTTCGTGTCGGTGAGTTCGAGCTCGTAGAAGGTGTTGTAGCCGGCATACAGCTCGAGCCAGGCGAAGAAGTCGTCGCTGGAGACCGGCCGAACCTGCACGCTCACTTCGCCGCCTCCGGCGTCTCGGCCAGCACGATGTCAGTGACGGAGAGTTCCGCTGACTCGGCGAACGTCAGGCTCGCAATGCGACCGACGGCGCTGAGGTCAACGGCCGCCTCGCGCAGCGCGGCAAGTTGCTCGGCAGGCGCGGTGATCGTGGCGCTCGTGATAGGCGTCTTCTGCGAGACCTTGGCATCCGTCTTGGCACGGCGGATGCTCGTGAGCGCCTCGCTCGCGAGCCGCAACACCGCCAGATGCTCACGCCCCGCATCGCCCGGCTCGCTCGGCACCGGCCACTCGGCCGTGTGCACGGAGGAGTCGTTGAACCACGACCAGGACTCTTCGGTGGCAAACGGCACGAACGGTGCAAAGAGGCGCAGCAGGGCGGAGAGGGCTGTGCGCAGGGCGGTCACGGCCGACTGCTGGCCGGCGGTGTCGCCGTCCTGTCCGTATGCGCGCTCCTTGACCAGCTCGAGATAGTCGTCGCAGAACGTCCAGAAGAAGGTCTCGGTGACCTCGAGGGCGCGCGCGTGGTCATACTCGTCGAAGGCCTTCGTGGCCTCGGCGACGACCCGGTCGAGGTTTTCGAGCATGCTCGCGTCAAGCGCAGTCAGAATGGGCCCTTCGGCAAGCTCAGGGACCGGAAAACCGAGGATGAACTTGGCGGCGTTGAGAATCTTGATCGACAGCCTGCGCCCGATCTTGATCTGCGTGGGGTTCTGCGGATCGAAGGCCGCGTCGGTGCCGAGGCGACTCGACGCAGCCCAGTAGCGCACCGCATCCGAGCCGTGCTGCTCGAGAATGTCGGCGGGCGTGACGACATTGCCCTTGGACTTCGACATCTTCTTGCGGTCGGGGTCGACGATGAAGCCCGAAAGCGCGGCGTGCTTCCACGGCGCGGTGCCCTCTTCGAGCTGGGACCGCAGCATCGTAGAAAACAGCCAGGTGCGAATGATGTCCTGGCCCTGGGGACGCAGGTCATACGGGTACACGGCGTCGAACAACTCCGGGTCGCGCTCCCAGCCGCCCGCGAGCTGCGGGGTGAGGGAGGAGGTCATCCACGTGTCCATCACGTCGACCTCGCCGATGAAGCCGCCTGCGACACCGCGCTGGGACTCGTCGTAGCCGGGCGCGGCATCCGCTGCGGGGTCGACGGGCAACTGCTCGTGCGCAGGCAGAATCGGGCTGTCGAAAACCGGGTTGCCGTCGCCGTCAAGCGGGTACCAGACCGGAATCGGCACGCCGAAGAAGCGCTGGCGGGAGATGAGCCAGTCGCCGGAGAGGCCCCCCACCCAGTTCTCGTAGCGCACGCGCATGAAGTCGGGGTGCCAGTCGAGGCCCGCGCCGAGCTCGATCAGGCGAGCACGCAGTTCCTCGTCGCGCGCGCCGTTCGTGACGTACCACTGCCGGGTCGAGACGATCTCGAGCGGCTTCTCGCCCTTCTCGAAGAACTTGACCGGGTGCGTGATGTTCTTCGGCTCGCCCTCGAGATCGCCGGATGCGCGCAGTAGCTCGACGACGGCCTGCTTGGCCGAGAACACGGTCTTGCCGGCAAGTTGGGCGTAGGCATCCTGGCCGGCGGTCGTGGAGATCCACTCGGGCGTCTCGCTCACGATGCGCCCGTCGAAGCCGAGAATTGCGCGGTTCGGCAGATCGAGTTCGCGCCACCACACCACGTCGGTGATGTCGCCGAAGGTGCAGATCATGGCGATGCCGCTGCCCTTGTCGGGCTGCGCCAGATGGTGGGCGAGCACCGGCACCTCGACGCCGAAGACGGGCGTGGTGACGGTGGTGCCGAAGAGCGCCTTGTAGCGCTCGTCGTCCGGATGTGCGACGAGCGCAACACAGGCCGGCAGCAGTTCCGGCCGGGTCGTCTCGATGTGCACGGGCCCACTTGCGCCGTGGAACGCCAGGCGGTGGTAGGTACCGGGCTGGTCGCGATCCTCGAGCTCGGCCTGGGCGACCGCAGTGCGGAAGGTCACATCCCAGAGCGTGGGTGCCATGGCCTGGTAGGCCTCGCCGCGCTCGATGTTGCGCAGAAAGCCCAGCTGCGAGGCGTGCAGCGACTCGTGCCCAATGGTGCGGTAGCTCTGCGTCCAGTCGACCGAGAGACCGAGGGCGCGCCAGACCGCCTCGAACTGCTTCTCGTCTTCGACCGTGAGCCGCTCGCACAGCTCGATGAAGTTGCGGCGCGAGATGGGCTTCTGGTCGGCGGCCTTGCTGCTTTTGTTGTCTCCGCCCTCGAACGGCGGAACGAAGTCGGCCTCGTAGGGCAGGCGGGGGTCGCAGCGCACGCCGTAGTAGTTCTGCACCCGGCGCTCGGTGGGCAGGCCGTTGTCGTCCCAGCCCATCGGATAGAACACGTTCTTGCCGCGCATGCGCTGGTAGCGGGCCACGACATCCGTGTGTGTGTAGCTGAAGACGTGCCCGATGTGCAGCGAGCCCGATGCGGTGGGCGGGGGAGTGTCGATCGAATAGATCGCGTCGCGGTTGAGTCGCTCGCGGTCGAAGCGATACGTGCCGTCGTTCTCCCAACGATCGCCCCACTTGCCTTCCAGCCCCTCGAGTGCGGGCTTGTCGGGAACGCGTTCGGGGTTGGTCATGGCTCTGCCTTCGTGTCGCTATATGCGGCACCGTGTCTCGGGGTGCCTAAGTGTGGGGGATTGAATCAAGCTTAAGCGACAAGGGCCTGCATGCGAGAATTGGCGGATGCTCGCATCCACCGATCTGCTCGCGAAGGACCCGCTGAAGGCGGACTGCGCGAACTGTTTCGGCCTCTGCTGCGTGGCGCTGGCGTTCTCCCGCTCGTCGGACTTCGCCATCGACAAAGATGCCGGCGAGCCGTGCGTGAACCTGCAGGAGGACTTTCGCTGCGGCATCCATTCGCGGTTACGCGAGAGCGGTTTCAAGGGCTGCACGGTCTACGACTGTTTCGGAGCCGGCCAGAAGATCTCGCAGACGACGTTCGAAGGCCGCAACTGGCGGGAGGAGCCGGATTCTCGGGATCAGATGTTTGCCCTGTTGCCCGTGATGCGGCAATTGCAGGAGCTGCTCTGGTACCTGCGTGAGGCGATGCGGATGCCCGAAGCGAGCGCGCTCCAAGGCGAGCTCGAGCGGGCGTACACCGAGACCGAGCGGTTGACTCTCGGAAGCGCGGAAGATCTTCTGGCTCTCGATGTGGATGCGCAACGGGATGCCGTGAACGTGCTGCTGACCGCGGCGAGCGAACGTGCAAGGGCCGACGCGCGCCCGGCGGATGTCGCCGCGCTTCCGCGAAAGGTGCGCCGTGGCGCGGACCTCATGGGGGCGGCACTCGCGGGCCAGGACCTGCGCGGAGCGAATCTGCGTGGCGCCTATCTCATCGCCGCCGATCTGCGCGGGGCGAACCTCGGCGCCGTCGACCTGATCGGTGCGGATATGCGTGATGCGGATGTGCGCGGTGCCGACCTCTCTGCGGCCCTTTTCCTCACACAAACACAGGTCAATGCAGCCAATGGAGACGCGGCCACCCGGCTGCCGACCGGACTCGAGCGCCCGGGGCACTGGATTAGGGAGGACGACTGAATGACCACGCGAGAACCGTTCACGCCGTTTCGGCCTGAACCCCGGGACGGTTTCCCCGGGCACCCGATGCCTTCCTCCGTGCCAGCGGGATTGCGCCTCGAGCTCAGCCGCGCGCGGATTGTCGAGGACAAGGAAGAGGAGTTCGACGAGTGGATGGCGGTGCTCAACGACCGCTATCCGGAACACGAGGCGGCACTCTCGAACGAACGCCAGGTGTTCGAAGCAACGTTCAAGCACCGCGAAGCCGACGGGAGGTTGTGGATGTATCACCTGAGCCTGATGGGCGCCGATGGCGGCGGTCTCGACGAGTCCCTGCCGTTGGACGCCGCGCATGCCGCATACAGTCGTCGGGTCAAAGAGCCGGGCTGGGAAGAACTGACGCCAGCGTTCATGCTGACACCTCAGCACATCGGCGAGATCATGGCGCACTGGGGTCGAACCGGATCAATCGGCTGAGAACCGCTGCGCCATGCACCGTGCATCCTGGCTCTCAGAACGGTGGCGGGTCGGTGGTGCGGGTGGCGCCGGTGGGGGTTGTCCACCTCAGTCGCCCGTTGCTGTCTCTGTCGAGGTTCCACCTCGTCTTGTGTTTGAGCCGGTGGTGGTGGCGGCAGAGGTGGGCGAGGTTGTTCGCTTCGGTGGTGCCGCCGTGTTGCCACGCGGTGGTGTGGTCGATGTCGCAGTTCTCGGGGCGGCGGTTGCAGCCGGGGAACACGCATCCGCCGTCACGGGCGGCCAGCCAGCGGCGCATGTCGGCCGGGACCCGGTAGCTGGTGCGATCCACATCCAGGATTGCGCTGGTCACCGGATGCGTGAGAATACGGTGAAAGGAGGGCGCCTTCGCGGCCATGCGGCGGGCCGTGTCTGCATCGATCGGGCCATAACCGTCGAGGAATCCGGGTTCGTCGCTCTCGCCCATCGCCGTCAGTACGGGAACGGTGATACTCACGGTGGCGCCGACTTCGGAGGCTGTGCCGTCACCGGTGAGGATCTGCCCGGCAACATCGGCCCGCAACTGGGCCAAGGTGCGTTGCTCATCGGGCTGGGCGAACAGGTGCCGGGCATTCGCGTCGATGCCGGCGAAGGCCCGGTGGGCGACGTCGGCCGGCAGAAGCGCACTCAGCCAGGCCATCCCGTCTGGTGCTGCCTCCAGGTAGATGCGGCGGTCGGCCATTGCCCGGCGGTGCCGGTCAGTCAACGACTCATCATGCAGTTTCTCGCGCAGAGCACGTGCCCGCAGGCGCAGTTTGGCGGCGGTGAGCGTTTCAGCCAGCGGGGTCAGCGTGTCATCGAAAACAGTAAGAACCTCGGCATCCTCAGGCAACAGGGCGGCCTGTTCGGCGATGATGCGAGCATTCTGATACGAGATTTCACCGGCACGGAACAGCGCCCACAACCTCGGCAGCCGGGTGCGCATCGTCTCGGCCTCAGCCGCCTGCGCAGCCACGACAGACTCGGCGAGCCCCAACCCGGTGGCGAGTTCGGCGATAGCGGCCCGGCGGGCGAACTCGACCGCCTCACGACCGGTGCCGCATCCGGAACCAAGAAACACGTGCGGAAACGCGACCGCCTCAGCCACCGTGTCACCGATAGCCGCCAATTGCTCCGCCATCGCTAGGGCAGCACCACGAGCTGCCACTTCGGCGCGCGCGATGCCGAACCCGACCCGATCTTCGGGCTTGGAATCATCGAACAGCGACGGCGCCTCTTCCATGAACCAAGTCAATACCCGACCACCGACATTCGAATGGACCCCGGCGAGAAAGCGACGAGGTCCATTCGGTAGTGATTCAGTAGCGCTTAGCGGCTCTTGCGCGGCTTGATGAATTCCGTTTCGGTCTTCTCCCGCTTCTGCGCCCGCTTGTCTTTCAACGACAGCTGCGCGGCCTTCTTCGTCTTTTCTCCACGAGGCGATTTACCAGCCATTTTCACTCCGCTTCCCTTTGTCAGATGGCGTGCTTCCGATGACCATAGCCCACTTCGCAGGGGAAAGCATCTTTCCTCTGATCAGCAAAAAAAGTTGCGACTCTCACGAGCGAATCAGTTCGAGAACCATTCCAATGCGGCGACGGACAGTGCAGCGATGCCGGTGTCGAGCGTCGGCCGGATGACCGGCGCGAAATGCGGAGAGTGGTTCGAGGGAATGTCGCTGTCAACACGGTCGGCCGCGACGGCAGCAGCATATTGCTGGGCGTCCACGCCACCGAGGATCCAGTACACGAGTGGCGCGCCAGCAGCCGTTGAGAGCTCTCCGACGTCTTCGCTGCCGGTGACCGCCCCCGGGTCCAAGACGCGCTGCTCGCCGAACGCGGTGCGGAACGCGCCCACGGTGCGCTCCGTGGCATCCGGATCGTTGACGAGCACCGGGAACGTCTCCTCGGTGACGATCTCGGGCTCCCGCTCCGCCCCGGATGCCGCCGCCTCGGCGTACACAATTCGGCGCATCGCTCCGAGTACCCGCTCGCGCACCGGCACGGTAGCCGTGCGGATGGTGACACCCAGGGTCGCCTCCTCGGGAATGATGTTGTTTTTCGTTCCGGCATGCAACTGGCCGACGGTCACGACAGCCATGTCACTGCCGGCGATGTCGCGGGAGACCACGGTCTGCAGCCGCATAACGGTCGCCGCTGCCATCACAATCGGGTCGATCGTTGTCTCGGGTCGCGACCCGTGCCCTCCTCGACCGAACATGCGTATGCGCAGGGAATCGGCCCCGGCGAAAGCTGAACCGGGATGCGCGCCGACCAGGCCCGCCGGTGCGGGACCAACGTGCTGGCCCAGCACAATATCGGGGGTGGGCACGCGCTCGTACAGCCGGTCGTTGATCATCTCCAGCGCGCCCCCGCCATACTCCTCGGCCGGCTGAAAGAGAACGACGAGAGTGCCCGACCACTCCGCTTTGTGATCGAGAAGCAACTCGGCCGCGCCGAGCAGACAGGTGACGTGCACGTCATGTCCGCAGGCGTGCATCACGGCAACATCGTGGCCATCCGGATCCGTCGTGCGAGCCGTGCTCGCATAGTCGAGGCCGGTCTCCTCATGCACGGGAAGCGCATCCATGTCCGCACGCACAAGCACGGTGGGCCCCTCGCCGTTTCGTGCGACACCGACGACGCCGGTCTGGCCGATACCCGCGGTCACCTCGAAGCCCAGTTCCCCAAGACGTGCCTCGACGATCCCGGCGGTGCGGTGTTCGGCGAACGACAGCTCCGGATGCGAGTGAAGATCCTTGTAGGTCTCGACGAGCCGATCGGCGATCGTTTCCGCATCGTGCAGCACTGCATTCATGAAGCGTTCCCCTGTTCTGATGAACTCTGCTCGCTGTCGCTCTTTACTCTAGGACGGAGCGACGGAGCGCGATACTGTCAAAGTCATGGCCGACGGCGGCGTGGCAACCGAGGCATCTGCGCGAGAATTACCGCCACGTTCTTGAGTTGACCGACCCTCCCTAACGCACGAGGCGCACCTCGGCGAGGTCGTTGAGCTCTGCATCGACCCGGCGAATGCCGCTGAGGGCGAATCCGTTGCGGCGGTAAAACGCGTGGGCGCGGGGGTTGTTCTCGGCGACCCAGAGTTGGGCCGGGCGATCGTCGAGCACAGCGTCGAGGAGCGCCTGGCCCGCGCCGGTACCGTGATGAGCGGTGAGCACATAGATCATGTACAGCTCCGTTTTACGCAGCGCGTCGTCGCCGACCGACGGCCCGGAGAACGCGACCCCGATGACCCGGTCTTCGAGCTCAGCAACGCGCAAACATCTTCCGGGTGCAGGATTCTCCGCACTGCGCGTCCATTCGGTCCACTGCCGTCGGCGTTGCTCGAGCGCTTCGGCGCCGTAGAACCTTTCCGGCAGCAGATGTCCGTACGTATCGCGCCAACCGTGCACGTGCACGGCGGCCAGGTCCTCAACGTCATCCGGTCGAGGTTCGCGGATCAGAGGAGCGGATGCCAGCATGTCGTTCAGAATACGGTGCTCGCCACGTCTGACGTCAGCTCAGAACGCTCGGTGCAGGGCGGATGCGAGCAGTCGCTGCGTGTACGGATGCTGCGGCTCGGCAAACACCGCCTCCGCGGCCCCGGTCTCGACGATGCGGCCCTGGCTCATCACGGCGATCGTGTCGCTGACATGCCTGATCACGCCCAGGTCGTGGGAGACGAAGAGGTAGCTGACTCCAAGGCGCTCTTGCAACTCGTCGAGCAGGTCGAGGACCTGCGCCTGCACCGATACGTCGAGCGAGGAGACGGGCTCGTCGCAGACGAGCACCCGCGGGTGCGGCGCTATCGCGCGCGCGATCGAGACGCGCTGGCGCTGGCCGCCCGACAGGCCGCTCGTGCGACGGCGCAGGAGGTCGGGGCTGAGCCCGACCGAGTGCAACAGTTCGGCGATGCGGTCGCGCTCGCTGCTGCCGTGCTTACCGGGCCGCGCGCTGCGACCGCTGCTCAGCGCATCGGCGAGCAATGCACCGACCGTCCAACGAGGGTCGAAGGAGGCCAGTGGATCCTGGTAGATCGCGCCGATCAGGCCGCGCCGGGCTCGGCGCTGCGATTCGGGCAGCGGGCTCCACGGTTCGCCGAGGAGTCGCACCTCGCCGGCGTCGGGGGCGGTGAGGCCGAGGGCGATGCGGGCGATCGTGCTCTTGCCTGATCCGGATTCGCCGACGAGGCCGAGTGTCGTGCCCGGTGCGATGGTGAGAGTGACGTCGTCGACGGCCTGGAGGGTGCGGAATCGCTTGGAGATGGAGAGAAGTTGAAGGGCTGGCTCGTACGTGTCGTGCTTTTCGGTCGCTGAGCCCGCGAGCGAGGGAACCCCTCGAGTCGAAGACGCAGTCAGTCGTGTTCCGCGTGGATGCCGACCCGGCACCGCGCGCAGCAGCGCCTTCGTGTACTCGTGCTGAGGCGCGCCCAGCACCTCGGCGGTCTCTCCCGTCTCCACGATGCGACCGGCGCGCATGACAGCCACCCGATCCGCTACCCGCTGAACCACCGAGAGGTCGTGACTGATCAGCAGCACGGCCGTGCCGCGGGAGCGCAGCCCGTCGAGCAACCCCAGAATCTGCTCCTGCACGGTCACGTCCAGCGCGGTCGTCGGCTCGTCGGCAATGAGCAGCGGAGGATCGAGCGCCACGGCCGACGCGATGAGCGCCCGCTGGCGCAAGCCGCCAGAGAGCTCGCCCGCCCGCTGCCCGGCACGCAACTCGGGATCGGGCACGCCCGCGTCCGCCAGCAGCTGCAATACGCGCTCGCGGCGCTGACCGGCGGAAAGCGCGGTGTGCAGGCGCAGGGCGTCGTCGATCTCGCGACCGACGGTGCGCAGCGGGTCGAGCGAGCCGAGCGCATCCTGCAGCACGAAACCGATGCGGGCACCCCGGATGCGCCGCCACGCGCGCGCCGACTGCGAGACGAGCGACTCACCGCCCAGCGTGAGGGCGTCCGAGCGCAGCAGCGCATTCCTGCCGGTCAGTCCTATGAGCGTGCGCGCGGTCACGCTCTTCCCGGAGCCGGATTCGCCGACCAGCGCCAGGCACTCCCCGGCGCGAATCGAGAACGAGACGTTGTCGACAACGGGGGAAGCGTCACGAGAAAAACGCACCGACAGCTTCGAGACGGTGAGCAGGGCATCCGGTGTCATGAGTTTCTCGTTCTGCTCTGCAGCGATCGGCCCAGCACGGTGGCCGTTGCCGCGCTGAGCACGATGACCAGCCCGGGAAAGAAGGTCATCCACCAGGCAGTGTCGATGTAGGTGCGGCCCGCCGAGAGCATGGCGCCCCACTCCGCGGTCGGCGGCTGTGCACCGAGCCCGAGATAGCTCAGCGACGAGGCCCAAACAATGGACTGCCCCACCCCGAGCGTCACGAGCACGAAGAGCGTGCCGCCCACATTGGGCAGGATCGCACGGGAGAGCCGCCACCACGGCGTGCGGCCGAGCACGAGGGCCGCCTCGACGAATGGCGCGCCACGCACCGAAAGCATCTGGCTGCGGATGATGCGCGCGTAGCCGGGCGCCGTCGCCAATCCGACCGCGATGGTCGAGGTCACGATGCCGGGCCCGTAGACCACGATGAACAGGAGCGCGAGCAGCAGCCCGGGAAAGGCGAACATCACCTCAACGACGCGGGTCGAGCCAAAGTCGAGCCATCGCGGACCGAGCCCCGCGGCCGCGCCGAGCACGGTCGCCAGCACCATGCCGATGGCCGTCGCCGAAACACCGATCACGAGCGATGGCCCCGCACCGTGCACGACACGCGTATACAGGTCGCGGCCGGATTCGTCTGTGCCGAACCAGTGTGCGAACGACGGCGCCTCAAAGGCCTCGCGTGGGTGAATAGCCAGCGGGTCCCCGGATGCGACGAGGCCGGGCACCACCGCACACAGCAGCAGCCACGCGATGATGAGAATACAGATCACCTCGGTGGCGGACGGACGGAACCGCTTCACGATGCCCTGCCCCTCAGCCGCGGGTCGGCGACGCGATCCAGAAGATCGGATGCGACGGTGACCAGGCAGTAGGCCAGCGCCACGACCAGCACGATGCCGCTCACGAGCGGCACGTCTCGGCTCTGCACGGCGCTCAACAGCGAGCGGCCGATTCCGGGGCGGGCGAAGATCGTCTCGACGACAACCGCGCCGCTGATGAGCGAACCGAATGCCCAGCCGGAGAGGCTGATCGCCGGCAGTGCGGCGTGACGCAACGCGTGGCGCCACAACACGCCACCCCCCGATTCGCCGCGAGCCCGAGCCGTGAGAACGAAAGGGGAGTGCAGCGCATCCAGCAGCGATTCGCGCATGACCTGACCGAGGAATCCGGCGAGCGGCACGGCCAGGGTGAGCGCGGGCAACACGATCCCGAGTGGGCCGGGAACATTGACGGCGGGCAACCAGCCGAGCGTGGAACTGAAGAGCAGAATGAGCACCGTCGCCAGCCAGAAATGCGGCACGGCGGCCGCCACGATCTCCATGCCCGAGCCGATCGCCCACGCCACGCGACCGCCGCGTACCGACCAGGTGGCCAGGCCGAGTGCGATGACCCAGGCCACGGCGAGCGAGACCACGGCAAGCGTGAGCGTGCCCCCGAGCTGTTCACCTATCACGTGGGCCACGGTGTCGTGCAGTGAATACGAGCTGCCGAAGTCGCCGACGGCGTATCGCCCCAGCTGACGCACGTACTGCACGAACAGCGGCAGGTCGAGACCGTACTCGGCGCGTGCGTGAGCGAGCGCCTCCGGGCTGGCCTGCGAGCCGGGCCCGCCCAGAATGGCCTGCGCGGGGTCACCCGGAATGAGCCGCATCGCGAAGAACGTGACCGTCGCGGCGGCCCAGAGCACGAAGACGAGTCCGGCGAGACGAATCGCCAGCCACGGGAGCAGTCGCCGTATCGAACGCGCGGCCGGGGCCGACGTCGCTGCGGTTACGGCTCCCGCCGCCAGCGTCACCGACGCAGCCAGGCGTCGTAGAACAGCGGGGTCGACACGCTCGGCAGCGCGCGCATGCCCACAACGGAGTTGCGCAGCAGATAGTGGTTCTGCTGGTCGTACAACGGCAGCAGGTAGTAGCCCTCCAGCACCGTCTTCTGCGCCTTCGCGTAGAGCGCGGCTCGCTCGGTCGGATTCGAGACCTCCGCGGCCTTCTGCAGCGTGGCATCCAGCGACGGAATGTTGACCTGGGCGAGATTGGCGAAGTATCCGCTGGGAGCCGGCGTGATGCTGCTGGAGTCGTACAGGATGCGAAGCACGTCGGGCCCGACCTTCGTGTATGGCGCGCTCACCGCGTTGTACTCGTTTTTGGCGAGGGCGGTGTACCAGCTGGAGAGGTCCATGGGCTCGAGTTTCACTTCGAAGCCGACCTTCTTGGTGGTCTGCTGAATCTGCTCGAAGAGCGACTGTTCGGCCGGGATCGACTGGTTAGTGCTCACGGGGAAGAGCACCGTGAGGCGCTTGCCGTCCTTGATGCGGTATCCGGCGCTGTCCCTGGTCTTCCAGCCGGCGGCATCCAGCAGCGAATTCGCCTGTTTGGGGTCGTAGTTGAAGAGTTCGGGCTCGGAGACGCCCAGCGGTTCGACGCTCGAGAGCGGCGAATAGGAGCGCTTGGCGGTATCGAAGAACAGGCTCGTGATGCCGTCATTGACGTCGGCAGCGCGAATGAATGCCTCGCGTACCTTCACGTCGTTGAACGGCGCCTGGCCCGAGTTCAACTCGATGCGATTGGATGCGCCGGGTCGCGGCGCGTTCAGCTCGGTGAGCGTCTTCGCCTTGGTTGCGGCCACAATCGTGTCGGGCTGCGCGTTGTCTATCACGTCAACCTCACCGGCCTTGAGCGCGGCGTAGCGCGAGGCCGAATCGGGAATGAAGCGCCACACGATCTTCGACAGGTACGCCTTGCCACTGTGCTTCGCGTCAGCAGGCGGGGAGGTGTAGTCGTCGTTGCGCACCAGCGTGATGGAGTCCTGCTTCTTCCACTGCGTCACGATGAAAGGGCCGGTGCCCACGGGGCTCGTGCAGTTCACCTGCTGGCTGCGCTTCAGAGCGGTCGGCGATTCAATGGCCAGCCAGGGCTGCGTGAGCGACTCCAGCAGAGCGCTGTCGGGCGCGCTGAGGGTGAAGCGAATGACATCGGCACTCACGATCTCGGTTGACTGCACCTTTCCGAGCGCCAGATATCCGGTAGAGGATGCCGTGGCGGGGTCTTGCACGTGATTCACGTTCGCCTGCACGGCCGCCGCATCGAGCGGGGTGCCATCGGTGAACTTCACCCCCTGCTTGAGCGTGAAGTCCCAGCTCAGGCCGTCCTTCGCCTCGGTCCACTTCGTTGCCAGCCACGGGATGATCTCACCCTTGCTGTTCTTGGAGACGAGCTCTTCGAGGTATTGCGTGGCCACGAGCGCCTGCGGGTAGTTGCCGCCGACGTGCGGGTCGAGGCAGGTGGGCTCGGCGTCCCCGCTGGCGTAGGTGAGAGTTCCGCCGCTGACGGGTTTGTCGCTGCCGGCGCTCGTCGACGACTGCGGCGCGCAGCCCGTCAGTGCGAGGGCGGCGACACCGAGGGTTGCGACGGCAAGGAGGGTGGTACGGGGGAGCAGGCGTGCAGACATGGGTCCTCTGTGTGGTGGGAACTGCAGGGCGAAATTGTGCTGCGCGATCCGAAGCGGCTGTGGTTCGGTGATCGCACCGGAGTGCATTATTGTACTGAGACCAATAATAGTCACGAATGGAGATGACGTGAGAGCAGCGGATGCCCGTCCTGGCCGCAAGCGCGTCTCCTCGCGCGCGATGCTCGAAGAGGCGGCCTGCGAACTGTTTCTCGAGCAGACGTACGCCGGTACGACCGTCGAGCAGATTGCGCAGCGCGCCGGTGTGAGTCGAAACACCTTCTTCAACTATTTCGATGCGAAGAGCGATGTGCTCTGGGCCGGTGTCGACGACAGCACGGAGCGGCTCAGTGAACAACTGGCCGCCGAATTGCCGCACACGCCGCCGATGCGGGCGGTTCGCAATGCATTCCTGCGCACCGCTGCAGCGCTGAGCCCCGGCGCCATCCCTCTCGCCATCACCCAGTGGCATGCGATGGGAGTCGCCGCGGAACTGCAATCGTCGGGGCTTCCGCGGTTCCTGCGCATGGCATCCGTTGTCGAACGCTTTCTGAACGAACGCACCGGTCTGGATGCCGTCGGCCGTTTTCCGGCGCAGCCCGCCGCGTTCGCGGTGGTGGCCGCGGCCGTCGCCGCGAGCGGAGTATGGGCGCGCGCAGGCGTAGCAAGGCGCGAGCTGCAGAGCTACGTCGCCGAGGCGATAGACCCGATCTGTGACGGGTTCGAGGCGTAAACCCCGGCCGTCACCTCTCGCATGGGCACCTACTCATCAACGGGCTGTTCGATGCCGTCGATCTCGGGTCCGTTGGGCGGCATCTGGTAGCAGTGGGCGGTCATCCGCGAGTCGGGTGCGGCCTCGGAGGGGACGCAGTCGGGCCAGTAGCGCTCGGGTACGCGCCCGCTGACGAGATTGCGGTAGTGGAACCACATGGGCAAAATGCCCGGCCACTCGATCATCGTGCCGGTGCCGCCGCGGAATCCTTCCTCGCGCCGCCCCAGATCGGAGATCTTGATGTCCGGCGGGTAGACACTCAGCAGCCTGGTCGGCGCCGGCGGCTCACCATCTGGGCGATCGACGACGGATGCCCAGCCGCCCTTCCAGTCGTATGTTGCAAAGTAGTGTTCGTCGATGGTCACGCTCCACAGGCGCCAGATTCCGCCCTCAAGCACAGCCTGGTCGTTGGGGTACATGCCGGAGTGAAAGCCGCCCATGTAGAACTCGGGCCTCGAACTGGCGGGGTCCTTTGAGGTGCGCGGCTGGAACAGGCGCGTGCGCAGATTCGTGGAGCGGCCATCATGGGAGACGTGGATCACCGGTTGCGTGCGCCAGTGGAAGGACACGCTGCCGCGCGCCTTTGGCGCAGGCCCCCAGCTCGCATTGACCGCGCCCATGATGCGGTCGCGGCCGAGGTAGTACCCCGTGAACGGTGATTGCTTGTTGCCGTTCACGGCGAAGATCGCGCCCATCTGCGTCCACTGGAAGTCGTCAATATACAGGCCGTAGGCCGAGGAGACATTCTCGGTTCCGTCGTAGGCGTGCGAACGAGAGAGCCGTCGCTCGAGGTCGGCCAGATCGATCGGCTGCGGATGCGCCGGCGGCGCTGCGTCGGCAGGCACCGTCTCGAGAAACGAGGGAATCTCGGTGTTGGTTTGGGGTGTGGCCCCGGCTGTGCCGCCGTGTGCCCACCCCTGAAAGTAATCGGCATGCAGGATCGGGGTGAGGTTGAGTTCCTGGAGCTTCCAGAGCCCGCCTTCTTTGACGAAGCGGTTACGGAACACCGTGAACTCCCACGAGCCCTGGCGCTTGTCGGCATCGGCGAGCATGCCGATCTCGATGCCGCGGGTGGTGGCCTCCTGACCACCAGGATGCAGCTGAACCATCAGGTCGAATATCGGGCGGTCATTGAGGTGGCCGTGGGTGAGACCCTCCGGCCCCATCCTCTCCATGGCCTGGCGCACGCCTTCCGGCCCCGAGTAGTCGCCGGCGCCGGCGATGTGGACGGTGCCTGAATCGGTGAAGAGATCGACTACGTCGCTCCACATTCTGCGGTCGACGTAGTAGCCGTACGCATTTTGAATGTTGCGCACGGCATCCTCGTCATTGAGCAGGTCGACTCTGTGCGCCAGCTCGGCGGCGCTGGCCGCTGTGGGTGGGGCGGCACCTATCGTCGGCGGTATAGGCACACCGGCCTCGTCGGCGGTGAAGTGCGCGGGAATGATCGGCAGGTCTTCGCCGCCGACGTTGGTCCAGCCTTCGGCGTATTCGCCTTCGTACTGGGGGTAGTAATGCAGCAGCGAGATGCGCCAACGGCCATCCTGGAGAACATACTCGTTCTCGTAAAGGCCTCCCTCGATTCGCGCGGAGCCGGCGCCGTCGCCCAGAAAGCGCAGGCCCATCCAGCGGGCCTTGGCCGTGTAGCCGTCGACCGAAAGGTTCACCAGCGGTTCGTCGATGACTTCCGTGTGCAATGAACCCGGCAGCAGACCGTCCATTGCGCCGGCAGTGCTCGCCAACCATGCAGCGATTGCACTGTGCCCGGTAATGGTCTGCTCGCCCCAGCGCACGATCCCGTTGACGGAGAACAGCGCGGCCATCGCCTTCCACTGCCCGAACTGACTGAGCTGGGCGTAGCTGCGCTGTACATTCTTGACCGCGCGCACCGACTCAACGCGCTCGACATCCCGTGCCAGCGCGTTCAGTGCGACTGATGTGTTCATGCCTGTTCCTCCTACTGCAGGTGGGGTGCCACATCGCTGTGCGCGACGGGGGTCGTGCGTGCCGTTTCGGCTGGTCCGGATGTGCGGTGAATGGATGCGCGCAGGGATTCGACCGAGATCGTCGCCGGGTCGTCGAGCGGAAAGTGACAGGCGGCCGAGTGCCCCGGACGGTGCTCGATGAGTTGCGGTGCAACCTCGGCGCACACGCTCTCGGCGCGAGGACACCGCGTGCGAAAACGGCAGCCGCTGGGCGGGTCCAGCGGAGAAGGCGGTTCGCCCTGCACAGGCACCGGGCGTTGTGCGATACCCGTTTCTGGGTCCAGCCCGGGGATCGAGTCCAGTAATACTCGGGTGTAGGGGTGCAGGGGCGCGCGGTAAAGATCCTCTGACGGTCCGATTTCGACCAACTGGCCGAGATTCATGACAGCGACCCGGTCGCTCACGAGCTTCACCGTCGCAAGATTGTGAGCGATGAATAGATACGACAGCCCGAGCTCGACGCGGAGTTTGTCGAACAGGTTGATCACTTGCGCCTGAATGAGCACGTCCAGTGACGAGACCGCCTCGTCGGCAATGATGATCTTGGGGTTCAAGGCGATGGCGCGAGCGATCGCCACTCTCTGAGCCTGACCGCCGGAGAGTTCCATGGGACGGCGGCGCAGGTAGATGTCGGGATTCAAGCCCACCAGGTCGAGAAGCTCTCGCACTCTTGCGCGTCGCGCGGCACGGTTCATGCGAGTGTGGCCAAGCAACGGCTCTGCCACCACATCCTCGATGCGCCAGCGGGGGTTAAGCGACCCAAAAGGGTCCTGATAGATCATCTGGATGTTTGCGCGAGCCTTTTTCAGCTGCCGCTTCGTCATGCCCACCAGATTCTCGTTCTGGAAGATGACCTCGCCGGTGCGCGGTCGCTCAAGTTGGATGATCGAGCGAGCGAGCGTGGTCTTTCCTGATCCCGTCTCGCCGACGATCCCGAGGGTCTCGCCCGTCATGAGATCGAGCGAGACATCCGACACCGCGTGAACGACGCCGGACTTGATGCCGCCCGGACCGCGGCTGACGAAATCCTGAACGAGCCTACGCACCGATAGCAGAGGTCCGCCCTGTGCCGAAATGGTGGGTATCGGCATCTGATCAACGCTCGTCACGAAAAGCTCCCGTTGTTCGTCGGCACACCGGTCGGGGTACCGGCATTCGTTTTACTCGGCGCGAGATAAGGGTTCCAGCACGCATACTTGTGACCCGGTTCGTGCTCCGATAACGGCGGTTGGATTGCACAGTGATCTGTCGCACGACTGCACCGGGAACGGAAGGCGCAACCGACAGGCAGGGCGCTGAGATTCGGTGGCTGCCCGCCGATGACCGTCAGTTCTGTGTGCGGCGGCACATCCAGTTGCGGGATCGCCTCCAGCAGTGCCTTGGTATATGGCATTCGTACGTTGCGGAAGAGGGTTGTCGTTTCCGAATGTTCGACGACCTTGCCGGCGTACATCACCATCACGTCGTGGGCGTAGCTGGCGGCGAGCCCAAGGTCGTGACTGATCATGACGACTGCCGTGCCCAGCCGCTCCTGCAGATCGACGAGAAGCTCCATGATCTGGGCCTGCGTGGTGACATCCAGGGCTGTCGTCGCTTCATCCGCGATCAGGACCTTCGGATTTGCCGCTAGCGCGATGGCTATCATGACGCGCTGACGCATACCGCCGGAGAGCTGGTGCGGATACTCGTGATAGCGGCGCTCCGCGGCGGGCATTCTCACCATCTTCAACAGTTCCACCGCGCGGGATTGGACCTCTTTGCGATCGATGCGAACGTGCATGCGGATCGCTTCACCGATCTGCGCCCCGACGCTCATCGTCGGGTTGAGCGACCGCGCGGGATCCTGGAACACCATCGCGATATCGCTCCCGCGAATGAGGCGCATGGCCTTCTCGCTCATGCCGATCAGTTCGGTCTCGCCGAGCCTGGCGGACCCCGTGACGAACGCACTCGGGGGAAGCAAGCCCATCAGTGCACGAACACTCACCGACTTGCCCGAGCCGGACTCACCGATAATCGCGAGCGTGCGACCCGCCTTGACCTCGTAGCTCAATCCGTTCACGGCATGCACTGGCGTGCCCGCACGCGAGAAGGTCACCCGCAGATCGTTCACCGTGAGTACGGCTCGGGGACGCGTTTCGGGGAGGGCTGCGACGTTGGTCATTGTCGCCGGCGTATTCATCGGCTGCTTCTCTCGTCTCGTATGTTCTCGCCGAGCAGGTTGAACGACAGCACCGTCAGACACAAGGCGACACTTGGCCACAGCACTTGGAGCGGTGCTGCGGTCAACGCCTGCTGGCCTTCGTAGATCATGTTTCCCCAACTCGGATCGGGCAGGGGGATGCCCAGACCGAGAAAGCTCAGAGCACCCTCAGCCACGATGGCGATACCCATGCCCAACATCGTGAAGTTGAGCAGTTGCGGGGCGATGTTCGGAGCGATGTGGCGCAGCAACACTCGCCACGCGGGGCTCCCGCTGAGTTCGGCTGCCGGAATGAACGGCATGCTGGTGACGCCCAGGGTCGCTGAGCGCGCCAGGCGCGCTACGGCGGGAATACTGAACGCGGTCAACGCCAGAATGGTGGTCGTGACGCTCGGGCCGAGCCCCTGTGCAATCGCAATGATCAGCACGAGCGAGGGGAACGCGATCACGATATCCAAAGCCCGCATGATGATCGAGTCGGTTCGGCCGCCAATGTATGCGGAAATCGCCCCCAGCCCACCCCCGATCGCCAGACCGATGGCATTGACCGCGATTGCAACGAAGAGGGAGGAACGGCCGCCGTAGACCAGTCGCGACAGGATGTCGTTGCCATTGACATCCGTGCCCAGAAGGTGCCCCGGCGAACCAGGTGGCAGCGAGCTGTCCAACACGCTGCCGCCGATCGGTGCAGGAAGGGGGAGCACGAACGGGCCGATGAAGCACACCACCAGGATGAGCAGCACGAAACCCGCGGGAATCCATACGACCAGGCGGTGACGCACGTTCGCCCCTCTCATTCCTTTGATCGTCGGAGTGAGAATGGGGGCGATGGAGGCGTCAGCGACTGCCATAGCGAATCCTTGGATCGAGAACGGCGTACATCAGGTCGACGACGAGATTGGCTAGAACGGCTACCGCCGCGAAGATGAAGACGCAGATTTGCACAACGGCGGTGTCTTGTGAGCGGGCGGCTTCCAGAAGCAGCATTCCGAGGCCAGGCATGGCAAAGATCTGCTCGATGATCACCGTGCCGCCGATCAGGCCACCGATGTTGAGCCCGACGAGGGTAATCAATCCGAACGAGGAGTTGCGGAAAGCGTGACGCCAGAGAACCCGCCAGGGGCCAGCGCCTTTGGCGCGTGCCGTCTCCACGTAGTCCGCCGAGTTCATCAGCTGCACGAGATCGCCCCGGAGGAATCGTGTGTAGAAACAGGCATGCGGAATGGCCAGGGCAAGCACGGGCATGGTCACTGAGAGCAGGTTGGGAACAAACCCCTCCTGCAAGGGCGTATACCCCAGTGCGGGCAGCATCCGCAGGAAGACCGCGAATACCAGCACGAGCAGGAGCGCGATCACATAGTTCGGAATCGCAAGCACGGGCATTGAGATAACCATGACGACGCGGTCGAAGATGCCGCCGGGCTTGCGTGCGGCGCGCAATGCGACAGGCACCGATATGAGGAG
The DNA here is from genome assembly GCF_001424905.1 of Leifsonia sp. Root112D2. Lineage (NCBI taxonomy): Bacteria > Bacillati > Actinomycetota > Actinomycetes > Micrococcales > Microbacteriaceae > Leifsonia > Leifsonia sp. Root112D2. Next base: position 2,485,205 of record NZ_LMCU01000001.1, read on the forward strand.
TGAGACGACGAACACCAAAACAACGAGTTCCACCGTGACGGGCAGGCGCTCGGCGAGAAGGCTGTTGATCGATTGCCCGCTGACTTGCGAGTGGCCAAGGTCACCGCGGAAGACAGCGAACAGCCAGGAGAAGTAGCGTTCGATGGGGGGCCGATCCAGGCCCATTTTCTCGCGAAGGGCTGTGACCTGTTCTTCGGTGGCGGACATCCCCGCCAGGCTGCGTGCGGGGTCTCCCGGCATCGCTGCCAGCAAAGCGAAGACGAGCACACTGATCACGAAGAGAACCGGGATCGCGATGAGTAGCCGTCTGACCACCAAGCGCACCAAGGGAGAGCCGGTCACCCGGCCGAGGAGCGATGAGCGCCCCTCGGGCCGGATAGCCAGACTGAGTGTGGAACTTGTCACTCGGGCGCCACCCACACCTGGTCATAGAGCACCCCAGAGCGCACAGCGAGACCGGGTATCGGCGTAGTCAGGCCGGGACCATGGACTCCCTTGCGTACGACCTGTGCCGGCGAGAACGCGAATCCGAATGGCCCGTAGGCGTTGTCTGAAATGATCTGCGCGGCCTCCTTGTACAGGGTGTCGCGTTTACTCGGATCGACTGTTGCCTGAGCCTGGTTGAGAACGTCATCGAGCTTTGTCGTCAGTCCTCTCTTCTTGGCGTCCGCAGCGCTTGTTGCGCCCTTGGGCAGCGGGGCGCCGCTGTAGGGCGAGAGCGAACCGAAACGGGCCGTGACTCCGATGCCGGTTGCGGGATCGAACGCGCCGGCGGTCTGCAGATATGCCGTCCACTGGCCACTCTTGAACGTTGTGATGGTGTCACCGAGTGCCTGGGTCCTCAGGCTCACGTTGATGCCGGCCTTGGTCCACTGGGTTTGCAACGCTTGCACGAATGCGATCGCGACCGGGCTGTTGATGGCATCCAGCTTCACCGTCAGACCACCGATCTCCTTGACGAGGGCCTTGGCCTTTGCGAGGTCATATGTGCGGTAGTTGGGCACCTTCGGGTTATAGAAAAGACCTCCAGAGGCCGTGAACGACTGGCTGGGATCGCCCTGTCCCTTGAACAGTCCCTTGTTGATCGGGTCGTAGTCGGTGGCGTAGTAGATTGCCTCGCGGGCACGCTCGTCATTGAATGGCGCGATCCGAGTGTTCAGCTGCACCACGTACGGTGATGTCGGTGGATCTATGACGACGTTCAATTTCGGGTCATGCTGCGCTTGGGTGATCAGCGGCACCGAGCCGAGGCCCTCAATCGCGCCGGCCTGCCCGGCCTGCAAGGTCTGATATGAGACCTGGTCACCGGCTACCGCCTGAAACGAGAGCGTGTCGAGGTAGGGCAACTTCGGCTTGAAATAGTGGGGGTTGCGCTTGAGGGACAACTTCTGGCTCATCGTGTCACTGACGATGATGAAGGGCCCCGCACCGATCGGCTCCTCCTTGAACTTCTGCGCGCCGAGTTTCGCATAGCCCGTCGGCGAGGCCATCCAGTTGAGGCTCATGCCCGGCAAGCCGTTGACGAAGGCACCGTTGACCGCGGCGAAGTGAATCTCAATGGTGAGATCGTCTACCACGCGGATGGCGCCGAACAGCTGTTCCACGGCGACCTTGTCGTAGTCCGCCGGCAGAGCGCTGATGATGCTTGTTCTGAGTTGGTCACTGATCTTGGCGGGGGTGAGCGTGCGATTGAGGACGAGATTCGGAACGCCGGTGGAGCCCGAGCTCAGGTCCCGGATCCAGTTCCAAAGCACTGCGTCGGCGTTCAGGGGACTGCCGTCGGAGAACGTGATTCCCTTGCGAAGCTTCAGCGTGAAGACGAGACCGTCTTTGGAGTATGAGGAACTCTCGGCCTGATTCGCCTCGACGCGTGCATTCTTTCCATCTTTGTCGGCATTCAGCTGAAAAAGACCGCCAAAAGTCGACGTGTACTGCGGCAGGTTCGCCGAGACGCTGTTGCTGGTTGCCGGATCCAGCCCGGTCTGCCAGTTGCCCGCGAACGAGGCTTCGAGAAGAACCTTCAGATCGCCTCCGGAACGAGGGGTGCCTGCGTCGCCGGTATTGTTTCCTGCCGGAGCCGGGGAGCCTCCGGCAGTGCAACCGGTGACGGCGAGGCCGAATGTCACCAGCAGCGCGGCAGCGCCGAGCACGCGTCTGGCTTTTCCATTCGCGCTCATCTCAGGACTCCCTGTCGCTGAAGACGGGCAACTGTGTCGAGCGTGGCTGTGGGGATAAGCGCATCATCGATGATGGGCATCCGAGAACCTCCTTGTGTTCGGATTATGCAATTTAAGTTCATAGTACGGATACTGCTTGGGGTTGTCTACTCAGGAAAGCTGAAATTCAATCGACTGTTCAGTTGGTTCAACGAGTTCACAGTTCGAACAGAGTAATTGCAGTGTGAACGAACAGCAACCGGGTGATCATTCCAGAACGAAGATGCTGCGTGCGATGTGACGCACACCACCGTTGGCCTGCAGCGGGTCGTGCCGACTGTTGAAGTAGTAGAGAGCGCCGATTTTTCCCGGCTCTACCTCGAAAGCGTTGGGATACCCCAGGTCCCAGCTTCCGCCGTCATCTCGCACGATGATCTCGGGCCCCCAGCTCGCGCCGTCGTCCTCGCTCACCACGGCTCGAATGCCGTACGGCTTCAGGCGATAACCGTAGACAACGACCAGGCGGCCGTCCTCCATCGCCACGAGGCTGCCCGGAGCGCCGAAGTCATTGATGCGCGAGAGAAATTCCCACGTGAGTCCTCCGTCATCGCTGAAGTAGAGCTCGCTCCACATGACACCGGTTGGATCGCGCTGGCAGCGCAGGGTACACAGGATGCGTCCGCTGGGCAGCATGGTGCCTCGTGGATAGAACCACCGGTGACCACCAAAGCGATAGGTGCTCTTCCAGCTTCCTTCCGCGGCCGCGTAGGGATCTTCCTTCGGCGTGATGAAGGAGAGAAAGTGGAACCCTGTGCCGTCATCGGTGCTCGCGTAGACCAACGGCCTGCGGTTCCATCCGTCCTCGCTCACCAACGTCAGGAACAGGAGGCAGCGTCCATCCGGCCGCACCGTCGCCGAATTGATGGCCGAGAGCGAATGCAGCCCGTCGAGGGGTAGCTCGGCGGCCGGCGTCCAATTGGCTCCGGCATCCTTCGACACCCGAACGAACGCGCGAGACTCCGGTTTGCCGAAGTCGGTGCTGCTGTTGCCCACCAGCACATCGCCGTCCAGAAAGTTGAACGGGCCCCATCGCGACAGGTCGGAGTGCTCGCCGGATTCCGCCGCGGATACGCGCGGATATGCATCGAATTCGGGATCACCCCAACTCTGTCCGCGATCGAGCGACCGCACCGTGACCATGCGGCTCGCGCGGCCGCCGCGCTCTCCGAGAAGATCGTGGCTGACCTTCGCGGCGTCGCTGTAATCAGCATCCAGTGACATGAAATTGGCGACGAGCTCGCCGGAGCCCGTTTGCCAAAAACCCATCGTGTATGGCCAGGCGCAGAACTCGTCGTCACGGCGATACACGATCGTGTGGTCGACGTCTTTGGCTGGATGAGGCGGGGCGAAGGTACGAATCATCGATGTTCCTCTTTCGGTGGGTTGAGCAGAGCGGATCGGGGCGCTATTGTGCAGGCGTCATCGTCAACCACGGGCGGCGCTCTGCCATGACGCGTGGCGCATCCTGACCCTTCCAATTCGCCGTGCTGATGGTGGGGAATGCGCCGTTGTACCAGGCGAGCGGCGCGTAGAACATCAGCTCTTCCGCGCGAGCCTGCATCGCCTTGAATGCGACGCCGCGCTTCGACTGGTCGGTGGTAGCAAGCGCGGCGGCCGCGTTGGCGTCAATCTGAGGGTCGCAGATTCCCGAAGGGTTGCGGCCGATGGCCCCAGCCTTGTTGCATTCGTACCAGTTGGCGATGCCCAGGCTGGGGTCGGGCCCGATCGGTCCTCTCACGAATGCGAGATCGAAGTCGTGTTGCTTGTACAACTTGTCCACATAGGCTGCGCCGCCCACGCTGTTCAGTTCGAGCTTGATCCCGACCTTCTGGAGCATTGATTGAGCCATCTCGACGACCGACACGATGTCGTGTAGCGCGGTGATGTAGAGAGCCTTGATGGTAAATCGGGTACCGTCGGGCCCGCGCTTGAGGCCAGCTTCATCGAGAGCCTTGTTGGTTGCATCGACGTTGTATGGAAAGTCAGTGTCGAAATTAACGTCCGGGTTCACCGCCCAGTCCAACGACGGGGGGAAGAAGCCTTTCGCCGGTGTTCCCAGACCGGCCAGCGCCGTCTTCACGAGAGCCTTGCGGTCAATCGCCGAGAACACGGCCCGGCGCACCGCAGGATCCGCAAGATATTTGTTCTTCGCGTTGAACATCATGTGCACGTCTTGAGGGAACGAGCCGGATTCAAGAAGCTTGGTGTTCTTGTCCTTGGAAACGCGAGCCTGGGCAGCCGGGTCTAGGACGACCTCGTCAACCTCGCGGGCGAAGAGGGCCTCTGCGCTGGTGTTTCCGTCGGCGATGACCGTGTAAATGGCGTGGTCTACCTTGACCTTGCCGCCCCAATAGTCGGGGTTCTTCTTGAGGGCCACCTCCGAGCCCGGAGTGTACGTGTCAAACATCATCGGACCGGTGCCGATGGGCTTCTTGTTCGCCTTGTTGGTGAGATAATCGGTGCCCTCGTAGATGTGCTTCGGCAGCATGAACTCAGACGAGACGACGGCAATCAGCGGACCATACGGCTCGGTGAGATGAATGACGACGGTGTTCTTTCCATCGATCTCGACCGAACTGATCTTTTTGGTGAGCTCGGCGCCATAGACCTGCAAGGGCACTATCTCGTCGAAGTTGAACTTGACGTCTTCGGCCGTGAACGGCTTGCCGTCGTGCCACTTCACGCCCTGGCGTATCTGCAGTGTCAGCGTGAGGCCATCGTCGCTGAGTTTCCAGCTCTTTGCCAGCGCCGGGCTGAACTTGCCGTCAGCCGACAGAAAGATGAGCGGATCCAGGATCTGTGCACTGAAGAGCAGCGGCGCCGTTCCGACGGCTAGCTGCGCGTTCAGCCCGAAGTTCATCGGGTCGCCATGCACTACGCCTACCCACGCGCGCTGCTTGCCGCTGTCTCCCGCGGAGCACCCGGATAGTGCGAGCACGCTCGCCATCAACACGGCGATTATTGCGCCGGTCCGTTTTCTGGTGATTCTCATGGTTGTTCTCCTGTCTCTCTGCATTCACGGTGTGAAGATGGTGCACGCGATGTGGCGCACGCCCCCGTTCACATCGATGCGGTCGTTCTTGAGATTGATCCAGTAATGAGTCAGCAATAGGCCGGGTTCGATTTCGATGACACGGGGGTAGCCGAGATCCCAGCTTCCGCCGTCATCGCGCAGGATCATTTCCTGTCCCCACGTTCTGCCCTGGTCTTCGCTCACCCGATACCGGATGCCCGGATTCGGCTGAAGGCGATAGCCGTAGACGCAAACGAGACGGCCGTCGCTCATCGGAACCAGGTCGCCCGGAGCCCCCCAGTCGTTGACGCGGCTCAGCCAATGCCACGTGCGCCCGCCATCGAGACTTTCGTGGATCTCGACCCAGAAGACTCCGCGTGGATCACGTTCGTAGCGCACCGAAGCGAGTACTCGGCCATCCTTGAGCACCACTACCCGCGGGTAGATGTGTTGTGCAGAGGCGAAGCGGCCGCCCGGCCAGTACGCGGACTTCGGCGTCTCTTCGACTATCTCGCCGAGATGAAGAAACTGAACGCCGTCGGGGCTGGCGTATACGACGAGCAGCGGGCTTTGCGCGCCCGGCGCCCACGCCTGCACACCGAACAGCATTACCCCGTCGTCGCGCACCGAGTACATGGACGTACCAGGCATGGAGACACCCGGGAAGTCCCAGTTGGGCAGCACGTTGTGTGCACGCCACGTGCGACCGCCATCGGTCGATGCGCGAATCCATGCGGCACGATGGTCGCCGCCACCCATGAGCGTGGGGATTCCGCCACCCATGACCAGCGTGTCGCGGCTGGTGAAATCTAGTGGCGGCAAATTCGACCAGTCCGCGGCCTCGCCGCCGGGAAAGTCCTTTTCTTCCTTAATGGACATGTCGAAGACCGAGACGATTGAGTCCTGGTCCCAGGTTCTGCCATTGTCGGTTGAGCGAATGACGACGATCTCACCGGGCGCGTGCACCAGGTTGTAGTGATTGACATCTTCGTAATTGCTCGGCACCCGCTTGAAGCCGGCGACGAGACTTCCGTCAGCGGTCTTCCACAGGCCGCAATAGTAGGGCCAGGCAGCAAACTCGTTCTCGTTGCGGTAGACAATATGGTGTTCGACGTCTGCGGCCCTCTGCGGCGGCCAGCCGGTCTTGACGAGTACCTGCGTCGAGTGTGCCGTGGCATTCATGCCGAGTAGATCAGGGCGGCGTTGTCGTGCAGAAAGTTGCGTGACTCGTCGTCGGTCAGGAAGTCGGTCGCAGCGCGCGCCATAGCGGCCTTCTCGGTGTAGTTCCAGAGCATGCTCTGGCCGATGTCGGAACCCCACATGACTCGGTCGGGGCCAAAGCTGTCGACCATTCGCCGCATCAGGTGCGCCGGGCGCACCTTTTCTGCGGCCAGGCGCTCCATGTTGATCTCGGTGATCTTGAAATAGACATTCGGTACTTCCTCGAAGAGCGCGATTGTCTGGTCAATTCCGAAGTGCGGGGCGCCTGGCAACACCACATCCGTGCCGACCTTATTCGCGAGACCTACTTCGTACTGAGTCATCCCGAACGGCATTCCGCCGTGGTCGAGCAGAATCGGCAGGTTCGGGAACTGTTGCGCAATGATTTTGATCAGCGGCAGAAGGTAGGGGAGCTGGTTCATGAACAGAATCAGCGTGATCGGTGTTCCCAGCTCGGCACAGGCCTTCCAGATCTCCATTGACTGCGGGGAACTGATCCACGCGGTGTCCAGGATCCAGGGCCGGGTGTGCGCCATGCGAAAGCCGCGCACATTGTCATTCCTGACCAGCTCACGGTACTGATCCGGGGTAGCGGGATCCTGGGGATCAAGTATCACCACTGGATGCAGACGGCCGGGGTACTTTCGCGCAGAGTCGAGAATATAGCTGTTGTCATAGCCATAGAGATGACCCCGTTGAACGAGACAGGCTTCGGCGACGTCGTGCTCGTCCATCATGGTGATCAGTGCTTCGACCGTGACGGTGAAGTCAGGCTGTTTCGGCGTTGGCAGCTCGGGTCGCAAAGCCTTGGGCTTGTACGTACCCGGGTCATCAGAAATCAGATGCGCGTGTGTGTCGAACAAAGGCATATTCATACTTTTCAGCTTTCAGTTGATCGTCGAAATTGAGTGAGCGCCGCGTTTCACTTGGTCGGTGTCATCGTCAGCCACGGCAGACGATCCGTCATGGGCAGGGACTTGGTGCGCCCTGTCCAGGTCGAAGTGCTGATGGTGTTCAACCCGACATTGGTCCACGCGATCGGCGCGAAATACATCAGGTTCTCGGCACGTGCCTGCATGGTCTTGAAGGCTGCGGCCCGCTTTTTCTGATCGGTCGTGGCCAGCGCGACGGCGGCTGCGGCGTCGATCTCCGGGTCGCAGATTCCCGAGGGGTTGGCCGATATCGCATTCGTTTTGTTGCACACGAACCAGGGGGAGAGGCCGAGGCTCGGGTCGGGCCCGATATCGGCCCTCACGATGGCGAGATCGAAGTTGTGTTCCTTGTACAGCTTCTGGCTGTACACCGCGCCTCCGACTCCAATGAGCTGAGTCTTGATGCCGAACTTCTGGAGCATCGATTGCGCCATCTGCACTATTGCCGCGACATCGGTAAGCGTGTTGATGTAGAGCACCTTCAGGGTGAATCGGGTGCCGTCAGATCCGCGCGGGAATCCGGCCTCGTCGAGTGTCTTGTTGATCGCGTCGGCGTCAAAGGGAAAGTCTTTGTCAAAGTTGACATCGGGATTGTTTGCCCAGTCCAAGGACTTGGGGAAGAACCCGTTTGCCGGTGTGCCGATCCCCGCCAACGCCGTCTTGACGAATTCGTGACGGTCCAATGCCGAGAACAGTGCACGGCGAACACCGGCATCCTCGAGATACGTGCTCTTCGCGTTGAACGTCAGCCTCTCGTAGTACTGCACGCTTCCCGTCGAGAGGAGCTCGGTGTTCTTGTCTGTGGAGACCCGAGCCTGTTGCGACTGATCCAGGGTGGCCTCATCTATTTCGCCGGCGAACAATGCGGTAGCGCGAGAGTTGGGATCAGCCATGACCGGGAAGATGGCGCGGTCTACCTTGACTTTGCCGCCCCAGTAGTTCGGATTTTTCTTGAGCGTGATCTCCGCACCGGGCGTATACGTATCGAACATCATCGGGCCGGTGCCGATAGGGTTCTCGTTCGCCTTATTGGTGACGTAGTTGGTGCCCACATAGAGATGCTTTGGCAGCATGAACTGGGCCGAGACGGCCGCGAGCAGCGGACCGTAAGGCTGGGAGAGGTGCACGACAACCGTGTTCTTTCCGGTGATCTCGACCGAGCCGATGCGTTTGGCGAGCTCGGCGCCATAGGCCTGCAGAGGCACAATCTCGTCGAAGTTGAACTTGACGTCTTCGGCCGTGAACGGCTTTCCGTCGTGCCATTTGACACCCTTGCGTATCTCCAGCGTCAACGTGAGTCCGTCGTCGCTGACTTTCCAGCTCGTCGCCAGCCCTGCAGTGAGCTTGCCTTCTGCGGACTGGCGAATCAGGGAGTCAAAGATCTGCGCACTGAACAGAATGGGGTAGGTGCCGTTGGTGAGCTGAGAATTGAGTCCTCCGATCATGGGGTCTCCATTGACCGCGCGAACATACGGACGCTTGGCCTGCGCGGCTCCGGCGTCTCCGCCTCCGCTGGTGCCACCAGAGGTGCATCCGGTTATCGCGAGCGCACTCGCCATAAGTACGGCGACTATCGCGCCGCGCCGTGTTTTCAGTATTTTCATGATCTCTTGCCTCTCTGCATGAGCTATTCGTGCGTATCTACTTCGGTGATGGTGCGTTTGTCGCCCGTCGAGGGCGTCTATGTGAGTACGGGGGATGCTGCCAGCAGTGTTCGGGTGTATTCGTGAGACGGGTTCGAAAAGATGAGGTCCTTGGTGCCCTCTTCGACGATGTGCCCGGTCTTCATGACGTAGACGTAGTCGGCGACCTTCTTGACCACAGGAAGATCGTGGGTGATGAAGACATAACCCACGCCGAGTTGTTCCTTCAGATCGGCCATCACGCGCAGAACGCCTGCCTTCACAGATGCGTCCAGCGCCGAGACGGCCTCGTCCGCCACAATTATTCGCGGGTTCAGGGCGATTGCCCGGGCGATAAGCACCCGCTGACGCTGGCCACCGCTGAGCTCATGAGGAAAACGATCAAGGAATGGCTCAGCAGGCGTCATGCCCACCAGTTGGAGAACTTCGACGACTTTCTCGCGGATTCCTTGTCGGGTCTTCGCGATCGCGTGAAGCCGGATCACCTCGCTGATGGTGCGCTCAACGTTCTTGCGGGGGTTGAGCGATCCTGCCGGATCCTGGAGGACCGCCTGCACGCTGCGCCGGAACATCGTGCGTTCCATCGTTGACATGGAGGCCACGGGGACGCCGTCGAGTTCCACGCTGCCCGACGATGCCGGGATGAGATCGAGCAGCATGCGCGCGAGTGTGCTCTTACCGCTTCCGCTTTCTCCGACGATCGCGACGAACTCTCCGGGACGCGCCCGCAGCGTCGCGTCCCTGACGGCCAGTACCGGTGTCGAAGTGCGCCCTCCGCGAAAGACCTTGGACACATTCTTTGCTTCAAGAAGCACGGGGGACCTCCGCGGTGAACTCGCGACGCAGCGACGGTGGGATCGAGTACAACTCCGTGCCTTCGTTCGTGAGACTGCGAACGCTTCGCAGCAGCGCTTGGGTGTAGGGATGTTGTGGGTCGTTCATAACGCGTTCCGTCGGTCCTTCCTCGACTATCCGGCCGGCGTACATGACGTAGATGCGGTCGGTCATCCCCGCGACAACCGCAAGGTCGTGTGAAATCAACACCAGCGAGGTGCGAAGCTCGGCGACCGTTTCGTCGAGTGTGTGAAGCACGAGCTGCTGCACAGTTGCGTCGAGTGCGGTAGTGGGCTCGTCAGCGATGATCAGCGCTGGGAGTTTCGCGATGGCGATGGCTATCAGCACCCGCTGACGCATTCCGCCACTCAGCTCATGCGGAAAGTTGAGGGCGATCTGCTCGGCATTCTCTAATCCGGCCTGCCGCAGGAAGTTGTTCGCAGCGCGCATGCGGGAGCGTCGATCGCCGCGGTCTCGACTACGGGGGATCGACTCCGCGACCTGGAGTCCTATTCGCATTGTGGGATTTAGAAACGTCAGGGGATCCTGAAAGATCATGCCGACGCGCTCGCGTCGGACGGCATCCCACGCCGTGCGCGGCGCGTCCACCATTTCGGTGCCGGAGAAGCGGATCGAACCGCTCACCCGTACGCGCGGCGATGTGGGCAACAGCCCGGCGATGGCGCGGCCTGTGACCGACTTGCCTGAGCCGGATTCGCCGACGAGGCCTACCCGTTCGCCGTCGTGCACCACAAGATCCACCTGACGAACAGCCTCGATTTCGCTGCGCTGCCCGGTAGGCAGCATGACGCGGAGGTTCTTCAACTCGACGAGCGGTACGCGGTTGTCCGAGGTTTCAGTTGTCTCGTTCGGGCTACTCATTTCACCCTCCCAACGGTTGGGTTGAACGCATCGTTGAGACCATCACCGAGAATGTTGACGGCCAGCACGACAAGGAAGATGCAGCAGCCGGGGAAGACGGCAAGCCACCAGCCGTCACGCATATACGACTGCGCGGAATTGAGCAGTGCTCCCCAACTGGGACTGCTTGGGTCACCGATGCCGAGGTAAGCCAGGCCCGACTCGATGAGAATGGCACGTCCAACCGTCATGCTGGTGGCCACGAGCACAGGTGGCATCGCATTGGGGATGACGTCTGACCAAATGATTCGTACACCACGGAAGCCCGCGGCGCGCGCGGACTCGACGTACCCGAGTTGCGAGATTCGCATGGCCTCGGCCCGCACTATTCGGGCGACGCCCGGCCACATCGTGATGGCCAGGATCGCGACGATGATGGAAACGTTCGAGCCGAGCAAGGCGGCAGCGACCAGTGCGAGAACGATTCCCGGAAGCACCTGGAAGAACTCGGCGACCTTGACCATCACCACGTCGATTGCGCCACCGTAGTAGCCGGCAAGGCCGCCAATGACGAGGCCGAAGGACAGGCACAATATGGCGACGCTGAAGCCCACCAACAGGGAGACCTGGCCGCCGTACACCATACGTGCGAGGTAGTCTCGGCCGAGCATGTCGGTTCCGAGTAGGTGTTCTCCGCCGGGTGGAAGAAGTTTCGTGAAACTGGTCGCTACCGGGTTGGTGACGAATAGCGGCCCGATCACTGAGACAAGCACGAAGAACACCAGCAGCGGAATGAAAACGAGCGTGGAAGGTTTGCGCAGGAACGTGCGCCATGCCCCGCGCTCCCCGCCTCGAGCACTGTGTTTCACACGAGACATTGCAACGGGCTCCGTCGGTGGTGCTGCGCTTGGTGGCGGAGCGGACGTTCCGACCGCGCTTTGCTGGGTCATCAGACCGTCACCTCGTCCTTCTTCTTCGGGGCGAATCGGGCACGCAGCCGTGGATCGACCAGCCCATACACAATGTCGGTGAGAATGTTGATCACGATGATCGTTACTGTCAAGATGACGGCGACACCCAGAATCACCATGTTGTTCTTGCGCTCGATCGCGTCGAGAAAGAGGAGGCCCATGCCGGGCCACCCGAATACGCGCTCGACCAGAACCGATCCGGCGAGCACAAATCCCAGGCTGTACCCCACGACCGTGACCATTGGGAGCAGCGCGTTCGGCAGCGCATGTCGCCACAGCACTCGCCGCGATGACAGCCCCTTCGACCGTGCCGTGTCGATGAAGTCTTGCCCCAGTGACTCGATCATTGCTGCCCGCATGATGCGCGTTTTATACGCCAGTTCGCTCGTGGCCATGGTGATGACCGGCAGTACCAGGTACTCCAGACCGATCCCCGGTTGACCAAAGCCGTTCTTGCCCTGGGTCGGCAACCACCCGAGCCCAATGGAGAACGTCAGGATCAACAGCATGCCGAACCAGAAATTCGGTATGGAGAACAGTCCGACGGCGAAGCCCGAGATTCCGCCATCAAGCCAGCGCTTACGGGTTCGGGCCGCGAGGGACCCCAGCACGGTGCCGCCGACAGTGGAAATGATGAAGGAAGGAATCGCGAGAGCAAGCGTGTTTCCCACGCGGCTGAGGATGATATCGAGCACGGGCTCTGCGTTCGTCGAGAAGGAGTATCCGAGATGCCCCGTCAACACATTGCCGAGATAGATGAAGTAGCGCTCCCACACCGGCTTGTCGAGCCCATAGGCCGCAGTGAGCTGTTCACGGAATGCGTCAGACAGCGGCACGTCGCCGACGAGCGCCTGAACGGGATCGCCGGGAGCGAGTTGCAGCAGAAAGAAGAGCACGGTGATCACGGCGATGAAAAGAATGAACGACGAGAGCACTAGTCGGCCGTAGTAGAGAAGCCGCGCCTTCATTGGAGAACTCCCGCTATCGGCCGCGTCATCGTGCCGCTGCTGTGACGGCCGGTACTCGTCGAAGCGGATCGGGTTGCAGGCATCATGCGTTTTCTCCTTTGAAACGGCACCTCGGTTGCACGATTCAGTTGTTCGGATTGTGCAATTCCTGTTCATAGTACGGATAGAGGTTGCGCTTGTCTACACAGGTAGCCTGAAATTGTTTTGTGACCGAACTCGTGCATAATGTTCATAATTCGGAATTTTCGGTTGCACTGTGAACCAATGAGGGGGCGCGATGACCACACTTGCCGTCACCGATCGTGGCGCGATTCAATCGATCGATCGGGCGGCGAATGTGCTTGCACTCTTCGATCAGCACACGCTTTCGCTGACGCCAGTGCTTGTCTCAGAGCGGTTGGGACTCAATCGCACAACCGCGCACCGTTACCTTCAGTCGCTGCAAAGTTCCGGATTCCTCAGTGCCTCGTTCGGGCCAGGACCGCTGCTCGACCAGTTGTCAGCACTCGTGTCGACCCGACAACAGATCATCACGCTGGCTCCCGAGGTCATGCGGCGGCTGTCGGACCGTACCGGACTCACCGCGGTGCTGAGCTTTCAGGGCCGCTCGGGTGCCGTCGTGACGCTCGTTGAAGAGGCGGGTGAGGGCACCATCGTCCTCACCGTGCGCATCGGGACCGTGCTCGAGATCAAGGCCGCCCAGTCGCGGGTGCTCCTGGCGTTCCAGTCCGATCCCAGCGTGATAGCTCGCGTGCACTCCGCGCTCGCGCCGGCTGCCGCACGAATGGAAGAGAGTGAACTCGCGAGGGTGCGTCGAGAGCATGTTGCGTGGGCCGATCTGGATCGCATGGGACTCGCATCCGTCGCGGTGCCTGTCTTCGGCAGCAGTGATGTACAGGCTGCCATGGGCTTGCTCGGCACGACTGCGATGCTCTCGCCCTCTGATAAGCCAACGGAGCGCTTGGCGCTGCTCCAAGAGGCTGCAGAGGCTCTCAGCGGCATGGTTGCCACGTAAAGCACGGCAAACAGAGGTGTGCTCTCTCGGCGAACCGCGGCCGGATAGAGCATAAGATGTGGTGTAACGATTGTGATCCGGTCATCACCGGGGAGTCTTCGGAAGAACGGTGAGGCATCCGCCAGCGGGCGCTGAACCCAGTAGAACCGAACGGGTCGGGCCCGTCAGAGCCTATGAACAAGCGGTCGCTCACGGTGGCCGGATGCCGCCAGCCGGCATCCGCAGATCGAGAGCGGCAAGCGGGGTGGTACCGCGGCATCCGTTTTCTCCGGATGACGTCCTCGTGCAGATTGCTGACCTGCCCAGGAGAGACATGCCGTACCCCAAGTCTTCAGACTCTGACTCGAACGCCCAGGCGCCGGGCGTCGTACCGTCTCCCAACTTTCCCTCGATCGAGGCCGAGGTGCTGGAGTTCTGGAAGCAGGACGCAACCTTTCAGGCATCCATCGACAACCGCGAGGGCGCGCCCGAGTGGGTCTTCTATGATGGCCCACCCTTCGCCAACGGGCTGCCGCACTACGGGCACCTGCTCACCGGGTACGCGAAGGATCTCTTTCCGCGCTTCCAGACGATGCGCGGCAAGCTCGTGCACCGTCGCTTCGGCTGGGACACGCACGGTCTGCCCGCCGAGCTGGAAGCCGAGCGGCAACTCGGCATCACCGACAAGAGCCAGATCGAGCAGATGGGCATCGGCGCGTTCAACGCCGCCGCCCGCGAATCCGTGCTGCGTTACACGCAGGAATGGCAGGAGTACGTCACCCGACAGGCACGCTGGGTCGACTTCGAGAACGACTACAAGACGCTCGATACCGACTACATGGAGAGCGTGATCTGGGCGTTCAAGCAGCTGCACGACAAGGGGCTCGCGTACGAGGGCTACCGCGTGCTGCCGTACTGCTGGCGCGACCAGACGCCGCTCTCCAACCACGAGCTGCGCATGGACGACGATGTCTACAAGATGCGCCAGGACCAGACCGTCACGGTGACATTTCCGCTGGTGGGGGAGAAGGCCGAAGCGCTCGGGCTCACCGCCGTGCGGGCGCTCGCCTGGACCACCACGCCGTGGACTCTGCCGACGAACCTGGCGCTCGCCGTCGGGCCGGCCATCGAGTATGCCGTGGTGCCTGCGGGGCCGAACGGGGCCGCAGACGGGGCCGAGGCATCCGAATACCTGCTCGCGGCCGAGCTCGTGGGCAACTACGCGAAGGATCTCGGCTACGACAGCGTCGAGGAGGCCGTCGCGGCCGTCTCGCGCAGCGTGACCGGAGCCGAGCTCGAGGGTGTGAGCTACGACCGGCTGTGGGATTACTACGCGGATGCCGACACCTACGGCACCGAGAACGCCTGGCGCATCCTCGTCGACGACTACGTTTCGACGGGCGAGGGCACGGGAATCGTGCATCAGGCCCCGGCATACGGTGAAGACGACCAGCGTGTCTGCGAGGCCAATGGCATTCCCGTGATCATCTCGGTCGACGAGGGGGCGCGCTTTCTCGCATCGGTCACCGATGTCGCGGGCCTGCAGGTCTTCGAGGCCAATCGGCCGCTGATCCGGCTGCTGAGGGAGAACGACCGGCTGTTGCGCGAGGCCAGCTACGAGCACTCCTACCCGCACTGCTGGCGCTGCCGCAACCCGCTCATCTACAAGGCGGTTTCCAGCTGGTTCGTGCGTGTCACCGAATTTCGCGACCGCATGGTTGAGCTCAACCAGCAGATCGACTGGGTGCCGGAGAACGTCAAGGACGGTCAATTCGGAAAGTGGATCGCCGGCGCACGGGACTGGTCGATCAGCCGCAACCGTTACTTCGGCTCCCCGATTCCGGTGTGGAAGAGCGACAACCCCGACTTTCCCCGCACGGATGTCTACGGCTCGCTCGCCGAGCTCGAGACCGACTTCGGGGTGCTGCCGCGCAACGCCGACGGCGAGCCCGATCTGCACCGCCCGTATATCGACGAGCTGACCCGGGCGAATCCGGATGACCCGAGCGGGGCATCCACCATGCGGCGCATCCCGGATGTGCTTGACGTGTGGTTCGACTCCGGCTCGATGCCGTTCGCACAGGTGCACTATCCGTTCGAGAACCGAGAGTGGTTCGACTCGCACAGCCCCGCCGACTTCATCGTCGAATACATCGGACAGACCCGCGGCTGGTTCTACCTGCTGCACGTGCTCTCGACGGCGCTCTTCGACCGTCCAGCCTTCAAGCGCGTGATCAGCCACGGCATCGTGCTGGGCAGCGACGGCGCGAAGATGTCCAAGTCGCTGCGCAACTACCCCGATGTGAACGAGGTATTCGACCGTGATGGCTCGGATGCGATGCGCTGGTTCCTCATGTCCAGCCCGGTTCTGCGCGGTGGCAACCTGGTGGTGACCGAAGAGGGCATCCGTGAGGGCGTACGACAGGTGATGCTGCCGCTGTGGAGCACGTGGTACTTCTTCTCGCTGTACGCGAATGCGTGCGGATACGAGGCGGTGCTTCGCACCGATTCCACCGACGTGCTCGACCGCTATCTGCTGGCGAAGACGCGCGACCTCGTCGCCGACGTGACAGCCGATCTTGAGGCACTCGATAGCACCATGGCCGCGGCCAAGCTGCGTGACTTCGCCGATGTGCTCACGAATTGGTACGTGCGACGCTCGCGCGACCGATTCTGGGTGGGGGTTGCCCCGTCGACGGGCTCAGGCGCCGATGCGAGCGATCCAGCACGCGAGGCCTTCGACACGCTGTACACCGTGCTCGAGACGGTCACCCGCCTGGCCGCTCCGCTGCTGCCGCTCGTCTCCGAGCGCATCTGGCAGGGGCTCACCGGCGGCCGCAGCGTGCACCTGACGGACTGGCCCGAGGCCGAGGCGTTCCCCGCGGATTCCGCACTCGTGACAGCCATGGATCGGGTTCGGCTGATCAGTTCCACCGTTCTCGCCCTGCGCAAGCAGGCCGGCCTGCGTGTTCGCCTGCCGTTGGCGCAGCTCACGATTGTGGTGGCAGACACCGCGGCGCTCGCACCGTTTGAGGCGATTCTGCGCGATGAACTCAACGTGAAGGCCGTCGAACTGGTCGAGCTCGGTGACTCGAGCGCCGGCGAATACGGCATCACGAGCAAACTGACGATCAACGCGCGCGCGGCTGGTCCGCGTCTCGGTCGAGACGTGCAGCGGGTCATCCAGGCCGCGCGTGCGGGGGACTGGTCCGAGTCCGACGGCGTCGTTACCGCCGGGGGCATCGCGTTGCAGCCGTCGGAGTACGACCTCGTGCTTGACGCGGGTGCGGCAGGCGGTGCTCTCGCGCTGCTCGAGGCCGGTGGCTTCGTGTTGCTGGAGACGACGACAACGCCGCAACTGGAGGCGGAGGGGCTCGCTCGCGACGTCATCCGCGCGGTGCAGGACACCCGCAAGGCCGCGGGGCTTGACGTGAGCGATCGCATCCAACTTTCGCTCAGCTTCTTCGACGAGTCGGATGCCGCGGCGGTCGCGTCGGCCGCCGAGGTAGACATCGCCGGTGAGACTCTCGCGGTGGAACTCAGCATCACGGCGGCTGCCGAATCGGTCGAGCCGTCGCTCGCAGCCGGGGTGTTCGCTCAGGAGTTCGAGGCACAACAGTTCGCCAATCGCGGACGCTTGATCGTCGCTGTGAAGCGCGCAGAAGGGAATTCGCATGACTGACGAACCGCAGGAAGACGATTTCACCGCCGCAGGCGACGCCGTCTACGAGACGCTGCTGACGCGTCTCGGTGAGGCGAATCCGCAGCCCCGGCTTGACGCCACCCGCCGTGCCGTTGAGCTGCTCGGCGACCCGCACCGCGCCTACCCGATCATTCATGTGACCGGTACGAACGGCAAGACGAGTACGAGTCGCATCGCCGCGAGCATCCTGCGTGCATACGGGTTGCGTGTCGGCCTGTTCACGAGCCCACACCTGGTGCGCTTCAACGAGCGCATCATGATCGACGGCTCGCCGATCAGCAATGAGGCGCTGGCCCGCAACTGGCAGGACATCGCACCGTATATAGAGATGACGGATGCCGCGCTCGAGGCGGAAGGGCAGGTGCGGCTCACCTTCTTCGAGGTCATGACCGTGCTCGCGTTTGCGTGCTTCGCGGACGCGACGGTTGACGTCGCGGTCATCGAGGTGGGCATGGGCGGGGAGTGGGACTCGACGAATGTCGGCGACGGTCAGGTTGCCGTCTTCACTCCGATCTCGCTCGATCACATGGCTCGACTCGGCAACACGGTTGCCGAGATCGCCCGCACCAAATCGGGCATCATCAAGCCGGCGGCCGATGTGGTCAGTAGCGTGCAGACGCCCGAGGCGCTGGCCGAGTTGAAGCGTGCTGCCGAACTGAGCGAGTCCACTCTTGCCGTGCAGGGTGTGGCCTTCGATGTGGTGTCGACGGATGTCGCGGTGGGCGGCCAACTGGTCACGGTGCGTGGGCTTGCGGGCACCTACGAGGCACTGTTTCTGCCGTTGTACGGCGACCATCAGGCGCAGAACGCCGCGGTGGCCGTAGCCGCCGTCGAGTCGTTTCTCGGGCGCGGCACACAGCCGCTGAAGCATGACCTGGTCGAGGAGGGGTTCGCGACGGCCACCTCGCCGGGGCGCCTGCAGCTCGTCGGCACCGACCCGACCGTGCTCGTGGATGCCGCCCACAACCCGAGCGGGGCGGCCTCGCTCGCCGCCGCGCTCAAGACCTACTTCGATTTCGACGAGATCGTCGTCGTACTCGCTGTTCTCGCCGACAAGGATGCACACGGCATCGTCGACGAACTCGCCCCCGTTGTCACGCGATTCAATGTGACGCAGTCGCGCAGCGACCGCGCGCTCTCGCACGAAGATCTCACCGAGCGGGTGATGCACTGGACCAGGCCCGATATGACCTTCGAATACGACGACCTCTACAGCGCTCTCGATGACGCACGGGCCTGGGCGGGTGCCGCGCCGCGCCGCGCGGTAGTCGTGACGGGCTCCATCGTGCTCACCGGCGAAGCCATGGCCATCGCCGAGGATCGCGGCTGGAAGGAGAGTTGATGGCGGCGCAGGGTCGCGTGCGTGCCCGGCCTCCGGCTCGGCGCTCGGTGCAGCAGAGCCTTGGCTCCATCGTGCTCGGTTTTGAGGTCATCATCGTCTTTCTCGGTGCACTCGTCATCTTCGGACTCAAGGCGGCACCCGCCGCGTGGGCGCTCGGCGGGGGAGCGGCCATGGTGGTGGCGATGGCGGTCACCATCGCCCTGCTGCGCTACCGCTGGGGCTTCGTGGTCGGCTGGATACTGCAGCTGATCGTGATCGCATCCGGATTTCTCGTCGGCATGCTCTTCATTGTCGGCATCATCTTCACCGCCCTCTGGGCATACTGCATGATCACGGGAGCGCGGCTGGATCGCCAGACGCCTCCCGCGCCACCTGAAACACCCATCGAAACGGAGAACCCCACATGAGCACACCCGTCGAAGAAACCCTCGTTCTGGTTAAGCCGGATGGCGTGGCCCGCGGTCTGACCGGAGAGATTCTGCGCCGCATCGAGGCCAAGGGCTATGCACTCGTCGATCTGCGGATGCTGCAGGCCGACCGTGATCTGCTTTCACAGCACTACGAGGAGCACCAGGGCAAGCCCTTCTATGAGCCGCTCGTCGAGTTCATGGAGAGCGGCCCGATCGTCGCGATCCGCGTTGCAGGAGACCGCGTGATCGAGGGCTTCCGCTCGCTCGCCGGCACGACGGACCCGACCACCGCCGCTCCCGGAACCATCCGCGGGGACCTCGCCCGCGACTGGGGCCTCAAGGTGCAGCAAAACCTGGTGCACGGCAGTGACTCGCCCGAGTCGGCCGCCCGCGAGCTCGCCCTCTGGTTCTAGCGCTACCGTGCCCTGAGCTTGCCGAAGGGCCAGGAACGGCTAGATGTTGTGCAGCCAGTCCAGCTTGATTTGGGCCAGAACAGCCACTATCGCGTAGCAGACGATGGTGATGAGGGGCACCCAGCTGTAGAGCGCTCCCGCGACACGCCGAACGGATGCCGGTACGGGTATATTTCCCGTCTTCAGGTTGTAGAGCGTTACGGCTAAGAATGTCGGGATCGTCACCGACCACGTGACCATGCACCACGGGCACAGCACGAAAAGCGCGTAGATGCTCTGGTCGATGAGGAAAATCACCAGCACGAGGGCTCCCAGAATGCCCAGGTTGAAAAGAATCCAGAACCATCGGGCGAAACGCGCTTTGGCGAGTATTCCGACGCCGACAGCTATCACGGCGGGCCAGCAGGCGACGCCGATGAGGGGGTTGGGAAAGCCGAGAACGGCGCCCTGCCATGAGTTGAGGTTCTTCGAGCACCCGATGAGCACGCTGAAGTTGCAGGAAAGCTGGGCCTGCGGATTTTCGAGCAACGCGAATTTGTCGAGCGTGAGTGCGAACGCCGCGACGAAACCGATGGCCCCGGCGATGATGAGGAAGATAGCGAGAACGGTGGGGCGCTTGGACGGCTCGGTCAGGGTCACTCTCGGATTATGGCATAACCGGGTTTTGGGATCGCTGCCAATGACGGCGTCGCACCACGGGGCATGCGATAATGGAACGCAAGTCTCCCGGGCCGCGCCCGGCGAGACGCCAAAGAAGGCTTTTTGGGCGTGGATCGCCCTGTGACAGCTTGGTCGACAGTGACCAAGACGACATCGACCAGACGATGTGACCAGAGCCGTGAGCCGGTCGCATCAGTAAAGGATTCGTGGGCACCCGCACACAACGGGACCCGCACGAGAGAGTAACCGGATGGGCGGCGCGGCCTCCATTCGGCCGAGGAGTGCACCAGAGATGGTGGAAAAAGACAACACAACGAACAATTCGAGCGGGAACGACGGGCAGAAGCCCGCAGAGAAGAAGCGGGGCCGTCTCTTCGGCGCCCGCAAGGGATCGCGCAAGACCGAGTCGGCCGCTGCCGCTCCGGTCGCGACGCCTCCTGCTGCGCCTGTCGCGGACGCCCCCAAGGCGGATGCCGCTGCAGCCCCGGCACAGGAACAGCCGGCCCAGACCCCTGAGGTGAAATCCGAGAAGGTCGAGAAGTCCGACAAGCTCGAGAAGAACGCGCCGGCCGATCCGGCGCCGGCGGTTGCCACGCGACCTGCAACGTCGATCCTGTTCCAGGCGCCCGACATCAAGCCGCTTCCGCCGCTTCCTCGTAACGAGCGCGACGACGATGACGACGAGGGCTCCTCGACGATTCGCCGTCGCGCGCGCCGTCGCCCGGGCGACGAGAACCGCTCCGGAGACGATGACCCGGCCAACACGGTGATCAAGGTGCGGCGCCCGCGCGAACAGCGTGAGCCCGAGCTCATCACCGAGCCGCAGCGCATCAAGGGCTCCACGCGACTCGAAGCCAAGAAGCAGCGCCGTCGAGACGGGCGCGATGCCGGCCGTCGTCGCCCCGTCATCACGGAGGCCGAGTTTCTCGCCCGCCGTGAGTCCGTAGACCGCAAGATGGTCGTGCGTGAGAAGGACGGTCGCATCCAGATCGGCGTGCTCGAGGACAGCGTGCTCGTGGAGCATTACGTCGCAAAGTCTCAGGAAGCATCCCTCATCGGGAATGTGTACCTCGGTCGCGTGCAGAACGTGCTGCCCAGCATGGAGGCGGCGTTCGTCGACATCGGTCGGGGCCGCAACGCCGTGCTCTACTCGGGTGAAGTCGACTGGGAGGCCGCTGCGGAGAACTCCGCCGACGGCAAGAGCCAGGCCCGCCGTATCGAACTCGCTCTCAAACCCGGCGACAAGGTTCTCGTGCAGGTCACCAAGGATCCGGTCGGCCACAAGGGAGCCCGGCTCACGAGCCAGGTCTCGCTTCCCGGTCGGTACCTGGTCTACGTTCCCAACGGCTCCATGAACGGCATCAGCCGCAAGTTGCCTGACACGGAACGTGCCCGGCTGAAGAAGATCCTCAAGGAGGTGCTGCCCGACAACGTGGGCGTGATCGTGCGCACCGCTGCCGAGGGTGCCACCGACGAGCAGCTCACGCTTGACGTGAACCGGCTGACCGCCCAGTGGGCCGCCATCAGCAAGCAGGTCGAGAACGTCTCGGCACCCACGATGCTGCACAGCGAACCCGATCTGCTCATCAAGATCGTGCGCGACGTCTTCAACGAGGACTTCCACCAGCTCGTCATCGACGGCGACGAGGCTCGCGGCACCATCGAGAACTACCTCTCGCAGGTGGCACCCGATCTGGTCGAGCGCGTCGAGCGCTACGAGGGCACAAAGGACTCCTTCGACGAGTTCCGCATCTCGGAGCAGATCGAGAAGGCGCTCGACCGCAAGGTGTGGCTGCCCTCCGGCGGCTCGCTCGTCATCGACCGCACCGAGGCGATGACGGTCGTCGACGTGAACACCGGCAAGTTCGTCGGCTCGGGTGGCAACCTCGAGGAGACCGTCACCAAGAACAACCTCGAGGCGGCCGAAGAGATCGTGCGCCAGCTGCGCCTGCGTGACATCGGCGGCATCATCGTGGTCGACTTCATCGACATGGTGCTCGAGACCAACCGCGATCTCGTGCTGCGCAGGCTCGTCGAGTGCCTCAGCCGTGACCGCACCAAGCACCAGGTGGCCGAGGTCACCTCGCTCGGGCTCGTGCAGATGACCCGTAAGAAGCTCGGACTCGGCCTGCTCGAGACCTTCAGCGAGCCGTGTGAGGTCTGCGCTGGTCGTGGCGTGATAGTGCACCACGATCCCGTGACCAAGCACCGTCAGACGCAGCAGCCCCCGGTGGAGCGCCGTCGCGGCAAGGGCGGATCGGGCAACGGTGGCGGCAGCAGCCAGGCCCCGTCAGTTGCGCCGCACGCCATCACCGACGACGCGAAGAATGCGCTCGCGCAGATCGCAGCGAGCACGCTGGCCGCGCACGCAGCAGGCACGGCGGAAAAGGTTGAGCCGGCCGCCGCGGCCGACACGCAGGCACCGGATGCCGCTGCCCCTGCAGCGAAGACCACGCAAGCCGCCTCGCGTTCTCGCGGTCGTCGCTCGTCACGGGCATCCGCACCTCAGGGTGAGCAGTTGCCCATCGCATTCGAATCCAGCGATGAGTCGGCCACGCAGGCCGATGCTACGCCGCCCACGGAGCAGCGCACCGAGCACGTGGCGATTCTGGACATTTCTATCGACGTTCCGGTCAGAGCCAAGCGGCACGTGAAGACCAGCGAGGCGGAGCACCTGCTCGACTCGGTTCTTGAAGCGCTGCCGCAGCCCAAGCAGCCCGGCCAGGGCCGGAGCCGCAACCGTCGCGTGACGACGGCGGCGCTGTCCGGAGGCGTGGTAGCGGGAGAGGCGCGCGCGGCCGATCAGTCGGAGTAGCGGCGGTCTTTTGCCCGCACGCGCAGCCCGCTGTCGCGCAAGGCAATGACGAGTTCGCGGCCCGTGACGGGCGTTGCTCCGGCGGCCACCAGATCGGCGTAGCGGCGCTCGGGAACGTCGTAGTGGTCGAGGTCGAAGGCACGCGAAGGGATGGCGTTCTCCGCGGCGAAGGCGTGCAGTTCCTCCAGCGAGAAATCGCTGACAAGGTGGGAGAAGTAGGTGCCGTGCGCCGGCCACGCGGGCTGGTCGATCAACACGGTCATGCCGCGAGTTTATGCGCACAACCGGGCCAGGCCGGGGCGGGATGCCTCGAATTGACCGGGGCAGCGCCATCGAGTAAAGTTGACCGTTGGTATGTGTCGGGCATCTCCCGCACCTCGACCAAGGTTTTCTGGAGAATGCAGGGCACGCATGTGCGGCCCTGCGAAACCAGTGACATCCTGAAGAACGTCAAGGATCAGAATCTCTCGATCCCCCAGAGAAGTAGGTACGTAAAGTGGTTTACGCAGTTGTGCGCGCCGGTGGTCGGCAGGAAAAGGTCGAGGTCGGCACCATTGTGACGATGGACCGTATCAAGGCCGACAAGAACGGCAACGTCGAACTGGCCGCCGTGCTGCTCGTTGACGGTGAGAAGATCACCTCTGACGCCACATCGCTGGCCAAGGTGACCGTGACCGCCGAGGTGCTGAACGACCTTCGTGGACCGAAGATCGTCATCCAGAAGTTCAAGAACAAGACTGGTTACAAGAAGCGCCAGGGGCACCGTCAGGAGCTCACGCGCGTCAAAGTCACCGGCATCAAGTAAGCACAGTCAAGAAAAGCGTAGCGAGGGATAACTCATGGCACACAAAAAGGGAGCGAGCTCCACTCGTAACGGTCGCGACTCGAACGCCCAGCGCCTCGGCGTGAAGCGCTTCGGCGGCCAGGTTGTCGGCGCGGGCGAGATCATCGTCCGTCAGCGTGGCACGCACTTCCACCCCGGCGCAGGCGTCGGTCGTGGCGGCGACGACACGCTGTTCGCGCTTGAGGCCGGAGCAGTGCAGTTCGGCCAGAAGGGCGGCCGCAAGGTCGTCAATATCGTGGCGGCTGCCAACTAGTTCTTTGCATCACTTCCAGGGGCGAGCTTCGGCTCGCCCTTGGTGTTTCATCCCGCAATCACCCACCCAAGAAGGAGCGAAGCCATGGCCACGTTCGTTGACCATGTGACCCTCCATCTGCGCGCCGGAAACGGCGGCAACGGGTGTGTCTCTGTCAAGCGTGAGAAATTCAAGCCGTTGGCCGGGCCCGACGGTGGCAACGGCGGCCACGGGGGGGACATCGTTCTTGTCTCCGATTCGCAGGTCACCACGCTGCTGGGCTTCCACAGAAACCCGCATCGCTCGAGCGACAACGGCGGTTTCGGCATGGGTGACCACCGCAGCGGTCACACGGGTGAGCAGCTCGAGCTCGCCGTGCCGATCGGCACCGTCGTGAAAGATGCTGACGGCAACGAGCTCGTCGACATGAGCGAGCCGGGCATCCGCTTCGTCGCAGCGCCCGGCGGGCAGGGCGGGCTCGGCAATGCGGCTCTTGCCAGCACAAAACGCAAGGCACCCGGCTTCGCGCTGCTGGGCACTCCCGGCTGGGAAGGCGACGTACTTCTCGAGCTCAAGACCGTGGCAGATGTCGCGCTCGTGGGTTACCCGTCCGCGGGTAAATCCAGCCTCGTGGCCGCCGTCAGCGCAGCGAAGCCGAAGATCGCCGACTACCCGTTCACGACACTGCACCCCAACCTCGGGGTCGTGCAGGCGGGCGAGACTCGCTACACGATCGCCGATGTTCCCGGGCTCATCGAGGGCGCCAGCGAAGGCAAGGGCCTGGGTCTTGAGTTTCTGCGCCACGTGGAGCGCTGCAGCGCGCTGCTGCACGTGCTCGACTGCGCCACGCTCGAGCCGGGTCGCGACCCGCTCTCCGATCTCGACGTGATTCTCGGCGAACTTGCCGCATACCCTGTGCCCGAGGGCCAGACGCCGCTGCTTGAGCGCCCCCAGCTGATAGCCCTGAACAAGATCGACGTGCCCGAGGGGCGTGAACTCGCCGAATTCGTGCGCCCCGAGCTGGAGCAGCGCGGCTACCGCGTCTTCGAGATCTCCACGGTGAGCCACGAAGGGCTGCGCCAGCTGAGCTTCGCGCTCGGCGAACTCGTCGCCCGTTCGCGAGCGGATGCCGTGATCGCCGAAGCAGAGAAGCCCCGCATCGTGATCCGTCCGAAGGCCGTTGACGATAGTGGCTTCGTTGTGCGCGTCGAGGGTGGCACCTTCGGCAACGTCTACCGCATTCTCGGCGCGAAGCCCGAACGTTGGGTCGCCCAGACCGACTTCACCAATGATGAGGCCATCGGTTTTCTTGCCGACAGACTCGCCAAGCTCGGGGTCGAAGAGCGGCTCTTCAAGGCGGGGGCCGTGGCTGGTTCCACCGTCGTCATCGGCGAGGGTCGCGGCGTGATCTTCGACTGGGAGCCCACCCTGACCTCCACCGCCGAGCTGCTGACGGCGCCGCGCGGTATGGATGCGCGACTCGACGACAAGAATCGTGCCACGCGCAACCAGCGCCGCGAGGAGTACTTCGAACGCATGGACGCCAAGGCCGAGGCCCGCGCTGAACTCGTGCGCGAACGCGAGGCCGGGCTCTGGAACGATGTGATGAGCGAGGAAGACGTGCTCAACGGCACCGTGAACGAAAAGACTGAGACCTCTGAGAAGTCTGAGAACGAGGAGTAAAACCGTACGATGACGATCCGTGACCGCAGCGAGGTCCCCACGGCGAGACGTGTTGTCGTCAAGGTCGGATCCTCATCCATCAGCGGTGAGAATGCCGGACAGATTGCGCGGCTCGTCGATGCCCTCGCCGAGGCTCACGGTCGCGGGGTCGAGATCGTGCTGGTGTCATCCGGCGCCATCGCAACAGGCATCCCCTTTCTGGCGCTCACCGAGCGGCCGACCGATCTTGCCACGCAGCAGGCTGCTGCTGCGGTTGGCCAGAACGTGCTGATCTACCGCTATCAGGACAGTCTCGATCGCTACGGCATCGTGGCAGCACAGGTGCTGCTGACAGCGGGCGACCTCGACAATCCCACGCCGCGCAGTAACGCGCAGCGCGCCATGGATCGTCTGCTCGCCCTGCGCATCATGCCCATCGTCAACGAGAACGACACCGTCGCCACCCATGAGATTCGTTTCGGCGACAACGATCGCCTGGCTTCGCTCGTCGCACGCCTCGTGAACGCCGATCTGCTGGTGCTGCTCTCCGACGTTGATGCGCTCTACACCAGGCCTCCGCAGGAGCCCGGTGCCGAGCGCATCGACGTTGTGGCATTCGGCGATGAGCTCTCCGACGTGGAGATCGGCGAAATCGGTAACGCCGGCGTGGGTACCGGCGGCGCGCTCACGAAGGTCTCGGCCGCCCGTCACGCGGCCGAAGAGGGAACAGCGGTGATCTTCACCGCTACCTCGCTCGTTGCCGAGGCACTGCGCGGAGAAGCCGTCGGCACCTGGTTCGAGCCCGCCGGATAGACTTATTCTCATGTCTGTAAACGTTCTGGGCCAGCTGAGTCTGACCGATCGTCTTGCCGCCGCGCGCACCGCATCGCGCGCACTCGCCGGTGCCACCAGTGAGGTCAAGAATCGCGCGCTGGCCGCGATAGCCGATGGCGTTCGTGCCCACGCGCGCGAGATCATCGACGCGAATGCGCTCGACCTCGCGAACGGTCGGGAGAACGGCCTCAGTGCCGGGTTGCTGGACCGGCTCACGCTCACCGAATCGCGGCTCGATGCACTCGCCGACGCCGTGCTCGAAATCGTGGCGCTGACCGACCCCGTCGGCCAGTCTGTGCGCGGGAGTACCCTGCCCAACGGAATCAAAATCAGCCAGGTTCGTGTTCCATTCGGGGTCGTCGGAGCCATCTACGAGGCTCGGCCGAATGTAACGATAGATATTGCCTCCCTGGCCATCAAGAGCGGAAACGCGGTGATTTTGCGCGGAGGAAGCGCCGCGCTCAACTCCAACCGTGTTCTCGTCGGCGTGATTCAGGAGGCGCTCGAGAAGGCCGGGCTTCCTGGCGACGCCGCGCAGACCATCGACGATTTCGGGCGCGAGGGGGCCACCGAACTCATGAGGGCACGCGGTTATGTCGACGTGCTGATCCCGCGCGGCAGTGCCGACCTCATCCAGACCGTGGTGCGCGAATCGACCGTGCCCGTCATCGAGACCGGCGCGGGAGTCGTGCATATCGTGCTCGACGCCAGCGCAGATCGCGACTGGGCCGTCGAGATCGTGCACAACGCAAAGGTGCAGCGCCCCAGCGTGTGCAATGCGGTCGAGACCGTGTTGGTGCATGCGGATGCGGCGGAGCGGGTGCTGCCGGCGGTGCTCAGCCGACTCGCGGCATCCGGTGTCACCGTGCACGCTGACGAGCGCGCTTTCTCGTTCTCTGCCGACGCGGTGGAGGCGAACGAGGAGGACTGGTCGACCGAATACATGAGTCTCGACATCGCCGTGAAGGTCGTGGATTCCCTGGACGAGGCGATGGATCACATTCGCCGGTACTCGACCAAGCACACGGAGTCGATCATCACGAACGACCTGGGCAACGCGGAGCGTTTTCTCGCCGAGGTGGATTCGGCCGTGGTGATGGTGAACGCCTCTACGCGCTTTACCGACGGCGGCGAATTCGGCTTCGGCGCCGAAGTGGGTATCTCCACTCAGAAACTTCACGCACGCGGTCCCATGGGACTGCCCGAGCTGACCAGCACCAAATGGATCGTGCGTGGCGCGGGTCAGGTGCGACCGTAACTGCCGCAGCCCGGTAGAATCGCGGAAGGCGCTTGTTCATGGTGCGCCGACGAAAGGGAAAATGATATGTCAGTCGTGACGGCCGTTGTCGCCGCAGCAGAGGCACACGCTCCGCTGATCGCGCCCATCTGGGTTTTCGGCGTCGCTCCGATTGTGCTCTTCACCGCCCTCGGTTTCGTCATCTGGACATACCGTGACGTCGCCAATCGGCACAGCCACAAGGCAGGGCCGGATGCCGCCGGTCACGCCGGTTCTCCCGGCGCGACCACCCACGGTGCCGGTCACCCGCACCCCGCCGAGTCCGCCCACTAGACGCGCTCGCGTATGGTGCAGCCGACGCAGGGGCGCCCACGTATCGGCGTGATGGGCGGCACGTTCGACCCCATCCATCACGGCCACCTCGTGGCTGCGAGCGAGGTGGCGCAGTCATTCGATCTCGATGAGGTCATCTTCGTGCCAACGGGGGAGTCGTGGCAGAAGGGTCCGGTTTCGCCCAGCGAGCACCGTTACCTGATGACGGTCGTCGCGACGGCCTCCAATCCGCAATTCACCACGAGCCGGGTCGATATCGATCGGGGCGGCCCGACCTACACGATCGACACTCTGCGCGACATCCACGCCGAGAGGCCCGAAGCCGAGCTCTTCTTCATCACCGGTGCCGACGCGATAGCCCAGATTGTGAGTTGGCACAATGTGGATGAGCTGTGGGAACTCGCGCATTTCGTGGCTGTGAGTCGTCCGGGACATGAACTGAATGTTTCTGGATTGCCGACTCGGGACGTAAGCTTGTTGGAGGTTCCGGCCCTGGCAATCTCGTCAACCGACTGTCGGAGCCGGGTGAGCAGGGGATACCCCGTCTGGTATTTGGTACCGGACGGCGTGGTTCAGTACATCTCCAAACACCATCTGTATCGGAGTGTGGCATGACTGTGTGGCAAGATGGCCCGCCACTGACACGGCGGGAAGCGCGCGAACGCGAACGCGCCGCGGCCCTTGAGACGGGCGCGCAGGTGCCTCGTCGCGCCGCAACCACCACGCCGACGACGGCCGGCGACGAGCCGGAGGTTTCCACCCCGTTCATCCACGAGCCGCCGACGGCTGCCTCGACTGACCAGCAGGCGGCTGCACCGAGCGACCAGGAGTTCTCCCTGCCGGTACGCCCGCATCTTCCCCGCTACGAGACCAGCTTCGATGATCTGCTCACTCGTGAGGCGGCTGCTGGCCACGAGGGCCAGAGTGCCGATCAGGCCGACGTCGAGGTCGACGAGAAGACGCAGCCAGGCATTCTCGATCACCGGTCGCGGTCTGAGAGCACCGACTATTTCAAGCCGACACCACCGAGCGATTCTCCGCAGCCCGTGACGGTTCCTGTTGCCGTGGTCGAGGAGTCAGACACCAGACCGCCTCAGCCCGAAACGGTGGTGCCCGAGCGCACGCTGACCCGTCGGGAGCTTCGCGCCATGTTGCAGGCGCAGGAGGCCAATCTGCAGTCGCGGTCCGCCGAGTCGGGTGCCGACGACGAGGTCGACGGCGTCGACGACAGCGCCGCCGGTGTCGACGAGGTCGCTCCTCTCCCCGCCGCGTCTCAGCGTGCTGCCCCGCTCTCGACTCCCGTGTCGTCCCAGCGCCCCGTGGGTCACTGGTCGACCGCTGGCGACGCCAATGAACAGGGCCTTCCGTTCGACCAGGTCATAGCCCAGCATGTCGATTCCGCGGGTTCGGGAAGCGCGACGAGTTCGCTGATCCTTCCGATGATTCCGAGCGCACCGGATGCCACCGGTCCGCTCACGAGCACCGGCGAGATTCTGGTGACGGGATCCATCGACCTGCCGCGCAGTCTCGGCGCGACGGGACAGCATCCTGATCGGTACGATTCTGCCGCCATGGATCGTATGTTCGATTCCGAGACCGATGTGAACACCTCCACAGTCGCCCCGATCCGCGCGAGCCGCGCGGTGAGCACGCACACGTCCACCCGGGGGGTGATCGCCCCGCGTAAGAAGCGTGGTGGTCGCAGCCTCATCATCCTCGCCGTCACCGCGGGCATTCTCGCCATTGGCGTGATAGCCCTCGTGGTCGCCGGCTTCGTCTTTAAGGTTTTCTAATCACTTCTTCACTGAGAGCACGCGAAATTCTCGCGATCGCCGCGTTGGCCGCCGACGACAAGGGCGGCGAAGAACTTGTCGCATTGGATGTCTCGGGCCCGCTTCCCCTGGCCGATATCTTTCTGCTCGCCACCGGTCGCAATGAGCGCAATGTGATGGCCATAGCCGCCGAGATCGAAGACAAACTCAACGAGACGGGCGTGAAGACGCTGCGTCGAGAGGGTCGCGCAGAAGGCCGCTGGATTCTGCTGGACTTCGGCGATCTCGTCGTGCATGTCTTCCACGAGGAGGATCGTATGTACTACGGGCTCGAACGACTCTGGAAGGACTGCCCGGTTCTTCCCCTCGAGCTTCCCGTGCGCGAGGGTGCCGAGTAATTACAGATGCCACGCGGGGCCCAGTCTCGGTTTAGCCAGCCGCGTCTGATGTAGTAATCTAAACAGGTTGCTTCCGAGGCTTCTCGAAAGAAACGGGGCTGTGGCGCAGCTGGTAGCGCACCTGCATGGCATGCAGGGGGTCAGGGGTTCGAATCCCCTCAGCTCCACATTTGTGCAGGCCCCGCTCGTTTGAGCGGGGCCTTTGTCGTGCGGCACTTGCCACACGCATCCGATACCCCCTTTACTAAGACCGTGACAACTCTGCAGCGACGAGTTTTGCTCGTCGCAATACTCGCCTCGTTCGTGGCATTCCTCGACGGCTCGGTCATCAACGTCGCATTGCCGGCGATCTCTCGTGAGTTGGGCGGAGGCTTGCCGCTGCAGCAGTGGGTCGTCGACGCGTACCTCGTCACACTGGGCGCGCTTATTCTCGTTGCTGGTTCGCTTTCGGATGTCTTCGGTCGCCAACGCGTGTTGCGGGTCGGGCTCGTCTGGTTCGGGCTCGCCTCACTGCTGTGCGCGGTTGCCCCGACCGGGGTGTTTCTCGTTGCGGCTCGCGCGCTGCAGGGGGTGGCTGGCGCGCTGCTCGTTCCGAGTTCGCTTGCCATCATCATCTCGAGCTTCTCCGGCGCGGCCCAGGCCAAGGCGATAGGCCAGTGGACGGCATGGACCGGCGTCGCCTTCGTTGCTGGGCCGCTCGTGGGAGGGGTCTTCGTCGACACCCTCTCGTGGCGATACGTCTTCGCCATCAACGTCGTCCCCATCGTGGCCACGTTGTGGCTCATGCGAGGATTGCGCGGCCAGGATGTGCGCACGGGCGGGCGCATCGATTATCTGGGCGCGATACTCGGCGCGGTGGGCCTGGGTGGCGCGGTCTTTGCTCTGATCGAGCAGGGCCAGTACGGCTGGGCCGCCCCCCGGGTATGGATTCCGCTCGTCATAGGCCTTGCCTCCCTGGTGGCGTTCGTGATCGTCGAGAACCGATCCGCGGCGCCGATGTTGCCCTTTGTGATCTTTCGCGTGCACAATTTCTGGGTGGGCAACGTGGCGACGTTCCTCGTTTACGGCGCCCTGGCATTCGGGCCGCTCATCGTGACGCTGTACCTGCAGCAGGTGGCGGGGTACCCGGCAACGGCCGCCGGCCTCGCGTTGATTCCGCCGACGCTTGTGATGCTTCTGCTCTCCAGCTACTTTGGCGGCCTCGCCGGGCGGCACGGACCGCGCCTGTTCATGGCGCTCGGACCGGTTGTCGCGGCCTGCGGCTTTCTCACCATGATGCTTATGGGGAGGGAGAACGTCGTCTACTGGACCGAACTGCTGCCCGGCGTGCTTCTCTTCGGGCTGGGGCTCTCGATGACCGTGGCACCGCTGACATCCGCCATTCTGGGTTCGATCTCGGCTGCACAGGCGGGCATCGGTTCCGCCACCAACAACGCCATTTCCCGCGTTGCCGGGCTGATCACCGTGGCCTGTGCAGGGGTGATAGTCGGCGAGCACCTCGATCACGACGGCCTGGTGCGCGCGCTCATTGCGACGGCCGCCCTCATGGTGATCGGTGGGCTCGTCTCAGCGATAGGAATTCGCAACCCGCGCCACGAGTGATGTGACGCTCGACGGTTCATTCCCCAGGTATCGGCTCCCTGGGTAGCTTGCGCACCTTTGCGCGCCGTCGACGCCGCTCGGGAATCATGGAGCGCATCTCTTCGAGCTTGCCGAAACAGAGCAGCCGGTCTCCGGCCTCCAGCTCGACGCCGCCCTTCGGATTGGGAATGACCGTTGCGCCTCGATGCAGGGTGAGAACGGTGATGTCACGTTCCCCGAGACCGGAGTCCCGCATCCGCTTGCCGACGAGGTCGGCGTTGCCGTGCACGAGCAACTCCGCCACACCGTAGCCGGTGGAGACGCTGAGGCGCTGACGCACGTCGATCTCGGGAAAGGCCACCTGATTGGCGATGAAGTCGATCACGGCCCCGGCGACATCCAGCCCGGTCGCGGTCTCGATGCCCTCGAGCCCGGGTGAGGAGTTGACCTCCATCACGAGAGGCCCGTCGTTGCCCTCGAGCATGTCGACCCCCGCGATGCGCAGCCCCATGATTTGGGCAGAGCGCACCGCCGCCTGCTCGTATTCGGGGGTCAGCTCGACGGCTTCGACGGTGCCGCCGCGGTGCACGTTCGAGCGGAACTCGTCACCGCTGGCCACACGGCGCATCGCCGCCACGACCCGGTCTCCGACGACCAGGGCACGGATGTCGCGGCCACGGCTCTCGGAGATGAAGCTCTGGATGAGCACGTTCTGCTTCGTGGAGTGGAGGGTCTCAATGATCGCCTCGGCGACCTTCTCTTCCGGGGCGAGGATGACGCCGATGCCCTGGGTGCCCTCCAGGAGCTTGATGACGACGGGTGCGCCGCCGACCCGCTCGATTGCGAGCCGCACATCGGCGCGGCTGTGCACGAATGCCGTTGCAGGCATCGCGATGTTGTGACGGGAGAGAATCTGGCTCGCGCGGAGCTTGTCGCGTGAGTTGCTGATGCCGTTCGCAGTATTGGGCGTGTAGACGTCCATCTGCTCGAACTGACGCACGACAGCGGTGCCGAAGTAGGTGATCGAACTGCCGATGCGCGGCAGCACCGCGTCGTAGTCGGAGAGCAGCTTGCCTCGGTATTGCAGATCGGGTTCGGCACCGGAGAGGTCGATGGCGAAGCGAAGCGTGTCGAGTACCTTCACGCGGTGGCCACGTTGCACCGCCGCCGCGCGCAGGCGCTGCGTGGAGTATGCCTGCGGGGCGCGCGAGAGGATGGCGAGTTTGATCGGATGCTCCTGCCAAGATGGTGGGGTGAGAGACGACTCCCATTCAAGCACCATCGTCGGTTGGCGAGAATGGCTGAGCCTGCCCGGAATCGGTGTGCCCTGGATCAAGGCCAAACTCGACACGGGCGCTCGTAGCTCGGCACTGCACGCCTTCGACATCGAGGAGATGGATGGTGGCGATCGGGTGCGTTTTCGGGTGCAGCCGTGGCAGCGTTCGAAGGAAGACACCGTGATCGTCGAGTGCCCCGTGCATGATCGCCGTCTGGTGCGCAGTTCCTCGGGCCACAGCCAGGAGCGCATCGTCGTGCTCGTCGACGTGCAACTCTTCGGCCGAACCGTGACGGCCGAGACGACCCTGAGCAATCGCGATCAGATGGGTTTTCGTATGCTGATCGGGCGCGAGGCGTTGCGCCAGGGCTTTATCGTGCACCCCGGCAAGTCCTTTCTCGCCGGGCGTGCACCGCGTGAGATTCGGCGACGCAACCGCGGTCGCGAACAGCTGTCGTGAGCCGCCGCCGCGGTACCGCCGAAACAGCCGATTCAGGACCGTGAGAAGCAATGTCAGGCAAGCCAGCACAGTCAACCGGGCCCGAAGGCCAGGAGGGGTTCGGCGATGACCGATCGGTCGCCGCGCGGCTCTTTGCGATCATCGATGCCTTCAGTGCGCCTCCGGCGGCATCTCTCTCGTTGACGGCGATCGCGCAGCGTGCCGCGCTGCCGTTGTCGACCACGCATCGAATGGTCGCCGAGTGGGTGGCCTGGGGAGGACTGGCGCGCCAGGAAGACGGCCGTTACAGTCTGGGGATGCGGCTCTGGGAGGTCGGCGTGCAGACTCCCACCGCGCGCAATCTGCGCACCATAGCGTTGCCGTACCTCGAAGACCTTTATGAGGCCACGCGTGAGCACGTGCACCTCGCCATTCTTGACGGGCACGACGCGTTGTACGTCGAGAAGCTCTCAGGCCATCAGGCCGTGCACATCATCTCGCGAGTCGGCGGTCGGCTGCCGCTGCACGCCACGGGCGTCGGACTCGTTTTGCTCGCGTTCGCTCCACAGGAGACGATCCATGCCTACCTGGCCGCGCCGCTCAAGCGTTTTCTGCCCGGCACCGTCACCTCTGCGTCGCAGCTGCGCAGACGCATCGCCGCGATACGGGCACACGGTTTGGCGTTCATGTCTGAGGAGATGACGGCGGGATCGAGTTCCATTGCCGCGCCGATTCGCGATAGAACGGGCCAGGTGGTGGCGGCGGTCTCGATCGTGACCCACACCACCGCTCGCCCGGATGCTGCGCACGAGCAGGCTGTGCGCGACGCGGCACAGGGAGTCAGCCGGGCACTGGGATACCGCAGGTCGAGCTGAGTAGACTTCCACTGAGTGGAAGTGCCACCATGAGGTGTCTCCTGTCCCGTCAGACTGGGGTCATTGCCCACCATCGTCGCGAGGGAACTGCATGTCTGCCGAAACCACACGTGTCGCCATCATCGGCGCCGGACCGGCGGGACTTCTGCTCGGGTGGGCCCTACGTCGTTCCGGCATCGACGCGATCATCGTGGAGAATCGCTCCGTCGACTACCTCCTCGCCCGGGTGCGCGCGGGCGTGCTGGAGCAGGGCTCCGTCGAGACGCTCACTCGGCTCGGGCTCGGCGAACGCCTGGCATCCGAGGGCATGATTCACGACGGCATCTACCTGCAATTCGCCGGTGAGCGCCACCACGTCGATTTCAACGAACTCATCGGGCGCACCGTCACCGTCTACGGACAGCAGGCCGTCGTGCGTGACCTTCTCGAGGCGCACGAGGCCGATGGCAGTACCATCTACTTCGAGGCGACGGATGTATCGGTGCACGACATCGAGTCCCGCTCGCCCCGCGTCACCTTCGGCCACGAGGGCGAGGCGCACGAGATCACGGCAGACTTCATCGTCGGTGCCGACGGCTTCCACGGCGTGTGCCGCCCCGCCATACCGGCAGAGGCGATCACCATGTATGACCGCAGCTACCCGTACGCGTGGCTGGGCATTCTCGCATCCGTTGCCCCGTCGACCGATGAACTCATCTATTGCCTGCACGAAGACGGTTTCGCCATGCACTCCATGCGTTCGCCGCAGGTCTCGCGACTGTACCTGCAGGTGGATCCGAGCGAGTCGATCGACGAATGGTCGGACGCGCGCATCTGGGATGCTCTGCAGTCGCGGCTCGGCGTGCCCGGCTGGAGCCTGCACGCGGGTGAGATCACCGAGAAGTCGATCACGCCGATGCGCAGCTTCGTGGCGTCGACGCTCAACCACGGCAGTCTCTTCCTCGCCGGCGATGCCGGTCACATCGTGCCGCCCACCGGCGCCAAAGGGCTCAACTCGGCCATCTCCGATGTGACGATGCTGGCGGATGCGCTCATCGCCCACTACGCAAACGATGACACCGCACTCACCGGCTACAGCGACGCGGCGCTGGCCCGGCAATGGCGCACGCAGCAGTTCTCGCAATGGATGACGCAGATGCTGCACCGTCACCCCGGCGACAGCCACGAACTGCAGTTCGACTACCGCAGCCAGCTCGGCCAGCTCGATTACACGACACACTCGCTTCACGCCATGCGCTCGCTTGCCGAGCAATACACAGGATTGCCGTTGACCACAAACGGCAGCACGAGAGGAAACATCGCACTATGAATCTGCCCAGCCAGGAGGAGATCAGCGCCGAGATTCTCGCCATCGAAGACGAGGCCAGACGGGCCGTCGTTGCCGGTGGTAAGCCGGAGGTGCACCCGCGGCGCGACTATGCGCCGTATCGCAGTTCCGTGCTGCGGCATCCGACCCACGAGCTTGTGCGGGTCGACCCGGAAGAGGTGGAAAGGGAATCGCCCGCGTTCGGCCACACCGATGTGAACGTTCTGGAAAGCGACCTCACCATTCAGCACTCCGGCGAGCCGCTGGGGGAGCGCATCACGGTCTCGGGGCGCGTTCTCGACGGTGAGGGGCGAGCCGTGCGCAACCAGCTCATCGAGATCTGGCAGGCGAACTCCAGCGGGCGTTATGTGCACAAGCGGGACCAGCATCCGGCGCCGCTCGACCCCAACTTCACCGGAGTGGGCCGCGCCATCACGGGCGATGACGGGGAGTACCTCTTCACCACCATCAAGCCCGGCCCGTACCCGTGGAAGAACCACACCAATGCGTGGCGACCGGCGCACATTCACTTCTCCCTGTTCGGCTCGGCCTTCACGCAGCGCCTGATCACCCAGATGTATTTTCCGGGTGACCCGCTGTTCGCCCTCGACCCGATCTACCAGTCGATCACCGACCCGGCCGCACGCGAACGCCTGATCGGGCACTACGACCACGAGCAGAGCGCGCCGGAGTTCTCGCTGGGGTACGTTTGGGACATCGTGCTGACGGGGCCGAAATCAACCTGGATGGAGAGCGAGGAAGCTCATGACTGACACCGTGTCGTCGAAGGAATTTGTGCAGACACCGTCGCAGACTGTTGGACCGTTCTTCGGCTACGCGCTGCCCTATGAGGGCGGCCCGAATCTCATCGCCGCGCATCTGCCGCAGGCCATTCGCTTTCACGGCACCGTATATGACGGTGCCGGGGAGCAGGTTCCGGATGCGATCGTCGAGATCTGGCAGGCCAACGAGCGTGGCGAGATCGTGCGCGAGCAGGGCAGCCTGGAGCGTGACGGATACACCTTCACGGGATTCGGTCGCACCTCGGTGAATCTCGCCGGTCACTTCACCTTTACCACAGTGAAGCCCGGCGCCGTCGATGGCGGCGCACCGTACATCCTCGTCACGATCTTCGCGCGCGGGCTCATGCATCACCTGTTCACGCGGGCGTATTTTCCCGAAGATGCCGAGGCCCAGGGCGGGGACGCTGTCTTGAGCGCGGTTGCCGCCGACCGGCGCCAGACACTCGTGGCCGTTGCCGATGGCGAGAACTCGTATCGCTTCGACATTCGGTTGCAGGGCGACGGTGAGACCGTGTTCTTCGATTTCGATGCCTGATTCGACACATATCGCTTCGGCACACGCAGAATCGACGTTCGGCTACAGCGTCGGGCTGCTCGATCCGATCGTGCACGGTACGGATGCGACGCGGCTCACCGATGATGCAGCCTGGCTGCAGGCGCTGGTCGACACCGAGCTGGCGCTGACTCGGGCGCTGATCCGCGTGGGTCTTGTGCCGGAATGGATGTCGGAGGTCGTCGACCGGCTCGATGACCCGGCATGGCTGGGCTCCAGCATCGATCTGGCCCAGATCGCCGCGCATTCCCGCGCGGGCGGCAACCCGGTGATTCCCTTGGTGAAGGCGCTCGGCGCCGCCGCGGAGGAGTTGCACCCCGGCGCATCCGACCATATTCACGTCGGCGCTACCAGCCAGGACATCGTGGATACGGCAACGATGCTCATCGTCCGGGGCGTGGCCAGGGAGGTGTTGGGCGCGCTCTCGTCGCTCGCCGATTCGCTTGCGGGGCTTGCCGATACGCATCGCCGCACCCCGATGGCCGGCCGTACGCTCGGGCAGCAGGCCTCCCCGATGAGCTTCGGGCTCGTGGCCGCGCAGTGGCTGGATGCGGTGCTCACCGTGCGCGCGCGTCTCGACCACGTGAACGACGAGCTGCCCGCACAACTGGGCGGAGCGGTCGGCACGTTGTCGACGCTCACGGATCGGGTCGCTTCGCGACTGCCGCAGAAGGGCCCCGACACCGTCATCGATGAGATAGTTGCGGGCTTCGCCGCCGAACTCTCGCTGCGTGCGCCGAGCATCACCTGGCATACCGATCGACTTGCCGTGACCACCGTTGCCGACGCGCTGGCCTCCGTCGCGGGCGCCGTCGGTGCCTTCGCGCTCGAGGTGACCGTGTTGGCGCGTACCGAGATCGCGGAGCTCTCCGAACGACTGGGTGCGGGTGAGGGGGGCTCCTCCGCGATGCCGCACAAGCGCAATCCCGTCACAGCATTCCTCATCGTCTCCGCCGCACGGCGGGCCCCTGGGCTGCTGGCGACGCTGCACGGCAGCCTGCTTTCCGAGGATCAGCGCCCGAGCGGCGCCTGGCACGCCGAGTGGCCGACACTGCGCGATCTCGAAAGTCTCACCGTCGCGGCGGCGCAGGCGGCGGCATCCCTCGCCGATCGTCTCGAGGTCGACACCGAGCGCATGCGGGCGAACCTGGAGATCACCGACGGGCTCATCTACAGCGAACGGGTCAGCACGATTCTCAGCGAGGCGCTGGGCAAGCGCGCCGCATTCGAACTGGTGGAGGCGGCCTCCCACGAGGCCCTTGACACGCATCGCCCGTTGCAGGTTGTACTGTCTGGCCGTCTGGCCACCGATGGCCACGACGAGAGCTTGCGCGCGCTCATCTGGAAAGCGTTTGAGCCCGACGGCGCACTCGGCCAGAGTGACCGCATGATCTCCCGTGTGCTTGAACGGCACACCCGTGAAAGGACGGCAACCCCGTGAGCCAACCGACGATTCGCTGTTCCATTGTGCCCGTGCACAGCGGCGCGGCCGACGCGCAACTGCTCGTGCTCGGGCCCTCCCTGGGCACGACGAGCGAACTCTGGGACGGTGTCATCGGCCTGCTCTCGCAGAACTACCGGGTGCTGCGCTTCGACCTGCCCGGGCACGGCTTCAGCCCGGCGGCCACCGAATCGTTCACGGTGGGCGAGCTGGCGGATGCCGTGGTCGGCCTGGTCGACTCCATCGGCGGCGGCGCCTTTCACTACGCCGGGGTGTCTCTGGGCGGTGCCGTGGGGCTGCAGCTGGCGCTGCGGCATCCGGAGCGGTTGCTCAGCCTCAGCGCTCTGTGCACCGGAGCGCAGATCGGTGAACCGGATGCGTGGCTCGCCCGGGCGGCCCAGGTGCGTGCCAGCGGCACCGCATCCGTCGTCGCCTCCAGCGCTCAGCGTTGGTTCGCCCCCGGCTTTCTGGAAAGGGACCCCGCCGCCGGAGGGGCCGCCCTCGACAGGCTGCTGCAGATCGACGACGAGTCGTACGCGCTGTGCTGTGAGGCGCTGGCCGACTACGACATCACCGCTCAGCTGGGGCAGATCACTGCCCGCACGCTGAGCGTTGCCGGGGAGACAGACCAGGCGACGCCGCCCGCCAAGCTGCGTGAGCTGGCCAAGGGCATCGCCACCGCCCGCTATGCGTGCATCGCGGGCGTCGCTCATCTGCCGATGCTGGAGCGGCCGCGCAAGGTTGCGGCCCTCATTCTTGAGCAGGCGCAGTCAAGCTTCGAGGGGGCGCTTGCGGCAACCGCCACGCAGACCCACGCTGCGGGCATGACTGTGCGCCGCGAGGTGCTCGGTGACGCACACGTGGATCGGGCGAACGCGGCCATCACGCCCGAGACGGCCGATTTTCAGGACTTCATCACGCGCTATGCGTGGGGCGAGGTGTGGACTCGGCCCGGCCTAGACCGCCGCACGCGCAGTTTTCTCACCATTGCCGCACTGGTGACCGGTGGCCACGAGAACGAGCTCGGCATGCACGTGCGCGCCGCGCTGACGAACGGGCTTACCCGGGCGGAGATCAGCGAGGCACTGCTGCACGTGGCGATCTACGCCGGTGTTCCCGCCGCGAACTCGGCCTTCGCCGTCGCGCGTGAGGTCTTTGCCGAGATCGACTCATCATCCACGACACCGGCTTCTTCCACACCGACTTCATCCACCCCGACGTCATCCACACCGAGCCAGGAGAACTGACCATGGACAAGAGCTATGCCTCGGCCGCGGAGGCCGTCGCCGACATCGCCGACGGCTCATCGCTCGCGGTCGGAGGCTTCGGACTTGTGGGCGTTCCGATCGTGCTGATTCGTGCACTGCTTGCGCAGGGAACCGGCGACCTCGAGGTGGTGTCGAACAACTGCGGAGTAGACGGCTGGGGTCTCGGCGAGTTGCTCTCCGAGGGCCGCATCTCTCGCGTGATCGCCTCGTACATCGGCGAGAACAAGGACTTCGCCCGCCGCTATCTCGGCGGGGAGCTCGAGGTCGAGCTCACGCCGCAGGGCAGCCTCGCGGAGCGGCTGCGCGCCGGGGGAGCGGGAATTCCCGCCTTCTTCACGGCCAGTGGCGTCGGCACCATGGTTGCCGAGGGTGGGCTGCCCTGGCGATACGGTCCCGGCGGCGAGGTGGCCATTGAATCGCCGGTGAAGGAGACACGCACCTTCACCTCGCTCGGCAGCGAGAAGGAGTACGTGCTCGAGCAGGCCATCGTCACCGACTACTCGCTCGTGCGAGCCGCCAAAGGCGACCGCCATGGCAACCTCGTGTTCGAGAAGGCCACGCGTAACTTCAACCCGGTTGCAGCCATGGCCGGGCGCATCACCATCGCCGAGGTTGACGAACTGGTCGAGCCGGGTCAGCTCGACCCCGACGAGATTCACCTGCCGGGCATCTATGTGCACCGCGTGGTGCAGTTGACCGCCGAGCAGGCATCCGATCTGCCGATCGAGAAGGTCACCACGCGACCACGACCCACAGGACAGCGACCAACAGGACAGCGACCAACAGGACAGGAGGGCTGACACCGTGGCACTGACACGAAACGAAATGGCGGCGCGGGCCGCCCAGGAACTGGCCGACGGCGAATACGTGAACCTGGGTATCGGGCTGCCGACCCTGATTCCGAACTACATTGCCGACGACATCACCGTCGTTCTGCACTCGGAGAACGGCGTGCTTGGCGTGGGCCCGTACCCCTGGGAGGGCGAGGCGGATCCCAAGCTCATCAACGCGGGCAAGGAGACGGTGACGGTCAACCCCGGCGCGGCCTACTTCGACTCGGCCACGAGTTTCGGCATGATCCGCGGCGGCATGATCGACGTCGCTGTGCTCGGCTCGATGCAGGTCTCCGTGGTGGGCGATATCGCCAACTGGGCGGTGCCGGGCAAACTCATCAAGGGCATGGGCGGTGCCATGGACCTCGTGCACGGCGCGGACAACGTGATTGTGCTCATGGAGCACGTGACGAAGACCGGCGAATTCAAGATCGTGAACGAGTGTTCGCTGCCGCTGACGGGCAAGAAGGTCGTGACCCGCATCATCACCGATCTCGCGGTCATCGACGTGACGCCTGACGGTCTCGTGCTGCGCGAGATAGCGCCGGGACTCAGCGTGGATGAGGTGCAGGCGGCCACCGGGGTGACGCTCATCATCGAGCAGGAGCCGACGGTCATCCACACGACGCTGGACGGGCAGGAGCAATCGTGAGTAACACAGCGTCGAGCCAGACCGTGCTGCGCGATGTCGTCATCTGTGAGCCGTTGCGCACGCCGATCGGGCGTTTCGGCGGCATGTTCAAGACCGTCGCACCGGTGGACCTCGCATCCACGGTCATTCGCGCGCTCATGGAGCGCACCTCACTCGACGGTGATGTCGTCGACGACGTGATCTTCGGGCAGGGGTATCCGAGCGCCGAGGCGGCGCCCATCGCCCGCGTGGCAGCCCTCGACGCAGGCCTGCCGGTGACGGTCGGCGGGGTTCAGCTCGATCGCCGCTGCGGCTCGGGCCTGCAGGCAATTCTCGATGCCTCGATGCAGGTGCAGACCGGGGCGAGCGACGTGGCCATTGCCGGCGGTGTCGACTCGATGAGCCAGGCGCCGCTGTACACCGTCGGCTCACGCTGGGGCATCGCCGGCACGGCGGGCGTGCTGCTGCGGGATGCGCTGGGGCGCGCCCGCGAGACGGCCGGCGGCAGAAACTACCCGGTTCCCGACGGCATGCTGGAGACGGCGGAGAATCTGCGCCGCGATTTCTCCATCAGCCGGGAGGATCAGGATGCGCTCGCGCTGCGCTCCCACCAGCGGGCCGTGCGCGCCGCGGCCGAGGGCCGCTTCGACGACGAGATCGTCGCCGTCACCGTGCCGTCTCGCAAGGGCGACCTGATCATCGACAAGGACGAGACGCCGCGGGCAGACACGACCCTGGAGGCCCTCGCCGGGCTGCGGCCGATCCTGGTGAAGAAGGATGCCGCATCCACCGTCACTGCAGGCAACGCCAGCGGCCAGAACGACGCAGCTGCCGCGTGCATCGTCACCACGCCGGAGCGGGCGGCCGAGCTCGGCCTCACGCCCATCGTGCGCCTCGTGGGCTGGGCCCGCGGGGGAGTCGAGCCCTCGCGCATGGGCAACGGGCCCGTCGTCGCAGTGGAACGGGTGATGCGGCGCACGGGGTTGAGCCTGGCCGAGATGGACCTGATCGAGCTGAATGAGGCGTTCGCCGCGCAGGTGCTCGCGGTGGCCCATCAATGGAACTTCACTGAGAAGGACTGGGAGCGCACCAACGTGAACGGCTCCGGAATCTCGCTCGGGCATCCGGTTGGGGCGACGGGGGCGCGCATACTCGCCACCGGCTCACGCCAACTGCAGCGTGACGGGGGCCGCTACCTGCTCGAGACGATGTGCATCGGTGGTGGCCAGGGCCTCGCCGCGATCTTCGAGCGGGTCTGAGCGGCGCATCCGGTGGCGAGCCGGCGCGCGCTTAGCCCAGCCCGGGCTTCGCGTACGGGTTGATGAGGTCGTTCTCGGTGCCCGGAAGCACGCCCTCTTCGGTGGCGCTCGGGCCGTCGGCCGGCGGGAACGATTCGGTCATCGACATGGGCATCTGGCTGTTGCGATAGAAGTTGTTCGAGCCCTGCGCGGGGTGCCACTCGTAGGGCTCCCAATCGGGCACATAGTTGCGGTATCCGCCGGTGTTC
Source organism: Leifsonia sp. Root112D2 (assembly GCF_001424905.1). Lineage (NCBI taxonomy): Bacteria > Bacillati > Actinomycetota > Actinomycetes > Micrococcales > Microbacteriaceae > Leifsonia > Leifsonia sp. Root112D2. Next base: position 2,528,026 of record NZ_LMCU01000001.1, read on the forward strand.
ACCTCGACGCGGAATGTCGATGGGTCGCGGAAGTACAGGAAGTTCTGCTCACCGATGCCGTGGATCGAGGGGCCGTATTCCATGGGCGTGCCGTTCTCCATCAGGATGTCCGCCGTGCGAAGAAGGTCTTCGCGCGTGTCTACCCAGTACGCAAAGTGGTTTGCGCGCCCGGCACGACTCGATCCGTCGAGCACAACGCCAAGGTCGTGAGACTTCTCGTTGGTGGTCAGCACGGTGAACACGCTCGTGCCGCCATGCTCAAGGGTGGTGTGTGCCATGATGCGGAATCCGAGTGTCTCGCTGTACCAGGCCGCGAAGCCCCGTACATCACTCGCGGCGATGGTGACATGGTCGAGGCTGCGAGGGGCAACGCCGTCGCGGCTGCGGCGGGCCGGGCGATCCGGATACGTGGAGGCATTGTCTCCCTCGCCGTGAAAGCGTTCGACCTCCCAGAACAGCTCCATCGTGTGCCCGTACGGTCCGGTGAAGGTGTAGGAACGGCCGTGGCCGAGCTTTGACTCCGTCCAGGTGCCGACGATGCCAGCGGCCTCGATGCGTCGAGCCGCCTCTTCGAGCGCGTCGGCGCTCTGCGTGCGCCAGGCCATAACCTCAAGTGCTGGCTCCGGGCCCTCTGCTATCACCAGGCTGTAGCGGTAGTAGTCGCCCCAGTTCCGCAGGTATACGGCGCCATCGGCGCGGTCCGTGACCTGCATGCCGATCTGTTCCTGGTAGAAGGCGACGGATGCCTCTACATCGGGTGTCGCGAGGCGAACGTGGGTGAGTTGGTTGAGCAGCTGGATCATCGTTGGTCCTCCGAGCGGGATCATGGGTGGAATATGACCACTGTGCCGCGTCGAAGGAGTATTGGGAACGCTTATTTCTTGATATCGGAAATAACCGGCATTTATACCGCCGGCGCAGCTTGCAGACCCGCGCGCTCGACGGCGAGCGGCAGCAGTGAGCGCAGCCAGACATGCTCCGGATCGCGTTCGTGAACCGGGTTCCACCAGAAGGTCTCGGTCAGGGGCACCACGTCGAACGGGCACTCGAGCATGCGCATCCGACCATCCTGCACCATATTTCTCGCCACCGATTCCTGCACGAGCGCGATGCGGGTGCTGCCGGCCAGCAGCGAGGGCAACGCGAGAAAACTTGGGGTCACGATCTGCACCCGGGGTTCGATGCCGAGCATCTGCATCTGCTTCGAGGCGGGCGTGTACTCGCTCGGTCCGCTGAAGGTGAAGACCCACGGCAGCTGGGAGAGCTGCTCGAGTCGCAGGCTCTCACCCACCTCGGGGTTGTGTGCGTCCACGATGCACACCCAGCGATCGCAGAACATGTCCTGATGCGGAATGTTGAGGTAGCCGTGCGGCATGAAGAGACCGTCATAGTCGCGCAGGGAGTCCGGTGCATTGGTGACAGCAGGGGTCGTGATGCTGTGAAAGCGGATGCGCACGCCCGGTGCCGCCTCGGCGAGCACCTCCGCAAGCCCTCCGCCCAGAACGGACATGCCGTAGTCGGAACTGAAGATGGAGAACTCTCGTGTCGAGGTCGTCGGGTCGAATTCGGCCTGGGCAGAGAAGATCCGCTCCATGCTCAGCGTGGCCGAGTATGAGCGATCCAGCAGCTGTGCGGCGAGGGGAGTGAGCTCGTAGTTGTTGCCGCGCCTCTCCAGCAACTCATCGCCGAAATGCCGACGCAGTCTGCCGAGGGCGGCGGAGAGCGCGGGCTGGCTCATGTGCATGCGCTCGGCCGCCCGGCTCACGCTGCGCTCCTCGAGCAGTGCCCGCAGGGGGAGGAGCAGATTGAAGTCGACATTGCGCAGCTGCATGGAGTCAAGATATCACCGACGGGGATACTCGATATAAGCAACATCATCTTGCCGAATAACGCCCGGGACGGCAGAGTGAGGTCATCGGGCGTGCTCGTCCGTTGGCATGCACACCGAATCAAGGAGCCCCTCTATGACCGAATCATCACAGTGGGCTCTGGGATACGTCGCGGGAGTGGACGGTTCGTTCACGGCACTGGCCGTGGGTGAGCAGGCACGCGATCTGCGCGCCGATGCGTCGAGCTTTGCCGGTCTCGACCTCTCCACGCCCGAGGCCAGCCAGCTGCTGCTGCGTGACTGGCACGCCAACCGCACGAAGCTCGAGGCTCTGGCCGCGGATACAGCCAGTGGTATCTGGCTGCCGCTGGCATCCGTCACGCCGCTGGCACCGCTCGTGCCGCGACAAATTCTTCAGGCCGGAGCGAACTACCGCACGCACGTCATCGACCTGGCGGTCAGCCACGCGGACCTCTCCGGTGGCCGCACCGAGGAACAGGTGCGGGCCGAGACCGCCGCGATCATGGATGAGCGCAAGGTCAATGGCATCCCGTACTTCTTCATCGGGCTTCCCTCGGCCGTCACCGGCCCCAGCGACGAGGTGATGCTTCCGGCTTATTCGGAGCGCCACGACTGGGAGCTGGAATTGGCCGCCGTGATTGGTTCGACGGCCTTTCGTGTTAGCCCCGAGGAGGCTCTCGATCACGTCGCCGCATACACGATAGTTAACGACCTGACCACCCGCGACCTCGTCTTTCGACGCGACATGCCCGAGATCGGCACTGACTGGTTTCGTGCCAAGAACGCGCCCGGCTTTCTGCCCCTTGGGCCGTGGCTGGTACCGGCGGAGTTCATCGATGACCCGCAACAGCTCACGCTCACGTTGCGCCTGAACGGTGAGGTGATGCAGAACGAATCGTCCGAGGACATGCTGTTCACCGTCGCCGAGCTCGTCTCGGCCGCCTCGCAAACCACTTCATTGGAGCCGGGGGATCTCATTCTCACCGGCAGCCCTGCAGGAAACGGCGCGCACTGGGGCAGACTGTTGCGCGACGGCGATGTCATGGAGAGCACCATCACTGGACTGGGAAGCCAGCGAACTCGCGTTGCAGGGGAGGCGAACCGTGGCTGAGAAAGCGGCACACCTGCCCCCGCTCGACCCGAGGAATCCGCTCGCCGCCATCGAGTCGGCCGCCGACGCGTACCGCAACTGGGGGCGCTGGGGCGAGGACGATGTGTGGGGCACCCTGAACTTCATCGACGAGGCCAAGCGCGTCGAGGCGGCCGGATTGATTCGTCGCGGCACCACCTTCTCGCTTTCGCAGCTCTTCGACACCGACGGCCCGCAGAATGGCTGGCGTCGGCGCACCAACCCGGTGCACACCATGCTCGACACCGGGGTAGACGCGGCCCGCGGCAACCAGGGTTTTCCGCATGGGATCGGCGGGGCAGACGACGTCGTGTTCATGCCGCTGCAGTCATCAACGCAATGGGATGGCCTCGGGCATATCTTCGATCGCGGTCGCGCCTGGAACGGTCGGGACTGCGGTGAGGTGGTCACGGGTGAGGGCGACCAGGTCACCGGCATCGAGAAGACGCGTGACCGCTTCGTCAGCCGCGGCGTGTTACTGGATGTTGGCGCGCAGTTCGGCGAGAACGGTGAACTTCCCGACGGTTTCGCCATCACCCCTGAGCACCTCGATGCGACGATCGAGGCACAAGGGGAGTCGTCTCACATCGGCACCGGCGACATCATGCTGGTGCGCACGGGCCGGCTCGCCCGTGCTCGACGTGACGGATGGGAGGAATACGCCGGCGGTCCTGCCGCCGGGCTGTCCTTCACGACGGCCGGATGGCTACACGGGCACGAGGTTGCCGCGGTGGCCACCGACACCTGGGGCTTCGAGGTGCGCCCGAACGAGTTCGACGACGCCTTCCAGCCGCTGCATCAGATAGCCATCCCGAACATGGGTCTGTTCATCGGCGAGTTGTGGGATCTCGACGCCCTCGCGAAGGACTGCGCCACAGATGGTCGTTACGACTTCTTTCTGACCGCGGCTCCTATTCCGTTCACCAAGGCGGTCGGCTCACCGGTGAACCCGATAGCCGTCAAGTAACTCGTTCATCCCCACTCAAAGGAGAGTAAAAATGCCCGCAGCCAACCGCGTCCTGGTCGTCGGAGCCGGCATCGCCGGCACCGCGAGCGCCACCTTCCTGGCCGAAGGCGGCGTCGAGGTCGATCTCGTCGAGAAGAACGCTGAGGTAAGCGCGCTCGGCTCCGGCATTACGCTGCAGGGCAATGCGCTGCGCGTCTTTCGTCAACTCGGCGTGCTCGAGCAGATCGAGGCGCACGGCTACGCCTTCACTACCGTGGGCCTGCGTGCACCTGACCCGCAGGGCACGTTGCTGGTGGAGATGCAGGATGTGCGCACCGGGGGAGACGAGCTGCCCGCCACGGTCGGCATGCCGCGCCCGGAGCTCGCCCGCATTCTGGTCGAGCGCGCCATCGACGCCGGAGCGAACGTGCACTTTGGCGTGGAGGCGACGCAGCTCGAACAGCATGACGACGGCGTCGACGTGACCTTTTCTGACGGCAGCACGGCCCGTTATGACCTCGTCATCGGGGCCGATGGGCTGCACTCGCAGGTGAGATCGCAGATCGGAATCGACACGAAGCCGGAGCCGACCGGCATGGCCATCTGGCGCGTGTTCACGCCGCGCCCCGACAGCGTCACGCGCACCGATCTCATCTATGGCGGCCCGAGCTACATCGCGGGTTACTGCCCGACCGGCGAGAACTCGCTCTACGCGTACATCGTTGAGACCGCGGATGCGGCGAACTTCGCCCTGAGCGGCCCTGAGCGCGTGGAACGGATGCGTGCGCTCAGCGAGGCATACCACGGGCCGTGGGACGACATCCGGCCGTTCATCACGCCCGAGCGCGGTGTCAACTACACCTTCTTCGAGGCTCACGTCGTCGATGCACCGTGGAACCGCGGATGTGTTGTCATCATCGGCGACGCGGCGCATTCCTGCCCTCCCACGCTCGCGCAGGGCGCCGCCCAGTCTCTGGAGGACGCGGCGGTTCTGGCCGAACTGATTCTGGGTGCCGATGGTCTTGACGAGGGTCTGTGGCGTTCGTTCACCGGTCGACGGGTGGCGCGCGCGAGAACGGTGGTCGAGGCATCCGTGCAGCTCGGTCAATGGCTCATCGACCACGACGAGAAGGCCGACGTGCCCGGCCTGATGGGGCGCATCAGCGCGCTCGTGACGGAGCCGGCATGAGCGTGCCACGCGTGGTGGATGTGCACGCGCACGCGCTCTTTCCCGCCCTGCAGGACATCGTCGTCGACGGCGACCCTGCCGGATTCGAGGCGCACCAGCGGCTGGAGTTTGTTCGCAACGGCGCCGAGTCCATGGCCGCGTCGGGGGCGATGGTGGGCGCGTGCTTTCCCCAGCTGACCCAGCTGGATCGTCGCCTCGCCGACATGGATGCCGCCGGCGTCGATGTGCAACTCGTGTCGCCTTCGCCGTCGCACTACTACCCGTTTCTCGGCGAGTCTCTGGCACGCACCGTGGCACGCGCCGCCAACGAGGCAGTGCGCGACCTCGTGGCGCAGGCCTCAGACCGCCTCGCCGGGCTGGGACTGGTGCCGTTGCAACATCCGCGCCTGTCCGTGGAGCTGCTCGAGCACGCCGTTCTCGACTGCGGGCTGCGCGGCGTGGAGATCTCGTCTTTCGCCCCGGGCGTCGAGCTTTCTGATGAGCGACTGGAACCGTTCTGGGCGCGGGCGGCCGAGCTCGGCGCTGTGCTCTTTCTGCACCCCTTCGGCTGCTCACTCGACGAACGACTCGACCGTTACTACCTGTCGAACACGGTGGGGCAGCCGGTGGAGAACGCTGTGGCGCTCTCGCACCTGATCTTCTCCGGTGTGCTCGACCGACACCCCACGCTCACGGTGATAGCGGCTCACGGTGGCGGATACCTGCCCACCTTTCTCGGCCGCAGCGACCACGCCTGGCAGACACGGCCCGAGGCGAAGGGTTGCGCGAATGTGCCCTCCAGCTATCTGCGCCGGCTTTACTTCGACTCGCTGGTGCACACCCCGGATGCGGTGCGTGCGCTGGTGGCGGCGGCCGGCGCCGATCGCGTGCTGCTCGGCAGCGACTATCCCTTCGATATGGGGGTCAGCGATCCGGTGCAGCGCCTGAGCGCGGCCGGGTTGTCTGAGCAGGATACGGATGCCATCGCCGGCGGCAACGCGGCGCGCCTGAAAGTAGGGATCGAACGATGAAGATTGCCAGTTGGGTACACGACGGAGCCGAGCATGCGGGCGTGATAGTCGACGACCTGGCCTACGCGCTGCCCGAAGGGACCAGTGTGCTCGACCTCGTGCGCGGTGGCCTCGAGACGGCGCTGCAAGCCGGGCGTGCCGCGGTGGGGACCGCCGAGCCCGTTCGGCTCGCCGAAGTGCGCCTGCTGCCGCCGCTGCAGCCACCCGCCATGCGCGACTTTGTGGCCTTTGAGGAGCACGTCGAGGGCATGGTCAAGGGCGGCTCGCCAGACAATGTCGTCGGCGCCGAGTGGTACCAGGCGCCCACCTTCTACTTCACGAACCCGCACACCGTGCGGGCGACCGGCGATGACATTGCGGCGCCGGCCGATAGCCATGCGCTCGATTTCGAACTCGAGGTTGCCGCCGTGATTGGCGCCGTCGAGGGCAGCGATGGCGTGAGTCTCACTCCATCGGCCGCGCATCGGCACATCTTCGGCTACATGATCTTCAACGACTGGTCCGCTCGTGACCTGCAGAATCGAGAGATGAGGGTGAGTCTGGGCCCGTGCAAGGGCAAGGACTTCGCCAACACGCTCGGGCCGTGGATCGTCACCGCCGATGAATTCGAGCAGCTGCATGACGACGAGGGTTTTCTTCCCATCGCCATGTCGGTCTCGATCAATGGCATGGAGTACGGCCGCGACCTGCTCTCGAACATGGGCTGGCCGTTCGCCGAGCTCGTGGCATACGCCTCGCGTGATTCGAAGGTGGTGCCCGGCGATGTGCTCGGCTGTGGCACGGCAGGCACCGGCTGCCTCGCCGAGGCTTGGGGCCGCAGCGGCTCGCAGACCCCGCCCCCGCTGCAGCACGGCGATGTCGTGCGTATGGATGTCGAGGGCATCGGATTCATTGAGAACCGCGTCGTCGCCGGCGTCGCACAGGCGCCTGTCGCGCCCGCTCGCGTTCGCCCGCGCAACCGGGTGCGGGGCTCGCAGCACTGAGAAGTGCTGGCGAGCCCCGCCATCCGATCAGTTGGTCGCGACGGCCAGCTCCGGCTGTGGAACACGCACGAGCACGACGCGCATGATGATCATCGCTATCAGGCTGAGTACGCCGATGACGGCTATCGCCGGCCCGAGCCCACCCGTCAGGGCCGTGAGCGCGAGCACGATCAGCGGCGTGATGAACTCGCCGAAGAACAGCGCAGCCGTCCACAGCCCGGTGCCTCGGCCGCGCTGCTCATAGCTCAGCCGGGTGATGGCCCACGTGACTAAGGTCGGCAACATGATGCCGGTGCCGAAGCTGGTGATCACCGCTCCGATGACCGCGACGGGCACGGATCCGCTGAAGGCGACGATGAGCATCCCGACGCCGGCGATGCCGAATGCGAGGGGCAGCAGCAGCTTGACGCCGTGCCGGGCTATCCAGCGGAACAGGAATGCGCCGATAGCCGTTGCCAGGGAGGCAAGCGCCGTGGCGATGCCTATCGTGGCGGTGGAGGTGACGCCGAGACCGTCGAGCACGTAGGGCAGTTCGACGATGAGCGTGTAGAAGACGACGCCGCCGAAGATCGAAACGCCCGAGGGCAGGAACAGGCTGCGCCAGCGGATCGGCTCGAGCTTCCTGGCCTGGCGTTCAGCGCCGTCTTCAGATTGCTGTACCGGCCAGATGGCCCCGAGCATGAGCAGTGCCACGATAATGCTGACGGCGTAGAGCCAGAACGGGGTACGCCAGCCCGCCGCGCCGAGCGCGCCGCCCACCGCGAAGAAGACCGTCGCGGCCAGCGCCGTGACCATCGCCTGCAGACCCAGGTACCGGTTGCGCTTGTTGCCGTGGAAGTAGTCGGCGATGAGTGTCGTGCAGCACGTCATGATGAACGCCTCGGTGATGCCGACACCGACCCGGCTGAGCACGATCATGTTGAGCGTGTCGAGCCAGAGCGGCATCGTGCCGAGCACGGCGTATGCGAGCAGCGCCCAGATCAGCACGCGTTTGCGGCCGAGCTTGTCGACGATGGCTCCCGCGAAGGGCGCGAGAATGGCGATCATAAGCGCGGGGATGGTGAGAATGAGGGGAACCAGCGCGTCGGCTCCCGGAGAATTCACGAATTCCTTGCTCAGAATCGGCAGGATCGGGGCCAACAGCACGGCGCCGAGGATCGGCAGGCAACTGCCGATCAGAAGCAGCGTGCCCTGCAGCTTTCCTGCAGGCCTGCCCGTCTTCGGATTGATCGTGGATTCGGCGATGGCAGTTACGCCGGGGGAACCGCCTACGACATCGTTCGTCATTGAACACTCTCCATATATGAAGGGGCACCGGCGCCATTCGGGTCGTGGCACCGGTGAGCGGCATCGTTGCCGTGCTACCTGCCACTGTGGCGCGTCGGGCGCATATCAGGGAAGACGATGTTTCTTATAAGCAATATCGCCGCGATGAATAGTCGGCGACCGCCGCTCAGTCGAGTTCGGAGTGGTGAGCCCGACCGTAGCCGAGGCCGCACAGGGCAATGAGGACACAGCTCAGCGTGACAACGGCAAGCGGAACCAGACTCGTCTCGCCGGCGAGGCCGACCAGGGGCGCAACGGTTCCCGCCACGAGGAACTGTACGCATCCGAGTAGGGCCATCGCGGTGCCGCGCGCGCCGATCCCGGCGACGGCGAGTGCGGTGCAGTTACCCATGATGAAACCCGCGCCCGTCGTGATGAGAAAGAGCGCTGGCAGAATGATGACGGGTTGCGTGCTTGCGGTGAGAGCGGCGGTGACCAGCGTGAGCGAGGCCACGAGCTGTGCCGTCAGGCCGATTGCGGCGAGGGTGGATGCCTTCACCCGCCCGACGAGCCAGGCGCTCAGTGATCCCGCGATCACGATTCCGACCGCGTTGCAGGCAAAAACGAGGGTGAACTGGCCCGGCGAGAATCCGAGAATGCGCTGCACCACGAACGGTGACGCCGAGATATACGCGAACATCGTGCCGAATCCGAACCAGAAGGCCAGGGCATAGCCGAGAAACCTCCTGCGCGTGAGGATTCCGGTTGCCGTACGCAGAAACTCACGGAAGCCGCCGGTATGGCGTGCTGACTGTGGCAGAGTCTCGGGAATGAGCGAGAGCGTTCCCGCCAGGAGCAGGATCGCGAACACCAGGATTGCCCAGAAGATGGCTCGCCACCCAGCCCAGCCCAGAACGAGCCCGCCGAAGAGGGGGCCGAGTATCGGGCCGATTCCCGCGATGAGCCCGAGCAGGCTGAATACCCGTGCGGCGGCCGCGCCGCTGGTGAGATCGGCGGCTATTGCGCGGCCTATCACGATGCCTGCGGCACCGCTGATGCCCATGACGATGCGCCACAGAATGAGCAGCTGCACCGTCGGCGCGGTCGCGCACAGCATCGCGCTGATCACCAGCAGCGCCATACCGCCGAGCAGCAGGCGTCGCCGCCCAAGCCGGTCGGAGAGAGTGCCGAGCAACAGCTGGCCGAGTGCGAGCCCCACGCTGAACGCGGTCAGCGTCAGCTGGGTCCACGCTGCCGTCGTCGTCAGTTGTGAAGCCATGGTGGGCAGCGCCGGCAGATACATGTCGGTGCCGACCGGCCCGATGGCTCCGAGCGCGCCGATGACGATGAGGATCGGCAGCGTCAGGCGCGGTCGCGCCGGGCCGACCGCAGCGGCCTCACCGATCACACGCACACCAGGTCACGCCGTATTCCGGTAGCTCAGCCTCGAGCATGCGCGCGTTGCCTTTCTCGCTCGACCGATCAGTACATCCTCGACCTTATCGGCAAGCGATGTCTCGGGAACTCGTCAGCCGCGGGGGCACGGACCGGGTACGGTGAGAGTCCTTCCCAGATCTATTCGCAGAAGGGCCATTGACATCATGACCGACACCGGTACATCCGTGGTTCCACTGGCATTTCCGGGCCTTACCGGAAAGACGATAGTCGTTACCGGCGCTGCCAGAGGACAGGGCGCCGCCGAGTCGCTCGCGCTCGCATCCAGCGGTGCTCACGTAATAGCGACGGACCTGGGGGAGGAAGCGGATCGGCTGTGCGATGCGGCAGCTGCGCTTTCTGGTTCGGTGACGTACCGGCGCCTCGACGTGGCATCCGAGACCGAGTGGACGGAGCTCGCGTCATGGCTGGCCGATCGAGGCCGGGTGCACGGACTTGTGAACAATGCCGGCGTGGCCTTTCGCGCGCGCCTCGGTGATGTTGCCGTGTCGGACTGGAACCGTGTCATCGGCATCAACCTCACCGGCCCGATGCTGGGGATGCAGGCGCTCGCGCCCCTCATGGGCGTCGGCGCGTCCATCGTGAATGTGGGTTCGGCAGCCGCCGTGACACCGCACCATACTGTCGCGTACACGGCCAGCAAATGGGGCCTACGAGGGCTTAGCGGCGTGGCTGCGACCGAATACGGCTCGCGCGGCATCCGAGTCAACCTGGTGAATCCCGGCTATATCGAGACGCCCATGATGGCATCCGCACCCGCCGTGATGACCGACGCCCAGCTGGCTCTGACCCCCCTCGAACGCACCGGCCAGCCGGAAGAGGTGGCCGCGGTCGTCGCCTTCCTGTTGTCGGATGCCGCCTCATACGTCACGGGAGCGGAAATACCTGTCGACGGCGGATTCACGTCGTCGATGGGCGTCAAATACATGTCAGACGTTATCGCACGGGCCGCGGAGCACGACGCGGCTACGCCAGCATCGACGTCCCCGTGAGCGCGAGCATCACCACATCCACGATGGCCCCCGCCATGATCAGGCGCATCAGCAGGCGGGTCGGGCGTCGGGCGAGGGTGAGCACGATGCCTGTCACCGCCATGGCCAGTCCCAGAGCGAAGCCGATCACCAGAAGTGGATTTCGCAGAGATCCCTCGCTGAACGCCACGAGGCCGCCCGCGACCGCGAGGCACACGAACGCCGCGATTCCGGATGCCCGCGCCCCCATCACATGCGGCAGCCCCCGGATGCCGGTGCTCCGGTCATCCTCGAGATCCGGCAGCACATTGGTCAGGTGGGCGGCCGCTCCGAGAAGCGCGCCGGCGGCGAGAACCCACGCCGCAGGCATCCGCGGCGGAACGAGGCCGAGGGTCGCGACGGCGGGCAACAGCCCGAAACACAACAGATATGGCACGATCGAGGCGAGTGTGGACTTGAGACCGAGGTTGTACGCCCAGCCCATGCCGAAGCAGAGCAGATTGGCGATCGCGGCGGGCGGTCCGAGCAGCAGGGAGAGGGCGACGGATGCGGCGGCCGCGACGAACGCCGCACGCCGCACCACGGCGGGAGAGATCTGCCCGAGCGCGGTGGGCTTGTCGCGGCGATTCACCGCGGCATCGCGCCCGGCATCCAGCCAGTCGTTGGAGAAGCCGATGGAGAGTTGCCCGCACAGCACCACCAGGCCGAGCACGATGAGGCGCCACCAGGAATAGGAGACGGCGACGCCCAGCACGGTCGCCACGACGGTCACGACGATGGTCGGGCCGGGGTGGCTGGAACGCGCCAGCGCGATGACTCGATTCGCCATCCCCTCATCGTAAGCGCCCACGATGTAAAAAAGTTGCGCACAATTGCGGTGCTCTTGCGTAGAATGTCGCCATGTCCCGACGACTGGCCGAGGTTGCCCGCAAAGTAGGCGTGAGCGAGGCCACGGTCAGCCGTGTTCTCAACGAGAAGCCGGGGGTGTCAGAGGCCACGCGCCAGGCGGTGCTCACGGCGCTGGATGTTCTCGGCTATGAGAGGCCGACCAAGCTGCGCGGTGAACGTGCGCGGCTCGTCGGCCTGGTCTTCCCCGAGCTGCACAATCCGATCTTTCCCGCCTTCGCCGAGGTGATTGGCGGAGCTCTCGCCCAGAACGGCTACACCCCCGTGCTCTGCACCCAGACCGCCGGGGGGATCTCCGAATCCGACTATGTGGAGTTGCTGCTGCAGCAACAGGTCTCCGGGGTTGTCTTCGTGGGCGGTCTCTACGCCCAACTCGATGCACCGCACGATCATTACGCCAGGCTGGGTGAACTCAAACTGCCGACCGTGCTCGTCAACGCCCCGGTGCCGTCTCTGACCTTTGCCACGGTCTCCTGCGACGACGCGGTGGCCACCGAACAGGCCCTGAACCACCTGCGCCAGCTGGGTCACACCCGCATCGGTTTCGTTCTGGGTCCGCGCGATCACATGCCCTCGCGTCGCAAACTCGCCGCGGCCGAACGCATCATCACAGGCTGGGGCGAGACGTTGCCACCGCAGCACATCGCGCATTCCTTGTACTCGCTCGAGGCCGGCCAATCGGCGGCGACCCGACTCCTGCAGACGGGGGTGACGGCCATCGTATGTGCGAGCGATCCGATGGCCCTCGGCGCCATCCGCGCCGCCCGCCGCGCGGGGCTGAGTGTGCCGGGTGACGTCTCCATCGTGGGCTACGACGACTCGGCGCTCATGAACAGCGTCGATCCGCCGTTGACCACGGTGCGTCAGCCGATCGAGCCGATGGGTCGCATGGTGATCGAGCTGCTGCTGCGGCAGATCTCCAGCGATTCGGCCATCACGGACGAGCTGTTCTTCGAGCCTGAGCTCGTGGTGCGCTCATCGACGGGGCCCGCCGTTCGCTAACCATGCGCCAGACGGCGCCGCGCAAACGCGCGCAATTTAACGCAAGCCATTTACCAGAAGTTTAGTTCTTGCGTCATTTTGTCGAGAAGGTTACATTTGGCCACACGGCGCCGCGGCCAAACGATTCCGCTCGCCGAACGCGAAGGGAATCGTCCGTGGAAGACCCACTCTGGTGGCGTAGTGCCGTCATCTACCAGGTGTACATTCGCAGCTTTGCGGATGGCGATGGTGACGGTACCGGCGACCTGACGGGGGTGCGTGCGCACCTCGGCTACCTGCGTGATCTCGGTGTCGACGCCCTCTGGTTCACCCCGTGGTACGCGTCGCCGCTCGCCGATGGCGGATACGATGTCGCCGACTACCGACAGATCCACCCCGCGTTCGGAACCCTCGCCGACGCGGAGACGCTCATCACCGAGGCGCTGGACTACGGCATCCGCACGATCATCGACGTGGTGCCCAACCACGTCTCCGACCGGCATCCGTGGTTCCAGGCGGCCCTGGCGGCGGGGCCGGGATCACCCGAACGTGAGCGGTTCTGGTTCAGGCCGGCCGCGGCGGAGATGCCCAATCACTGGGTATCCAACTTCTCGGGTGACACCTGGACGCGCACGACGAATGCGGACGGAACACCGGGTGAGTGGTACCTGCATTTGTTCACCCCCGAACAGCCGGACCTCAACTGGAATCACCCGGATGTGCGCCGTGAGCACGAGGAGATCCTGAAGTTCTGGTTCGATCGCGGCGTCGCGGGGGTGCGCATCGATTCGGCCGCGCTGCTGGTGAAGGATGCCGCGCTGCCGGAGGTGCCGCAGCATCCGGCGCCCGGTCAACACCCCAACACCGACCGCGACGAGTTGCACGACATCTACCGAAGCTGGCGCAGCGTCGCCGACTCCTATGCCGGCACCCGTGTGCTCGTCGGGGAGATCTGGCTCCCCGACATCGATCGATTCGCGATGTACCTTCGCTCGGACGAGCTGCACACCGCCTTCAACTTCGACTTCATGGCCCGGCCGTGGAACGCCTCCGAGCTGCGCGAATCCATCGACGCGACGCTGGCCGCGCACGCTCCCGTCGGAGCGCCCTCGACCTGGGTACTCTCCAACCACGACGTCACGCGCCCGGTGACGCGCTACGGGCGCCAGGATTCGTCGTTTGCGTTCGCGACGAAGCGCGTCGGAACCCCGACCGACCTCGAACTGGGCACGCGCCGGGCCCGCGCCGCCGCGCTGCTGAGCGCCGCACTGCCCGGTTCGCTCTACATCTACCAGGGCGACGAGCTCGGACTGCCCGAGGTGGAGGACATCCCGCACGATCGGCTGCAGGACCCCATGCATTTTCGCTCGGGAGGACTCGACCCGGGGCGTGACGGATGCCGCGTTCCGCTGCCATGGCGCGGCATCCGCTCGCCATTCGGTTTCAGCCCTGAGCCGGCCGCTGCCGGGTCAGCAGCAGCCGAACCGTGGCTGCCGCAGCCCGCGGCGTGGGCCGAACTGACCGTGCAGGCGCAGCAGAGCGACCCTTCCTCGATGCTGTGGCTGTACCGCGAGGCGCTGCGGGTGCGTCGTCGTGAGCCTGGCCTCGGCGATGGCCCGCTGACCTGGCTGCACTCGCAGCCGGACGTGCTCGCTTTCAGTCGGGGCGACAGCTTCCTGAACGTGACAAATCTCTCGCAGGCCCCTCTCGAACTTCCCGAACACCTGAGCATTCTGCTCAGCAGCAGTCCGCTGAATGCCGGCCTGCTTCCCCCGGACTCCACCGCGTGGCTGCGCACATCATCCCAGCCACGGGAGAAGCGCCCATGACGGGCGTGCTCACTGCACCAACACACCCTCTACACCTGCACTGAAAGGAATAAGGACGATGAAGTCTCACAGAAGAATCGCCGCTCTCGCGGTCATGGCCGTGGCCGGGGCGAGCATGCTCGCAGGCTGCAGTTCGTCGGGCGGTGACAACGGCGGCGACGGCACGGTCTCGCTTGTCGTTGCCCCCGTGTTGCCCGGCGCAACCGCCGACGCGCTCAAGGCGCTGTCGACGCGCGTGAAGGAGTTCAACAAGAAGAATCCGAAGATCACCGTCAAGGCCATCGAGTATCAGTGGACCGGCACGACCTTCGCGGCCGAGCTGGCCGGTGGAACACTGCCCGACGTCTTCAACGTTCCCTTCACCGACTCGAAGACGCTGGCCAACAACGGCCAGCTTGCCGACATCACCAAGCCGTTTAACGACACGGCCACCGCCAAGAAATGGAACAAGAACGTTCTCTCGGTGGCGACCGGCGACAACGGCAAGATCTACGGCGTTCCGTGGGGACCGTATGCCATGGCGTTGTCCTACAATCGGGAGATCTTCACCAAGGCCGGTCTCGACCCGAACAAGCCGCCAACGACACTCGACGAGATCCAGCAGGATGCGAAGACCATCTCCGAGAAGGTGCCCGGTGTCGCCGGCTACATGCAGATGACCAACGGCAACAACGGTGGATGGGAGCTCACGACGAACACCTATGCGCTCGGCGGTCGCATGGAGACGGTCGGCTCTGACGGCAAGGTGACGGTCAACACCGATAACGCCCAGACCAAGCAGGCCCTGAGCTGGCTGAAGAAGCTGCGCTGGGACGACAATTCCATGGGCAGCAACTTTCTGTGGGACTGGAGCGGCATCAATCAGGGCTTCGCCTCCGGAAAGATCGCCATGTACATGAGCGGCTCGGATGTCGTCGGCTCGCTCATGCAGGCCAACGGTCTCGATCCGAAGAACTACGGTGTGACGACGTTCCCGGTCGACTCGTCTAATGCCGATGCGGGCATCCTGTCGGGTGGCAACGTCGACGTCGTGAATGTGAAGGACACGCCGGAGCAGATCGCCGCCGCGGTCAAGTGGATCGACTTCTACCGTACGGAGCCGAACGTCGACAAGGCGGCAGCGGAGGCGAACGCCAAGGCGCTCGCCGCGGGCAACCAGGCGGTCGGCGCGCCGACGCTGCCCGTGTTCGACAAGGCCACGTGGGAGCAGAACCAGCAGTGGATCAAGCCCTACGTGAACGTGCCGGCAGACAATGTGAAGCCGTTCACCGACGGAATCTGGAACCAGAAGATCGTGCCGGAACCGTCGGCGCACACCCAGGACCTGTACGGTGCGCTCGACGCCGTCGTGCAGGCGGTGCTCACCCAGCGCAACCCGGATGTCGACTCCATGTTGAAGGGTGTCGACACGAAGATCCAGGCGCTCATCGACGCCGACAGCAAGTAGTCGTGACAGCACAGACAACGGTGAGACGATCGGACCGCCGGGGTACCTCCCCGGCGGGCCGCCGTCGCCACAACCCGGTCACCTGGGTGCAGCGTGGCGGACTGACGACGCTGCTGTTCCTGCTCCCGCTGCTGATCATCTTCGGAGTCTTCTCGTGGAACCCGATAGTGCAATCGGTCATCATGAGTTTCCAGAAGACCAACCTCGTCACAGCACCGGCCTTCGTGGGCTGGGACAATTTCGTCGCGGTCTTCCACGACCCGGTGTTCTGGCTCGCGGTTCGCAACACCGGCTACTTCGCCGTGCTCGCCCTGCTCTTCGGCTATCCGCTGCCCCTCATCGCGGCGGTGCTCATGAGCGAGGTCAAGCGCATGAAGGGGCTGTACAGCGTTCTGGCCTATCTGCCCGTGATCATCCCGCCCGTCGTCTCCGTGCTGCTGTGGAAGATCTTCTACGACGCATCCCCGACCGGAGTCTTCAACTCGGTGCTGGCGGTCTTCGGAATTCCACCACAGCCGTGGATTCAGGATGTCGCCACCGCCATGCCATCGCTCGTGCTGCAGGCGACCTGGGCGGGAGCCGGTGGGGCGATCATCATCTATCTCGCCGCGCTCACCGGCGTCTCCCCGGAACTCTACGATGCGGCCGAGGTCGACGGAGCGAGCATCTGGAAGAAGATCTGGCACGTCACGCTGCCGCAGCTGCGCGGCATCCTGTTCATCACCTTGATTCTTCAGGTCATCGCAACGGCCCAGGTGTTTCTGCAGCCCTATCTCTTCACGGCAGGAGGGCCCGTCAACTCGACGACGACCATCCTGCTGCTGATCTACCAATACGCGTTCACGAACAGCCTCGGCGGCGCCTACGGGCAGGCCACGGCGCTGAGCCTCATGCTCGCCATCTTTCTGGCGATCCTGTCGATCGTGTACTTTCGCATCACCGCACGATGGAGTGACAATTGACGACCTCGGTATTGAAGCGCGTGCGGGTGCAATCGGAGGCGGATCGCGGCATTCTCTCGGGCACGGATTGGCGCAGGCCGCCGGTGCGCGCCTTCGGCAGCGCGGTGCATGTCGTGCTGCTGGTTCTGCTCGTGCTCGTCGGACTGGTTCCGCTGTTGTGGCTTCTGAAGTCGGCGGTCACAACCACCCAGGACACGCTCACCCAGCCGTTGGCGCTGTTTCCACATGGAATCGAATGGTCGAACCTGTCGAAGGCCTGGAACGACGTTCACATCGGCGACTTCTTCTTCAACACGATCGCCATGGCGGCCGGGGAGTGGGCGGTGCAGATCGTCGTGGCCACGACCGGCGGCTTCGTGCTGTCTGTCCTGCGGCCGAGGTACGCGAAATTCGTGGCGGGACTCGTGCTGGCCACCCTCTTCGTACCGGCCGTGGTGCTGCTCGTTCCGCTCTACCTCACGATCCTGCATCCGCCGTTGATCGGTGCTTCGATGATCAACACCTACTGGGCGGTGTGGCTGCCCGCCGGTGCCAGTGCATTCAATGTGCTGTTGGTGATGCGGTTTTTCGACAGCCTGCCGCGTGAGGTTTTCGAGGCTGCGCAGACGGATGGTGCCGGAACCTTTCGGCTGTTCTTCTCCATCGTGTTGCCGATGTCCAAGCCGATTCTCGGCGTCGTCTCGGTCTTCGCCATCACCGCGGCGTGGGCGGACTTCCTCTGGCCGAACCTGGTGCTCACCGACATCTCCGTGCAGCCGCTCTCGGTGCGACTGCCGCAGATCGCCTCAAGCACCGACCTCGGGGTCTACCTTGCGGCACTGGCGATAGCCACGATGATCCCCGTGGTGATCTTCCTGATCTTCCAGCGCACCTTCCTGCGCGGCGGCGGGCTGGGCGGGGCCGTCAAAGGGTGAGGCGCGGGCGCCACGGGGTCATTCGCCCAGGATCTCCTCGCGCACGCGTCGCAAATCCTCCATGAGCGAGCCGATGAGAATCCAGTGTGTGCTCTGCGGCAGCATGACAGACAGTGGCGCGGTGAGGGCGGGAAGCTCCGCGGTCGTTGCCTCCGGCTCCATGCCGTCGGATTCCTTATGGCGCACGAGCAGGCGCAGATCGTGGGCCGCTCGGGTGATCTCGGATGAGATGGCCCGCACCGCCGGTTCCGTGCGCAGCCCATCGTCGTAGTGGTCTCGGAGGGCTCGTGTCATGCCCAGCACGCGGGTGATGAGAGGTGTGAGCCTGGCCAGCAGCTCGGCGTCTTCAGCGAGCACATCGCGGTGCCGGGACCGGCGGGGATTGAGTTTCAGACTCTCTTCGCCCTGCTTCAGCGCGGCATCCGCCTTGGCCTGCATGGGCCGCAGCAGGCGCGCGGTGATGAGCAGTTCCTCGAGCTGGGCTGGCTTCTGCGCGCTGATCAGGGCGGCGGCGAGTCGCTCCAGGGTCGCGGCGATCTCGTTGGCCAGGCGCATCACGGATTGGTGGGCCGGCGCGAGCAGAACCGGGGGCACGATGGCCACGTTCACGATGATGCCGATGATGGCGCCGATGATCGTCTCGACGATGCGGTCGAGCGCATAGTTCGGAGTCGACGTTCCTATCGACAACACGAGCATCGCGCTGATCGGCACCTGGTTGGCCGTGCCGGGGGTGAGCCTGAGCACCCAGCCGAGAAATATCGCCACCACTATCGCCAGCAGGACTATCCAACTCGCGCCGTGAAAGACCAGGGTGATGGCGTAGGCGACGAGCACGCCCACTATGACCCCGAGGGAGCGTTCGATGGCCTTGCCGAGAGTCTGATTCACACTCGGCTGCACCACCAGAAGGGCAGCGATGGTCGCGAAGACCGGCAGTTGGCCGGGCAGAAGCAACTCCGCCACGATCCAGGCGAGAACCGTCGCGACGGCGACCTTGGCGACCTGCAGGAGGGGCAGGCGGCTTGTCGCCCGCACAGTGGTGGTCAGCCGCATCATGCCAGCGTAACCGTGGCCGGCATGCCGAGAAAGCGGCCGTATCTCGTCGCCGCACGACCGAAACCGCGGTGCTGCCAGGCGAGGGCATCGCCGAAGAGTTCCGCGCTCAGGGCTGTCTCGCGGGAGCCTTGCGTGCGGCGCCAGGTTCCGACGACTCGGCCGCCCGCGACAATCGTGGCCTGGAAGACACCGTTGTTGCCCGGAACGATCCGGGGCGCGAATTCATCGGCGAGTACGAGCGACCGGTCCTGGTAGCCCAAAAGATATTCGTCGAAGCCGGGCAGCGCGTACACGGACCTCTTGCCGCCGGGCATCTTCGACGGTGTCGTGTCGGCCTCCGCCCGTGCCATCCAGTACGACGTGCCGTCCACCACCAGCTCGCTCAGCTCGTCGGCGGCAAGTGCGAGGCCCTTTGTGGCGTCGGCGACGGTGGTCTTCGACCACCAGGCGAAGTCTTTGAGGGTAGCCGGGCCGTGCCCGCTGAAGTAGCGCAGCACGAACTCGCGCAGCGCCTCATCGGGCTCCAGGCGCCGTGGCGACGCCACCCATTCGTCGAGCAGAACCATCGCCTGTTGGTTGCGATGTGTCGGCCCCCAGCAGACCAGCCCGGTCTGGGCGAGATACCAGAGCAGATGGTAGCCGCGCTGGCCACCGGTGGTGATTCCGGATGCCTCGAACAGCGTCATCAGTTCGCTCCGCCCGAGCCGCCTGCCGCCGCCCAGCGCCCCGATCACGAGATCGCGGGCGCGGGAGAGCGTCTGCTCGTCGAGTTCGAGTTGGCGCCTGCGGGTCACGGTGGAGGCGAGCATGCGCGCCGAGGTGAGCGAGAGTATCCAGCCGAGATCTTCTGCCGCCACCATATGCAGGGTTCCGCGCATGGGCCATGAGCGAACTATCTCGCCGTCGTCGAGAGCCGAGATGACGTCGCTGAGCCGGGATCCTCGGGTGCGCAGCCCGACGGCCCAGCAGGCCGCGGCAAAATCCTGCGCCTGCAACGCCAAAAGGTGTCGCACGCTCGGCGTGGCCGAGGCGGTGCCGTCACCACTGATGCGCTGGGAGGCGAGTCGAAGGCGAATGAGGTCCGCTGCCGAGGCGTTGGTGGGCATCGACTCAGCTGAGCAGGCCGAGCTCGGAAAGCTGGTCGCAGAGCGCGGAACCATCCCCGGCGAAGACCCACGGGGTAGCACCCGTCTCGGATCGATCGATGGCCTTCGACCGGCCGCCGGCCAGCACCGCCTCGCCGGGGGAGAGCTGACGGATGGCCACGGCCGCGACACTCGACGGATGATTGCGTGCGAACTCACCGTAGATGTCTTCGTCGTGCTGGCCGTCATCGCCGACGAGCAGCCAGCGCAGCTTCGGGAATTCCGCTGCAAGCCGCTCAAGACTGCTGCGCTTGTGCTCCGTTCCGCTGCGGAACCAGCGGTCGTGGGTCGGCCCCCAATCGGTGAGCAGCAGCGGACCGGCCGGGTAGAGATTGCGGGAAAGGAATCGAGTCAGCGTCGGCGCGACATTCCAGGCACCCGTCGAGAGATACACCACGGGCGTGCCGGGATGCTCCTCGGCGAGACGTTCGAGCAGAACCGCCATGCCGGGGGTAGGCACGCGCGCATGCTCGTCAAGCACGAAGGTGTTCCACGCCGCCAGCAGAGGCCGCGGGAGAGCGGTCACCATCACGGTGTCGTCGACGTCGGAGATGACACCGAAGCGGGCGGCGGGGTCTACGACGAAGATAGGCGCCTCGGCAACCGTCACCGCATCATCCGTTGTCATGCTCGCGGTGTGCCAGCCGGGCGCGAGCTCGATCGGTAATACCGCGTCGATGACGCCTCCCCGATCGGGCCGCACGGTGTGCACGCTACCGTCAATATCCACCGTGACCGACACGTCATTCACCGGAACGCTAGTGAAACTGCGCCAGCCCCGGATGCTTTCCACACGTTGCCGATTCTTGCGTTCGGCGCGGCTGCCCGGTCGCGGCTCCTTCGCCAGCAGAACCCGGCCCAGTACGCGCACCCATGTCGTCGAGCCGTAGCCGGTATACGGCACAACCGTCGAGAGAAAACCACGCTTGCGCGCACGTCTGGCCCTGAAGTCGTGGAACAGGTCTTCCATGCGCGCCGCACGATGCACGATCGGCGCGGGGAGCGCGTCGTACGGGTCGGTGGAATCGGCCATTGACTCAGTCTGGCATGCGGAGCGAAATGAGGATTACTTACCGACGCGCCTTAAAGTGCCGACAGTATGAGGGAATATCAGAATATGATCCAAGCAATGCGGCGGGTTATGCCAAAGCAGGGCTGATTTGACCCCACTCGACGTAGAGTGGGTACGCATTTCGAAGGAGTAGCCCTAGTGCCCAACAACAAGAACTCGCTTGGCGACGCCCAGCAGGTCCTTCCGCTCGTCAGAACAGAACCCATCCAGGAGCGCAGCGCCGCTCGCGTGGACGCCCTGCTGGACGCCGCTGCAGAGGTGGTGGATGAGATCGGTTTCGACCGGCTGACGACAGCCATGGTCGCGGAGCGCGCCGGCGCATCGATCGGCACCGTCTATCGGTATTTTCCCGATCGTATCGTGCTGCTGCAGGCGCTGCGGGATCGGGCGATAGATCGCTATCGGGATGCGATAGTCGAGCGCATTGCCGCGGATTCTCCGGCCAATTGGGTCGACGCCGTCGACTCGGCCATCGACGCGTTCGTCTCGATGTTCCGCACCGAACGAGGATTCCGCATCATTCGGTTCGCGGATGCCGAACGAGGTCCGCTCTCACCGGCGGAGCCACCGCGGGTGGGATTCTTCTCGCTGCGATTTGCAGACATCCTCTCGGCGGAATATGTACTGCCGACCGCGAAAGATCTGCAGTTCCACCTGGAGATCGTGGTCGAACTCGTCGACTCGCTGGTCAACCGCGCGTTTCTGGTGGACACCGCCGGAGACGAGCGATTCATCGCGGAGGCTCGCGTCGTCGTGCGCCGGTACCTGGACGCCCGTTACGGCGAAAACGAGGCCTGACACGCCGAGCGGCCTTTGCGAAATACCGCGAATGATGTTTAAGTAGTTCGGTAGATGCGAGGGCAAATCGCATCATCCTCTTCCAGGAACGAGCCGACCGCATGATCGAGTTCAGATCGGTAACGAAGCAGTTCCCCGATGGCACGGTAGCCGTTGACGACTTCAGCCTGGTGATTGAATCGCGCAAGACCACCGTGCTCGTTGGCTCTTCGGGCAGCGGCAAGACCACGATTCTGCGCATGATCAATCGCATGATCGACCCCACCAGCGGTTCGATCCTGATCGATGACCAGGACATCGGCACGCTCGAACCGGTCGGCCTGCGACGCAGCATCGGTTACGTCATGCAGAACTCGGGGCTGCTGCCGCATCGCACGGTCGCAGACAACATCGCGACGGTGCCGCGGCTGCGCGGAACCGCCAGGCGCGAGTCCCGGCAGCAGGCGCTGGAACTGATGGACACGGTTGGACTGGATCGCGGCCTCGCCGACCGTTATTCGAGCCAGCTCTCGGGCGGCCAGCAGCAGCGCGTCGGGGTGGCGCGCGGATTGGCCGTCGACCCGAACATTCTGCTCATGGACGAGCCCTTCGGAGCCGTTGACCCGCTCGTGCGCTCCGAACTGCAACAGGAACTGCTGCGGCTGCAGAGCGAACTCGGCAAGACCGTGGTGTTCGTCACCCACGACATCGATGAGGCGTTCCTTCTCGGCGACCAGGTCGTCATCTTCCGCACCGGAGGAATCGTGGCGCAGAAGGGCACTCCCGCCGAGATCCTCTCGAATCCCGCGGATGATTTCGTCGCCAGCTTCGTCGGAGCCGACCGCGGAAAGCGTGCGCTGCATATCGAGAGCACGGCCCAGGGCTCCCTGGTCATCGACAGCGAGGGGCGGCCGGCCGGCGTGCTGGCATCCGTCGCCGCTTCTGAGGCAAAGGCCGGGCCCGTCATGGGCACGGGTGCTTCGGCGCAGGGTGAGCCGGGCTCGTGACCTGGCTGTGGTCGAATTTCGACCTGGTCTGGCAGCTGACGCTCGATCACGTCGCGCTCAGCGTGCCTCCGATCGTCGTCGGATTTCTGCTTTCCCTGCCGATCGGCTGGCTGGCGAACAGGCGCAGGGGAGCCCGCCGCACCCTGCTGCCGATCGGGGGCATCCTGTACGCGATCCCCTCCCTGCCGCTGTTCGTCCTGATGCCCAGTCTGATCGGCACGAAGATTCTGGATCCCATCAACGTGGTGATCGCGCTGTCGATCTACTCGCTTGCCCTGATGGTGCGCACCTCCGCGGATGCTCTCGCCTCCGTCGACCCTGATGTCAGGCAGTCCTCAACCGCCGTCGGGTTCTCCGCATGGCAGCGATTCTGGCAGGTCGAACTGCCACTGGCCGGCCCCGTGCTTCTCGCCGGTGTGCGTGTTGTCTCGGTGAGCACCGTGAGCCTCGTGAGCGTCGGTGCGGTGGTCGGCGTGAACAATCTCGGATACCTCTTTCTCAACGGCTTCCAGCGCGATTTTCCTGAGGAGATCTTCATCGGGATCGTGGCCTCCGTGCTCATCGCGCTCGTCTTCGACCTCGTTCTGGTCGGCATCGGTCGGGTGCTGATGCCATGGTCCCGGGCTACGGCCCGCTCACGGCGTCGACGTCAGAGAGCGGCGGCAGAGGCGGTGAGCGTCTCGTGAATGCCTTCCTCGACGCCTTCGCCTGGATCTTCGACCCGGCCCACTACAGCGGCTCGAGCTCGATTCCGCTGCGACTCGGAGAGCATGTCAGCTACTCGCTGATCACGCTGGTCATCGCCGCCGCAATCGCGCTCCCGATCGGCTTTGCCGTGGGCCATTTCGGTCGGGGCACCGCGTTGAGTGTGCAGGTCTCGGGTGCCTTGCGCGCACTGCCGACCCTCGGCCTGGTGATCTTCCTTGCACTGGTTATTCCCGGACCCCTCGGTCTGGTACCGCCGTTGATAGCCCTCGTCGTTCTGGCCGTGCCGCCGGTGCTCGCCGGTGCGTATTCGGCACTCGCGGCCGTCGATCGGGCCACGATCGACGCCGCCCGCGCCGTGGGAATGACCGAATGGCAGATCCTCTGGAAGGTGGAGATTCCGCTCGGACTCCCGCTGATCATCGGCGGCCTGCGCTCCGCGACGTTGCAGATCATCGCGACCTGGACCGTTGCGGCGATCCTCCCGCTCGGAGGGCTCGGACGATACCTCTATGACGCACTCGCGGTACGCGATTACCCGCAGATGCTCGCCGGATCGATCCTTGTCATAGTGCTCGCGCTCGTCGTTGACGGTCTGTTCGCACTCGTGCAGAAGGCGGTCGTGCCTCGCGGGGTCACACAAGGGCGAACGTCAGAGGTTGGAGACAGAATACAGAGGCGGCGCCGCACGGTACCCGGATCAATCGGGAATGGTGTGGCCGGCTGAGAGGTTCAGTCGAAAGTGCGATTCAATCCCAAGAGAATATGAGGCAACCATGTTGGCAGGAAGAAGTGGCATGTTGGCACGAAGAAGAGGCCTGATTGCCGCCGGAATCATCGCGATAGGCGCTATCACGCTCGCGGGGTGTTCGTCAGGCAACCCGCTCGACAGTTCCAGTTCGGATGGTGGTGGCGCATCCGCCGGTTCGACGACCATCACCGTTGGCTCGGCCGCGTTCCCCGAGAACGAGATCATCGCCGAGGTCTATGCCCAGGCGTTGGAAGGAGCGGGCGTCACCGTCAAGAAACAACTTAATATCGGCCAGCGCGATGTGTATCTGGCCGCCCTCAAAGACGGTTCGATAGACCTGATTCCGGAGTACTCGGGCAATCTGCTGCAGTACTACTCGAAGGACTCGACCGCCCAGACCAGCGAAGATGTCTTCGCCGCGCTCAACGATGCGCTGCCTTCGGGCTTCGAGGTTTTGAACCAGGCAAAGGCCCAGGACCGCGACTCGTATAACGTGACGAAGCAATTCTCCGAGAAATACAACGTGACCTCCCTCGCCGACCTGTCGAAGGTCACCGAGCCGCTGACCGTCGGCGCGAACTCGGAGTTCGCCACCCGCCCGTATGGCATTCCGGGGCTCAAGAGCGAATACGGCGTGAGCGCGAAACTGCTGCCGATCAGCGACAGCGGCGGTCCGTTGACCACGAAGGCGCTCGACACCAACCAGGTGCAGCTCGCCGATATCTACACGACCACGCCATCGATCAAGAACTACGTCACGCTCGACGACCCGAAGCACCTGATCGTGGCGCAGAACGTCGTGCCGCTGATCAACTCGAAGAAGGTGACCGACAAGGTCAGAGACGTGCTCAATAAGGTCTCCGCGGCACTCACCACCGACGATCTGATCAGCTTCAACGAGAAGAGCAGCGGCGACGCCAAGGAAGCCTCCGACAAGATCGCCAAGGACTGGCTGGACTCCAAGGGCATCAAGTAGCTCCTCGTACGCGCATCATTGGGTAATCTGGGAAGCCGGGCTATGCCCGGCTTCCCCCCATTGACAGTGAATGAGAGTCCCGTGACGAACGAGCACGATTCCGCCGAGCATCCGATTCAGGGCGCGCACTACGACTTCGCGGCCATTCAAGAAAAATGGCTTCCCATCTGGGACGAGCTGAACCCGTTCGCCACGGGCGGCGACGACGACAAGCGACCGCGCAAGTATGTGCTCGATATGTTTCCCTACCCGTCGGGCGATCTGCACATGGGCCACGCCGAGGCGTTCGGATTCGGCGACTTCGTTGCCCGGTATTGGCGCCAGCAGGGATTCAATGTTCTGCACCCGATCGGCTGGGACTCCTTCGGGCTGCCCGCCGAAAACGCGGCGATCAAGCGCGGCATCGATCCGCGTGGCTGGACGTACAGCAACATCGACCAGCAGAAGCGGAGTTTTCGTCTCTATGCGCCGTCGTTCGACTGGGATCGCGAACTGCACACCAGCGACCCCGAGTACTACCGCTGGACACAGTGGCTGTTCCTGAAGTTGTACGAGAAGGGCCTGGCCTATCGCAAGGCCAGCCAGGTGAACTGGTGCCCCTTCGACCAGACCGTTCTCGCCAACGAGCAGGTGATCAACGGGCGCTGTGAGCGTTGCGAAAACCTGGTCACGAAGAAGAAACTCACGCAGTGGTACTTCCGCATCACCGACTACGGTGACCGCCTGCTCGACGACCTGAACCAGCTCGAAGGGGCCTGGCCGTCGAAGGTGCTCAGCATGCAGCGCAACTGGATCGGCCGCTCGACCGGTGCCGATGTGCACTTCGCCATCGAGGGACGTGACGAAGCGGTGACGGTGTACACGACCCGCCCGGACACGCTGTTCGGTGCCACGTTCATGGTCGTGGCGCCCGATTCCGATCTTGCTGCCGAGCTCGTGGCTGATGCCTCGGATGCCGTTCGGGAGCGCTTTGAGGGCTACCTGGAGAAGGTGCGCGGTACCACCGAGATGGATCGGCTGAGCACCGACAGGGAGAAGACCGGCGTCTTCCTCGAGCGTTACGCGGTGAATCCCCTGAGCGGTGAGCGGCTGCCGATCTGGGCTGCGGACTACGTGCTGGCCGACTACGGCCACGGCGCCGTCATGGCCGTGCCCGCTCACGACCAGCGTGACCTCGAGTTTGCGATGAAGTTCGAATTGCCCGTGCGCGTGGTGGTGGACACGAACGCTCCGGTGACCGGGGTCATCCCCGTCATTCCAACCGACCCGGCGACCGGCGAGGCACTCGAGCCCGACGATCTGCCGTCTCTCGACCCTGCGTCTACCGGTGTCGCGCTGACCGGCGTCGGTCGCCTGGTCAACTCCGGCCCGTTCGACGGGCTGAGCAAGGCCAACGCGATAGCCAAAATCACGGAGGCGCTGCAGGCATCCTCCCTGGGCGCGCCCACCACCAACTTTCGTCTGCGTGACTGGCTCATCTCGCGCCAGCGCTATTGGGGCGCGCCCATTCCGATCATCCACTGCGAAGCCTGCGGCGAGGTTGCGGTACCGGAGGACCAGCTTCCGGTGCGGCTTCCCGCGGCGGAAGGCCTCAACCTGCAGCCCAAGGGCACCAGCCCGCTGGGGGCGGCCGAGGACTGGGTCACCGTGTCCTGCCCCCGCTGCGGTGGGCCGGCAAAGCGCGACACCGACACCATGGATACCTTCGTCGACAGTTC
This sequence comes from Leifsonia sp. Root112D2, assembly GCF_001424905.1. NCBI lineage: Bacteria > Bacillati > Actinomycetota > Actinomycetes > Micrococcales > Microbacteriaceae > Leifsonia > Leifsonia sp. Root112D2. The sequence goes on from NZ_LMCU01000001.1 coordinate 2,555,073, forward strand.
CTGGTACTACCTGCGCTACCTGTCGGCGAAAGACGACACGAAGGCGTTCGATGTTGCCCAGGTCGAGAAGTGGGCGCCCGTCGACCAGTATGTCGGCGGTGTCGAGCACGCCATCCTGCACCTGCTGTATTCGCGCTTCATGACGAAGGTGCTTTTCGACGAGGGCTACCTCAGTTTCACCGAGCCGTTCACCTCCCTGCTCAACCAGGGAATGGTGCTCATGGACGGCTCCAAGATGAGCAAGAGCAAGGGAAATCTGGTCGAGTTCGCCGATGAATTGCGAGCGCACGGAGCGGATGCGCTGCGCGTGACGCTGGCGTTCGCAGGCCCGCCCGAAGACGACATCGACTGGGCAGATGTGTCCGCCGCCGGTAGTGCCAAGTTCCTTGCACGCGCCTGGCGCGTGGCCAATGATGTGGCCAGCGACCCCGATGTGGATTGGAAGGGCGGCGACGTCGGCCTGCGCCGGGTGACGCACCGTTTTCTCGCCGATGCCCCAGGTCTCGTGGAGTCGTTCAAGTTCAATGTCGTTGTCGCCCGGCTCATGGAGCTGGTGAACGCCACGCGTAAGGTCATCGATTCGGGCGCGGGCGGGGCCGATGCTGCGGTTCGCGAGGCTGCCGAGGCCACGGCGCTCGCGCTCAACCTGTTCGCGCCCTACGCTGCCGAAGACATGTGGTCGATCCTGGGTCATGAGCCGGCCGTGGCGCTGGCGCAATGGCGCAAGGCCGATCCGACACTTCTGGTCGACGAGTCGGTGGTCGCCGTCGTTCAGGTCGACGGCAAGGTGCGTGATCGCTTGGAGGTCTCCCCGAAGGTTTCGCCCGCCGAGCTGGAGGAACGTGCGCGCGCATCCGCCGCGGTTACGCGCGCCATCGGTGACAGGCAGATCGTGAACGTGATTGTTCGTGCGCCCCGTCTGGTGAACATCGCGACCAAGCCCGTCGGCTGACCGTCCGGCCTCGATCCCGGTACTGCACAGGCGGTCGCCTGTAGCGCTTGTGCACAGCTGGGCGCCTCTGACTGCTCTGTCGGTTTTGGGGGCTTTAACCTGCCGGAGTGGACGCCGAAGAATCGAGTGACGAACTCTCTTCGCTGGCGCCCACGGCCCGACGCATGCCACGCGGGGTGCGCCTGCGTATCGGCGTGGGGGCTGGCATCGTGTTGCTTATCGCTGCGCTCGTGATAGCAGTGGCCGTCTCGGCTCTGGCCCCGCATGGCAGTTCACAGACCGTCACGGCCGTGACCGCGGCCTCCGGTGCCTCGTCACGAGCGACGGATGCGCCGGGCGCTCCGGCGCGCACCGACGGCCCCAGCTCGCCGCTCTTTGTGCACGTGCTCGGGGCCGTGAAGAACCCGGGACTGTTCCAGTTGCACGACGGCGCCCGGGTCGTGGACGCCGTGGCCGCCGCCGGCGGATTCACCAGTGACGCGGAGCAGGGCGGCGTGAACCTCGCACGCGTGGTCTCAGACGGTGAACAACTGGTGGTGCCGAAGGTCGGTGAGAGCCCACCCGCTGCAGGCGGTGGGGGAGGCGTTCCCGGTGGTGCGGGCGGTGCTGGCGCTTCGGCGCCCGGAGCCAAGATCAATATCAACACCGCAACGGCCTCGCAGCTTGAGGCGCTGCCGCGAATCGGCCCCGCGATGGCGCAACGTATCGTGGATTGGAGAGGCACCAACGGTCGCTTCAGCACGGTCGATGATCTTTTGAGCGTCACCGGCATCGGGCAGAAGACGTTCGACGGTCTCAAAGATCTGGTGACCGTGTGAGCATCGACCTGCGACTCGGCCTGCCCGCCGTGGCCTGCTGGCTGGTCTGTGGCGTCTTGGTGGCGCTGCCTGGGCAGGCATTCGCGGCGATGCTGATGCTGTGGGCGGCGGCACTGGTGAGTGCCGTGACATTGTTCCTTCTCCGGGCACGAATTCGGGTCGCTCGCGTGGTGGGCGTGCTCTGCGTTTCCCTGGCGGCGGCGTCCCTGGGCGCCAGCGCGGTCTGCGCGACGGCGCCGGCCCGCCGGCCAGCGGCGCTGGTCGCCGCCACCGGCGGTGGTCGGGTGGTGACCGCGTTGATGCGGGTGGACTCGACGCCCGTCGCGTCCGCGGCATCCGGCTTCGCAGACGCGGAAAAGACCAGGCGCCAGTTTCGCGCAACGATGACTGTCGTGCAGAGTGCCGGGGTCGAGTACCGGCTCTCTGCACCGGCGCTGGTGTTCGTGTCGCAGCGCGCGGGCGCGCGCGTCGCGCCGCTGCAGATCGGCTCAACGATCCGGCTGCGGGCGACGCTGAAACCGCTGATGCCGGAGGAGGGCACCGCGTTCCTGGTGTTCGGCACCAGTCCTCCGGGCGCCGTCGGCGACCCGCCGTGGTGGCTGTCGTGGGCGAACGAGCTGCGCTCGTCGTTCTCTCGTGCCTCAACGAGCCTCCCCGGCGAGGGCGGCGAACTTCTTCCGGGGCTCTCGATAGGCGACGTCAGTGCGGTCAGCGATGGCCTCGACGCGAATATGAAGGCCAGCTCGCTCAGCCATCTCACCGCTGTCTCCGGCGCGAACTGTGCAGTGATCATCGCGGTGATCATGATGCTCGGAGCGGCGCTGGGGCTGCGCCGCGGCATCCGCGTGGGCGTGGCGTTGTTCACCCTTGCCGGCTTCGTCGTGCTCGTCACGCCGGGCGCGAGCGTGTTGCGTGCTGCGGTCATGGCAGTGATAGTGGTCACCTCGGCAGCGGCCGGCAGACCCGGGCGCGGTGTGCCCGCGCTGGGGGCCGCCGTCATAGTGCTCCTCGTGCTCGATCCTTGGATGTCCCGCAACTACGGCTTCGCCCTCTCGGTGCTGGCGACCGCGGGGTTGCTGGTGCTCGCGGCACCCCTGGCCCAGAGGCTTTCGCGATGGATGCCACGCATGCTGGCCATGGCCATCGCGATTCCACTGGCCGCGCAGCTTGCGTGCCAGCCCGTGCTCATTCTGCTGAATCCCGCGATCCCGCTCTATGGCGTGGCCGCCAACATGCTCGCCGAGCCCGCCGCACCCGTTGCCACCGTGTTGGGACTTATCGCCTGCCTGCTGCTGCCGTGGCTGCCGGGCGTGGGCTTCGCGTGCGCGCAGATTGCCTGGCTGCCGGCGTCCTGGATCGCCGCCGTGGCGAACGTCTCTGTCGAACTGCCGGCGAGCCAGCTGCCCTGGCTCGGCGGTATCGCCGGTGTCGGCGTGCTCACGGTGCTGATGGTGCTGCTGTTCATCGTGGTGTTCCGGCCACCGGGGCGCCGCGGGCGCCGGGCCGTGGCATCCGCAACGGTGCTGCTCATCGTGTTCCTGGGCGCATACGGTGGCACGCTGATCGGCGGGGGCGTCGGCCGCGTCCTGGCGGTGCCGCACGACTGGCAGATCGCCGCGTGTGACATCGGACAGGGCGATGCCGTGCTGGTGCAGAGCGGCGAACTGCACGCGCTCATCGACGTCGGGCCCGATCCGAGGCCGCTAGCTTCCTGCCTTCAGACCCTGGGCATCCGACATATCGATCTGCTCGTGTTGACCCATTACGACCTCGATCACGTGGGCGGATTGGACGCCGTCATAGGCATGGTGGGCGTCGCACTCGTCGGCACGCCGGAGGGGGCGCAGGATCAACGCAAAATCGATGCGCTGGTCTCCGGTGGCGCGGATGTGCGACGGGCCTCGAGCGGAGACCATGGCACTCTCGGCGCGTTACGCTGGGACATTCTCTGGCCGCAAAGCGGTTCCCAACGTATGCAGACGGGCAACGACGGATGCGTGACGATCCAGTTCGATGGCGCGGGCATCCGCTCGCTGTTTCTCGGCGATCTGGGGGAGGACTCGCAGAACGCGCTGCTGGCCACCAGGCGCGTCAGGCCTGTCGACGTGGTGAAGGTCGCCCACCATGGCTCCGCCGACCAGAGCGAGGAGATGTATCGTACCCTCGGTGCCAGGCTCGGCGTCATCTCGGTGGGAGCGCACAACAGCTACGGGCATCCGACGGATCGGCTGCTGGGTATCCTGGCGCGGGTCGGCACGAGGGCGCTGCGCACCGATAGGCAGGGCATGATTTTGATAGCCCCTGTGCCTGGACGGCCCGGCGAGCTCACCGTGTGGAGTCAGCGACAGGACGCGGCCCCCGACGTCGGATCAGTTGTGCAGACGGGCACCCGGGCGAGCCCGCAAGGGAACGCGGTGGTCGGCGGCTGAAGCTAGGCTTGTGCGCGAGAAGAAGGAGTGTGGTGGCGGCGCGAGGCGGTAAGAGCTCCAGCGGCACGGCGAAGGCCGCGGCATCGATTCCGCAGCTTTCATGGGACGGCACTCGTGCGGCTCCCGTCGTGTTGGTCTCAGGCACCGAGACGGTGCTGGCCGACCGGGCGATGCGGGCATTGAGGGATCTGCTCAAGGTCGAAGACCCGAGTCTTGAGGTCAGCGATATTCTCGCCAGTGACTATGCGCCGGGGGAGTTGCTGACCCTGGCCAGCCCGTCGCTCTTCGCCGAGCCACGCCTGATTCGCGTTGACGCCGTCGAGAAGTGCACCGACGCGTTCCTGAGCGAGACGCTGGCGTATCTCAGCGACCCGGCCGAGGGTGCGGTGGTCGTGCTGCGGCACGCGGGCGGGGTGCGCGGCAAGAAGCTTCTCGATGCGATTCGTTCCGGGCTGGGCGGCGGCGTCGAGGTGGTGTGCGCCGAGCTCAAGAAGGACAGCGACAAATACGAGTTCGCCCGTGCCGAGTTCGCCCGCGCCCAGAAGCGCATCGCACCGGGCGCGTTGCGCGCCATCACCACAGCGTTCGTCGACGACCTGGCCGAGCTCGCCGCAGCGTGCCAGCAGCTCATCTCCGATGCCAGCGAGGAGATCACTGAGGCCACCGTCGACAAGTATTACGGGGGTCGGGTAGAGGCCAACGCGTTCCGGGTGGCGGATGCCGCCATAGCCGGCCGTCACGGAGAGGCTCTGGTCACCCTGCGGCACGCGCTTGCATCCGGGGCGGATCCCGTTCCGATCGTCGCGGCGTTCGCGAGCAAGATTCGAACCATGGCCAAGCTCTCCGGCGCGCGTGGGGCATCCGGCCAGTTGGCTCGGCAGTTCGGCCTGGCACCGTGGCAGGTTGAACGTGCACAGCGTGATCTGCGCGGCTGGGACGAGGCCGGGCTCGGCAGATGCATCGAGACTCTCGCCGCCACGGATGCCGCCATCAAGGGCGGCGGTCGGGATCCGGTGTTCTCCCTCGAACGCCTGGTGCGCGTCGTCAGCGCACGCGGCGCCGTTTAGATACGCAAAAGCCCCCGCCGCGATGGCGAGGGCCTGAGCTTGCCGAAGGGCGAGACCTAGAGGCTCGCAACCTGCTTGGCGATCGACGACTTGCGGTTAGCTGCCTGGTTCTTGTGGAGCACGCCCTTGCTCGTGGCCTTGTCGAGCTTCTTGGCTGCGACCTTGAGCGCGCTGACGGCCTTGTCCTTGTCGCCTGCCGCAACGGCCTCGCGCGTGGCGCGAACCGCTGTCTTGACCTCGCTGCGGACGGCCTTGTTGCGGTCCTGCGCCTTCTTGTTGGTGCCGATGCGCTTGATCTGCGACTTAATGTTTGCCACGGGTGATTCCGTCTTTCGTTAGGGGTGATTTTTCGTGATGTACCGCTCGGCGAGAGAGGGCGCCAGGCGGTTCGATTCGTGCGGTCTCAACCCACACGCAAGCCAACAGGAGACTTTACCAGTAATCCGTGTGAGACGACAATTGACGTCTCTGGCGGCCTCACGCGCGTGGCGCGTACGATCCGTTGCTGAGTTCCTCGAGAAGACTCGGAGAATTCGGCTCCCAGCCCAGGTCGATGCGGGCGCCCGTGCCCGTCGACTGCTGGTCGAGCAGTAGTGCGTCGGCGAACGCGGCGCCGAGTCGCTCGCGGGTCGCATCCGGCGTCTCGGGCTCGACCCCGCCCGCAAGAGACGCGGCTGCCGCGGCCGCCTCGCCCAGTTCGCGCACGGTCGGATTCTGGCCGCTGGCCCCGATAAAAAGGGCGCCTGCGGTGGCGTTCTCGTAGGCCAGAACATAGAGCGCGGCAAGGTCGTCGACGTGCACGGTGGTCCAGTGCTGGCTGCCGTCACCGATGAGCCGCAGGCTGCGCGCGGCACGCTCGCCACGCGGCGCGTTCGCCACGAGGTTGGGCAGGCCCGCCCCGTGCCCGTAGACAACGGCGGGTACCACGACGATGCCCCGGATGCCTGCGGCGGCGCGCACGCGCTGCTCGATTGCCGGGCGCCACGCGGTCAATGCCGGGGGCTGCTCCAGGGAATCCTCCGTAATAGCGGGGTTGGTGCCGAAGGTCCAGATTCCACCCGTGTGAATGTACGCCTTGCCGCTGCCGGCGAGTGCGGAGATCACGGTGTCGGCGACGGCCGCATCGACGGCACCGGCATCCTTGTCTCCGGTGTTCGCGGTGTGGATCACACCGTCGCTCTCGGCCACGGCGCGGCCGAGCATAGCCGTGTCGGTGATGTCGCCGACAAGGGCAGTCGCCCCGGACGCCTCGACAATGCGCGCCTTTTCGTCAGAGCGCACCAGTGCGGTGACCTCGTGGCCCTCCTCGAGAAGTCGGGTGAGTACTGCAGTGCCGATGAAACCGGTCGCACCGGTGAGAAATACGCTCATGCAGACAGTCAACACCATCCCTCTTCTCCCGGGGACGTCGCCAATGTCGGTTGACAGATCTTAGGTAAGGCATGCCATACTTAGGCTGTGCTTACCTCGACAGTCGAACCTTCGACGGCCGCCCGAACCCGCCCGAGCTATTCGACCTTCCCGGTCTCGGTCGTCCGACTGCAGCGGCGCTCCGAGTCGTTTGTGCGCGTTACTTTCGGGGGCGGCTCGCTTCGCGATTTCGGTACCACGGGCCTCGATCAGCGCATCAAGGTGATTTTGCCGCTTCCCGGTATCGGGGTCAGCGCCTTTCCCGATGGCATTGACTGGTACGCGAGCTGGCGGGCGCTGCCAGAGCAGCTGCGCAATCCCATTCGCACGTACACGGTGAGGGCGGTGCGCCCCGAGGCGGCGGAGATCGACGTAGATTTCGTGCTGCACGGCGATGGAGGCCCGGCATCCCGATGGGTTGCGGGGGCAGCCGTTGGCGACGAACTGGCCATTGTGGGCCCGCATGTCGAGGCCGAAGACCCACTCTCGGGCGTCGAATGGCGGCCGGGCGACGCACGTACCGTGCTGCTCGCCGGTGACGAGACGGCGGCTCCGGCGGTCTGCTCGATCCTTGCCGCCCTGCCGCGTGAGACCCGAGGCTCTGCATTCATCGAGGTTCCCTGTGCCGCAGACATCGAGGTGACGGATGCTCCCGCGGGCGTCACGGTGACCTGGCTGCCGCGTACGCACACTCGGCGCGCGCACGGCGTTGCTCTCTCGGATGCGGTGCGCGAGTGGACGGCGCTGCATCTCGCCGGACGCGCCGCGGCAGGAAGCGTCTCGGCAGTGAGCGCAACCGAGCAGAACGACGAAGACGACATTGACATCGATCACGGCATTCTCTGGGAGGTGCCGCAACAGCGGTCGACCGACGATGGTCTCTATGCCTGGCTCGCGGGTGAGGCCGGCGCGATCAAGTCGTTGCGTCGCTTTCTCGTCTCCGAGAGCGGCATCGACCGACGCAGAGTTGCGTTCATGGGCTATTGGCGCGCCGGTCGCGCCGAACTCAACTGAGCCCCCGACACCGCCCCGACCCTCGACACCACCCGATAAGCCGTCCGATGAAAGGTACAACTGTGCGCCAGAACCGAGTCCGATCCCGAAGTGTGGCGCTGCTGGCCGCGGCGATGGTGGCCGTGGTGCTGACCGGATGCGCCACCGGCCCCTCCGCGACCGGCCCGAGCGCCGCATCCGATTCGCAAGCGAACTTTCCCGTCATCATCTCGGGTGCACTCGGCGACGCGGTGATTCCGGCGAAGCCGAAGCGTGTTGTCACCATTGGCTGGGGCGCCGCAGACACCGTGATTTCGCTGGGCACGATCCCGGTCGGCATGGAGGCGGCGACGTGGGGAGGCGACAAGGACCAGTATTTTCCGTGGACACGGGCCGCGATCGAGGCGAAGGGTGACGCGCTGCCGACCACGTTCAACGTCTACCCGGAGATCGATGTCGAGAAGATCCTCTCCCTCACCCCGGACCTGATTCTCGCGCCGCAATCGGGTCTGACCGCAGAGCAGTTCGCCACCCTGTCGAAGATCGCGCCGACGGTGGCGTACCCGAAAGAGGCGTGGCGCACCAGCTGGACCGATGAGATCTCGATCATCGGCAAGGCGCTCGGGCAGAGTGCCAGGGCCGCTGGCCTCACCACGAGCATCAAGGCGACCATCGCCAAGGCCGCGGCTGCGCATCCGCAGTTCGCCGATGTGAGCTTCGCCTACGTCTATTCGGCCGAGCCCGGCCAACTGTCGCTGTATCAGGCGGGCGATCCGCGGGTCGATCTGCTTTCCGGTCTCGGTCTCGCGCTCGATCCGACCGTGGCGGCAGTTCCGCTCACGAAGGGAAGCTTTTCCTCCACCGTCGGCCTGGAACGCGCCGATCTGCTGAAGAATGTCGACGTGCTCTTCACCTGGTTCAACGATGCCGCCAACGAGAAGAGCATCGAGGCGCAGCCGCTGTTCGCGCAGATTCCCGCCTTCAAGCGCGGGTCGTACGTGGCCAGCGTCGACAACCAGCTGGGCATGGCCTCGAGCATGATCACCCCGTTGAGCGTGCCCTGGGCACTCGACAAGTACATTCCGATGATCACGAAAGCCGTCGAAAAGGTAGGTAAGTAGGCCCATGCGAGCGTCCCGGCTCGTCACCGGGCTGCTTCTCGCGCTCGTGCTCTTAGCGCTGATGGTGCTCGTCAGCCTGGCCGTCGGCAACAAGTACGTGCCGCTGCCGGATGTTGTCGGTGCACTCGCGCATCCGGGTCACAGCTATGCGGATGCCGTCATAGCCAGCCGCATTCCTCGCACCCTGCTCGGACTGCTCGTCGGTGCGGCACTGGCGGTCGCCGGCGCCATCATGCAGGGGATCACCCGCAACCCGCTCGCGGATCCGGGACTCTTCGGTGTGAACATCGGCGCGGCCGCCGCCATCGTGACCGGCATGGCCTTTTTCGGGCTCGGCTCGGCAGCCACGAGCGTCTGGGTCGCGCTTCCGGGCGCCTTCGCCGCCGTGGTGATCGTCTACCTGATCGGTTCGGGGCGCGGGCGTGCAACGCCGGTGCGGCTGGTGCTGGCCGGCGTTGTGGTCTCCGCGGTTCTGGCCGCGTACATTCAGGCCATCACCCTGAGCCTGCCGACGGTCTTCGAGGTCTATCGCTTCTGGGTCATCGGCTCGCTCGCCGGTCGCGACCCGCAGCTCGTGACGGCAATTCTGCCCGTCGTCATCGCCGGGCTGGTGCTGGCGTTCACGCTGGCCGGCTCCCTGAACGCCCTGGCCCTCGGCGACGACACGGCTCGTGCGCTCGGCGCGCACGTCGGCCGCACTCGCATTCTGGGCGCCCTGGCGACGACGCTGTTGTGTGCCGCATCGACCGCCGCCGTCGGCCCGATAGCCTTCGTGGGGCTCGCCGTTCCGCACATCGTGCGTGCCTTCACCGGGAGCGACCATCGGTGGCTGCTGCCATACAGCCTCATCGTTGGTCCCTCGCTGCTGCTCGCCGCCGATGTGATAGGGCGTGTCATCGTGAGTCCCGCCGAGTTGATGGTCGGCATCGTGACGGCGTTCGTGGGTGCCCCTGTGCTCGTGCTCGCGGTGCGGCGCATGAGGGTCGGAGCATGAGCGGCGGGGTGGTGCGCGTGGGGCGCCGGGTGAGCATCCGGGTGCGCCGCGGTGCACTGGTCATCGCCGGGCTGCTGATAGTGGCGATTGTTCTCGTCGCCGCCCTGACCCTCACACTCGGCGAATTGGGGATTGCCCCCGGCGACCTGGTGCCGACCATCTTCGGTGCGGGCACCGGCCGCGACGAGATAGTCTTCGGGGCCTTCCGCGGGCCACGCCTTGCCGTCGCCGTTCTCGTCGGCGCCGCATACGGGGTATCAGGAACCTTGTTTCAGACGGTGACGCGCAATCCGCTCGGCAGTCCAGACGTGATCGGCTTGACCTCCGGTGCCGCCGCGGGCGCCGCTGCATTCGGGCTGTTGTGGACCGGAATACTGCCTATGCCGGTGGGCGCACTGCTCGGCGCCTGCGCCGCCATGGCGCTCGTCTGGCTCGGCACGGGGCGCGGGTTCTCCTCGCCCGCGCGCATGTTGCTGATTGGCATCGGGGTCTCCGCCGTCTCGCTCGCCTTTGTGCAATACGTCATCGCCAGGGCCGGGCTCGAGCAGGCCACCCTGCTCGCCGCCTACCTCAACGGCAGCCTGTCATCGCGTAGCTGGAGCGACGCGGCGATCATCGGCGTCAGCGTCGTGGTACTTCTGCCACTGGCGCTCCTGCTCACCCGGCGGCTGCAGCTCATGGAGATGGGCGATGAACAGGCGGATGCCCTCGGTGCGCGCAGTGCCGTCACGCGCGGGCTGGCCATCCTGCTGGCTATCCTGCTCGCGACGGCGGCGGTGAGTGTTGCCGGTCCGATCGCCTTCATTGCGCTCACCGCCCCGCAGATCGCGCGTCGTCTCGCTCGTACCGCGGGACCACACATCGTGCTCTCGGCGCTGATGGGGGCATTTCTGCTGGCGTTGGCCGATCTGGTGACCCAGCAGTCCCCGTTCGTCGTGCAGTTGCCCGTTGGCATCGTCACCGCCGCGATAGGCGGAATCTACCTCGGCTATCTGCTGGTCGCGGAATGGAAGAAGGGAACCGTCTGATGCAGGCATCCGCACCCGTCACCGCTCGCCTGGCCGCGCGCGGTCTGCGCCTGGCCTATGACAGCCACGTGGTCGTAGAGGATCTGTCCATCGATATTCCGGATGGCGGCTTCACGATCATTGTCGGCCCCAATGCCTGCGGCAAATCCACGTTGCTCAAGGCACTCTCACGCACGCTGAAGCCGACGGCGGGAGAGGTGCTGCTCGGTGGCAAGCCCATCGAGTCATTCAAGAGCAAGCTCGTGGCGCGCGAGGTGGCGCTGCTTCCGCAGAGTCCGATAGCGCCCGAAGCCATCACGGTGCGCGACCTTGTCGGCCGCGGCAGGTATCCGCACCAGGGACTGCTACAGCAGTGGTCCGCCGCCGACGAGCGGGCCGTCGCGGATGCCCTTGCCGCGACAGCGAGCACCGAGCTCGCGCACCGTCACGTCGCCGAGCTTTCGGGCGGGCAGCGCCAGCGGGTGTGGATGGCCATGGTGCTGGCCCAGCAGACCGAGCTGCTGCTGCTGGATGAGCCGACCACCTTTCTTGACATCGCCCACCAATACGACGTGCTTGAGCTCTGCTCCCGGCTGCATGCTGAGGGTCGCACGCTCGTCGCCGTACTGCACGACCTCAACCAGGCGGCGCGCTACGCCAGCAACTTAGTGGTCATGAAGGAGGGCCGCATCGTGGCGTCGGGGGAGCCGACCCGGATTCTCACCGCTGAACTCATCGATGAGGTCTTCGGACTGCCGTGCATCGTCATCCCCGATCCGGTGACGGGCACTCCGATGGTTGTCGCGCGGCGGTGAAAAGCCGGGCGGTCGAGCATGGGAGAATGGCTGAACCATGTCACCACGAGCTCTGAAGGCCCTTGAGCCCGCCGCGACTCCTCCGGCCCTCATCCGCAACTTCTGCATCATCGCGCACATCGACCACGGCAAGTCCACGCTGGCCGACCGCATGTTGCAGATCACCGGCGTGGTCAGCGACCGCGACATGCGCGCCCAATACCTGGACCGCATGGACATCGAACGCGAGCGCGGCATCACCATCAAGAGCCAGGCGGTGCGGATGCCGTGGCAGCTCGGTGCCAACACCTACGCCCTCAACATGATCGACACACCCGGGCACGTCGACTTCACCTACGAGGTGAGCCGCTCGCTTGCCGCCTGCGAGGGCGCCATTCTGCTCGTGGACGCCGCTCAGGGCATCGAGGCGCAGACCCTCGCCAATCTCTACCTGGCTCTCGAGAACGACCTGACGATCATCCCCGTGCTCAACAAGATCGACCTGCCCGCCGCCGACCCCGAGAAGTACGCCAAGGAACTGGCCAGCCTCATCGGTGGTTCGCCCGACGACGTGCTGCGCGTCTCGGGCAAGACCGGCGCCGGCGTCGAGGATCTGCTCGACCGTCTCACCGAACTCGTTCCCGCCCCGAGCGGCGATGCGGATGCCCCCGCTCGTGCCATGATCTTCGACTCCGTCTACGACTCATACCGGGGCGTCGTCACCTATGTGCGCATGATCGACGGAACGCTGGCGCCGCGGGAACGCATCCAGATGATGTCGACGAGGGCAACACACGAGATTCTCGAGATCGGTGTGAGTTCGCCGGAGCCGACGCCCAGCAAGGGTCTCGCGGTCGGCGAGGTCGGCTACCTGATCACGGGCGTGAAAGACGTGCGCCAGTCCAAGGTCGGCGATACGGTCACTACCGCGTCGAAGCCGGCCACGAAGGCGCTGCCCGGCTACACCGAGCCGTTGCCGATGGTGTTCTCCGGTCTCTACCCGATTGACGGCAGCGACTATCCCGAACTGCGGGAGGCGCTCGACAAGCTCAAGCTGTCGGATGCCGCCCTCGTCTACGAACCGGAGACATCCGTCGCTCTCGGTTTCGGTTTCCGTTGCGGCTTCCTCGGTCTGCTGCACCTGGAGATCGTGACCGAGCGGCTCGATCGCGAATTCGGCCTCGACCTCATCACGACGGCTCCGAGCGTGATCTACCAGGTCACCACGGAGGACAAGAAGACGGTCACCGTCACGAACCCGAGCGAGTTTCCCGGCGGCAAGATCTCCAGCGTGACAGAGCCGATAGTGAAGGCCGCGATCCTGGCGCCCAAGGACTACGTCGGCGTGATCATGGAGCTCTGTCAGGGGCGCCGCGGCACGCTGCTCGGCATGGACTACCTCGGTGAGGACCGGGTCGAGATCAAGTACACGATGCCGCTCGGCGAGATCGTCTTCGACTTCTTCGACCAGCTCAAGAGCAAGACGGCCGGATACGCCTCGCTCGACTACGAGCCGGCGGGAGAGCAGGAGGCCGACCTGGTGAAGGTCGACATTCTGCTGCAGGGAGAGCAGGTCGACGCGTTCAGCGCCATCGTGCATCGTGAGAAGGCGTACGCGTACGGTGTGCTCATGACCGGCCGGTTGCGTGAGTTGATCCCGCGCCAGCAGTTCGAGGTGCCCATCCAGGCGGCGATTGGTGCACGCATCATCGCACGCGAGAGCATCCGGGCCATGCGCAAGGATGTGCTGGCCAAGTGCTACGGCGGTGACATCACCCGCAAGCGCAAGCTGCTCGAGAAGCAGAAGGAGGGCAAGAAGCGCATGAAGATGGTCGGCCGCGTCGAGGTGCCGCAGGAGGCCTTCATCGCCGCGCTCTCCGGTGACGTGGAGAAGAAAGACAAGAAGTAGCGCTGATGCGTCGCTCAACCTTTACGGACGAACCGGTCACCTATGGTGCCGTGGGCGGAACGCAGGCGCCCGATCTGCTCTATTACCCGCCGAAGGGGTACCGCCCGCTGGAGAGATCCGTGCGGTTGGGTAGCGGCACTGAACGTTTCGAGACGGCATCCCGACTGGCGATGACCTGGGGAATCCAGCGTGGCAGCGGCATGCGTGTCGTCGAGACGCACGAGGGTACCGGCGAGCAGTACACGGGGGTGCGCTTCAACGCAGACGGCAGCCCCGCCGCGGTGCAGGGCGGCGGCGATCACGAGGCACGGTTCGGTGAGGACGGCACGCCGTACATCACCAATGGCATGACGGCGGTGCTGAAGATTCCCGTCTGGCCCCTGACCTTCTCGGCGCCGCTTCGCGTGGTGTACGTGATCGACGAGGCTCGGCGGGTGGGCTTCGCCTATGGAACGCTGCACGGGCATCCGGAAAGCGGCGAGGAGTCGTTCGTCGTGGAACACCGCGACGACGACTCGGTATGGCTTGTCGTACGCGCCCTCTCCCGGCCGGCGACCTGGTATTACCGCCTTGTCGCCCCTCTCCTGCGCCTGCAGCAACGCCGATTCACGAAGCGCTATCTGCGGTCGCTGCTGCCGACGCGAGTGGCGTAGGGGTGACACGCGACGAGTTGCCGCTGGAGGCGCGCTCGTTCAGTCGGGGTGTCGAGGGCGTGAGCCGCCCCGACCGCCTTGCCGAGTCCCTGCGGGCCGGATTTCGTGTATTCGAGCGTCGGGTGCTCATCGGCACGGGGAATGATCGCTGGAATTTTGCGCGCAGGGAGGCGCTGAGCTGGGGAATCAAGCGCCGCAGCGGTTTCACGGTCGAACGGCCCGGACGTGAGAACGGCGATGATCGGCGGGTCGTCGCGAGAGACAATGCCTGGATCGCTGTTGCGATCGGACCGGTACGTGTTCGTGAACCCGTGCGCGTGGTCTGGGCCGTTGACGACGAGAGCAGAGCGGGCTTCGCCTATGCAACGCTCGCGGGACATCCGGTCAGCGGAGAAGAGGCGTTCATCGTCGAACGAGGTGCCGATGACACGGTGTGGCTGAGGATACGCTCGGTGTCCCGTGCCGGAGACGGAGCGTGGCGACTGCTCTATCCGTTGCTTCGCCTCGCCCAGGGGCTCGCACGGTCACGATACTTCCGCGCGTTGGCCGGCGTCATCGGCGACGCGCAAAGCGGACGAGAATAGACGGATGCCCTCCGCACTTCCTCTCGGCGACCCGGCACCCTCAGACGGGCTGCTTCCGGCCTTGGCGGCCGTCGGTGCAGACGCCCGCAACTTCGGGGTGTACCTGCACGTACCGTTCTGCCGCGTGCGCTGCGGTTACTGCGATTTCAACACCTATACGGCCACCGAGCTGCGTGGCGCGAAGCAGAGCGACTACGCCGACGAGGCCTCCGAAGAGGTGCGCTTTGCGGCGCGCGTGCTCACAGCGTCCGGGGTGCCCGAGCGCCCGGCATCGACCGTGTTCTTCGGCGGCGGAACCCCCACGTTGCTGCCCGCCGCCGATCTGGCGCGGATGCTCGGCACTGTTCGCGACACCTGGGGGCTCGTCGAGGGCGCCGAGGTGACCACAGAGGCGAACCCCGATTCGGTGGATGCGGCGTACCTGAGGGCGCTGAAGGATGCGGGCTTCACCCGGGTCTCGTTCGGCATGCAGTCGGCGGTGCCGCACGTACTCGCCACACTCGAGCGCACCCACGATCCCGAGCGCGTTCCGCTCGTCGTGCAGTGGGCCAGGGACGTCGGCCTGGACGTGAGCCTGGACCTCATCTACGGCACACCGGGGGAGAGTCTCGACGATTGGCGCATCTCGCTCGAGCACGCCATTGCGCAGCAGCCCGACCACCTGAGTGCATACAGCCTCATCGTCGAAGACGGCACGAAGCTGGCGAGGCAGATTCGCCGGGGCGAGGTGGCGCGGCCCGACGATGATCTCGCGGCAGAGCAGTATGAGCTGGCAGACCGGATGCTGGCCGAGGCCGGATTCGAATGGTACGAGGTGAGCAACTGGTCCACCGGCACTGACCACCGCTCCAGGCACAATCTGGCGTACTGGCAGGGGCACGATTGGTGGGGCATCGGTCCCGGCTCACACAGCCATGTCGGCGGCGTGCGCTGGTGGAACGTCAAACACCCGGCCGCATACGCTGCGCGGATCGCCGGAGGCGAGTCGTCGGCCGCGGGGCGCGAGACCCTCGATGATGAGACGCGTCAGGTGGAGGCGATTCTGCTGCAGACGCGCATTCGTGACGGTTTTGAGATCGCCCGGCTGAACGCATCCGCCCGCCGTGAGGTCGCTTCTCTGATCGCCGAAGAACTCATCGACGCAAAAGCCGCCCTGGCCGGCTCGATAGTGCTGAGCCTGCGAGGGCGGCTTTTGGCCGATGTGGTGGTGCGTCGGCTGACCTAGTGCGGGCTCAGCTCACGAACTTGATGGACATCGGGTAGGTGTATGCCTCACCCTTGTTCGCGGCAACGGCGGCGATGATGCTGAAGACGATGACGACGATACCGACCGCTATCACGACGAAGATTCCGATGATGACGAAGATCAATATGACGCCGATGATCGACGCAATCAACATTGTGAGCTGAAAGTTCAGTGCCGTCGCCGTGTGCTGGCGCACGAACGGTCCGCGATCCTTGAGCACCAGATACCCGATGAGCGCAGGCAGGAAGCCGAAGATGATGCCCCCGAGGTGGATGAGCGTCGCCCAGAGCTTCTCGTCGGCCGGGTTCAGAGGCGCGTTCTGCTGGTACTGGTTCGCGGGAGGCGGCGGTGGAGTGGCGTTTGACATCTCTCGAGGCTACTTGATGAAACGGAAGTTGACCGGGTAGCGGTATGTGCCGCCGCCGTTCACCTTCACGCCGCCGAGAATCGGGAACAGGATCTGTACCACGAGCAGTGCCAGATAGAGCAGGGTGCCGATGAGCCCGCCGATGAGCGGCACGAACAGCAGTATCGAATTCACGATGAGCAGGGCGACCCACGCGATCACCATGGTGATCTGAAAGTTGAGGGACTCCTTGCCTTCCTGGTCGGTCAGACGGCCGCGATCCTTGCCGATGAGCCAGATGATCAGGGGCGGAATCCAGCTGAGCACGCCGCCGAAGTGCGACCACATGGCCCACTGCTTGTCTTCGGCTGCGGTGAATGGTGCGGCGGGAGCGATCGGCTGCTGGGGCTGCCCAGCGGGCTGCTCGTACGGGGGCTGGGCGTTTGGATCGGTCATCATCATGCCTTTCAGACGGATGGTGTGCGAGATCGCACCGCTCGTGCGGTATCCAACAAGGTACTGCCTGTGAAGCAGCCGTGCAACGCTGTTTTTGGTCGGACGCGATATGATTAGCACTCAGACTGACCGAGTGCTAAGCAACGCGGGATCGGAGGGGCGAATGGTTTCGGATCGTAGCCTCGAGGTTCTGCGGGTCATCGTTCAGGACTATGTGGCCTCACGGGAGCCCGTCGGCTCCAAGACCATCGCCGAGCGGCATCCGTTCGGAGTCTCCGCCGCGACCATCCGCAACGACATGGCTGCGCTCGAAGAAGAGGAACTGATCGCGGCACCGCACACCTCGTCGGGTCGGGTTCCGACAGACAAGGGCTATCGGCTGTTCGTTGACCGCCTGGCCGACGTCAAGCCGCTCTCCTCGGTGCAGAAGCAGGCCATCGAGGCCTTTCTCGGCGAATCCGTCGATGTGGATGATGTGCTCGCGCGTACGGTGCGGCTGCTCTCTCAGCTCACGCACCAGGTTGCGCTCGTGCAATATCCCTCGGTGTCGCGTTCGCGGGTGCGGCACATCGAATTCGTCACGCTCGCGCCCCGACGCCTGCTCTCGGTGCTCATCGCCGAGACCGGTGCGGTTGAGCAGCGTGTGATCGAGACGCCCGTGGATGTCGACGACGCTCTTCTCGCGCGACTGCGCGCCTCTTTCAACTCGCTGACGGTCGGGTTGCCGCTGGCGGATGCGGCGGCCGCCCTGCACGAGGTGCACACCGATTTTGCCCCGGGCCACCGCGAGGCGGTCGCGGTGATCGTCGAGACGCTCGTCGACCAGATCGAGGCGAACCGCCAGGAGAAGCTGTTGATGGCGGGTGCGGCCAACCTGGTGCGTACCGAGCACGATTTCACCGGCAGTATCTTTCCCGTGCTCGAGGCCATCGAAGAGCAGGTGATCCTGTTGCGGCTCTTCGGCGAGATGGCCGCCGACCAGCATGGCGTCTCGGTGAGCATCGGCCGTGAGAACGCGCCATTCGGGCTCGCCGAGACATCCGTACTCACCAGCGGCTATTCTTCCTCGAGCGGCATTGTGGCCCGGCTCGGGGTGCTCGGCCCACTGCGCATGGACTATTCCAACAACATGGCGGCCGTGCGTGCCGTCGCCCGTTACCTGTCACGCCTGTTCGGCGAGAACTAAATCACGCAACACGAGAAGGAAATGCCATCTGTGGCCGACCACTATGAAGTTCTGGGCGTCGAGCGCGACGCCTCGCCCGAAGCGATCAAGAAGGCCTATCGCCGTTTAGCGCGTGAGCTGCACCCTGATGTGAATCCGAGTGCGGATGCCTCGGAGCGGTTCAAACTCGTCACGCACGCCTACGATGTGCTCAGCGACCCGCAGCAGCGGCAGAACTATGACCTGGGCGGCGGGCAGCAGGGCTTCGGCGGCCAACAGGGCTTCGGCGGCTTCGGCGACATCTTCGAGACCTTCTTCGGCGGAGGCGGCGGCAGCCGCGGTCCGAAGTCCCGCAAGGAACGCGGCCAGGACGCCCTGCTGCGCGTGGAGATCGATCTCGACGAAGTCATCTTCGGCACGCACCGCGACCTCGAGGTCGACACAGCGGTGACCTGCGAAACGTGTAACGGCAGTTGCTGCCAGCCGGGCACAGCCCCTGTCACCTGTGACATCTGCCACGGCACCGGGTCGATCCAGCGGGCCGTGCGCTCACTGCTCGGCAATGTGATGACCTCGAGCCCGTGCGGCACCTGCCGTGGTTACGGCACCGTCATCGCCACGCCCTGTGCCACCTGCCAGGGCCAGGGACGGGTGCGCGCCCGTCGAACGGTTCCCATCGACATCCCTGCCGGTGTCGAAACCGGGCTGCGACTGCAGATGCCCGGCAGTGGTGAGGCCGGCCCCGCGGGCGGCCCGAACGGAGATCTCTACCTGGAGATGAAGGTTCGCCACCACGACATCTTCAGCCGCGACGGCGACGATCTGCTCGCCACGCTCGAGGTCGAGATGACGGATGCGATCCTCGGCACGAGCGCCACGGTGAAAGCCCTCGACGGGGATATCGAGGTGGAGGTGAAGCCGGGCACCCAGAGCGCCGAGGTGCTCACCATCAAGGACCGTGGCGTCACGCACCTGCGTGGCAGCGGACGGGGAGACCTCAAGATCGGTATCCAGGTGATCACGCCCTCCAAGCTGGACCACCGTGAGCGCGAGCTGCTCAAGCAGTTCGCTGACGGCCGCAAGCAGCAGGCGCCGGCGCTGGCGCAGTTCCAGCAGGGGCTGTTCGCCAAGTTGCGGGACCGCTTCCTGCGCGTCTAGCAGGCTGCCTGTAGCGGATATGAGTTCCCTCTTTCTGCGTGACGACCTCGAATCGGCGGATGTCGGTTCCCGCGTCTCGCTGCTCGGCGCAGAGGCCAAGCACGCCGTCACCGTGAACCGCACCCGTCTCGGCGAGGCGGTCTCCATCGGCAACGGGCGTGGACTCGTGGTGAGCGGGTCTGTTGTGAGTGCGTCGCCGGCGGAACTGGTGCTGCAGGTCGCGGAGGTGCGGCACATTCAGAAGGCCGAGATCGGCATCCATCTTGCGCAGGCGCTCGCCAAGGGGGGCCGCGACGAGATGGCGGTTCAGGCGGCAACCGAGCTCGGCGTCGATGGAGTGATTCCCTGGGCGGCGGCACGCTCGGTCTCCCGCTGGGAGGGCGCCAAGCTCGACCGCGGGCGCGAGAGATGGACCAGTATCGTGCGCGAGGCGACAAAACAGTCGATCCGGGCGTGGCTGCCCGAGGTGCATGCTCTTGAGAGCACGGCGCAGCTGGCCGGGCGGGCATCCGCACAGCGTGTTGTCGTGCTGGAGCCGACCGCATCGACGTCACTGAGCGCGATAGTGCCGGATGGCCGGCAGATCGTTCTCGTGGTCGGGCCAGAGGGTGGCATCTCACCGAGTGAGCTCGAGGCCTTCGCCGCGTCCGGTGCGGAGGCGATGTGTCTCGGTTCCGGCGTTCTGCGCACCTCCACGGCGGGGCCGGCCGCTCTCGCCGTGCTCAACGCGGCGCTTGGGCGCTGGTGACGCCACGTTAAGATAGTCGTATGGCCGAGGACGAGCGTTCGATATTCACGCGGATCATCGCGGGGGAGATTCCCGCCGATGTCGTGTTCGACGGTGAGCGCGTCATAGCGTTCCGCGACATCAATCCGCAGGCGCCTGTGCATCTGCTCGTCGTGCCCAAGACCGAGAAGTACCGCAACGTCACCGAGCTCGCCGCGGGCGATCCAGAGCTTCTCGCCGAGATCGTCTCCGTGGCGCAGCGGCTCGCCGACGAGCAGACGAACGGCGAGTACCGGCTGATTTTCAACACGGGCGCCTCGAGCGGGCAGACCGTCTTCCACGTGCACGCCCATTTGCTCGGTGGCGGCACCGACGGCGCTCTGAGCGAGGGAACCCTTGGCAAGCTCTGAGGTACCGCCGAGCGAAGCCCGACTGCACGTCGACGGCGTCGAGATGGTGCGCCTGCTCGGACCGCAGGATCGACTGCTGACGACCATCGAGAAGCAGTACCCTCTTGTCTCCGTGCTGGTGCGCGGCAACGAGATCACACTCAGCGGTGATGCGACACAGGTGGATGCCGCCTCCCGGCTCATTGGCGAGCTGCTCACCCTCGTGCGCGGCGGGCAGGAGATCGCCCCCGATGACGTGGCGTCGTCGGCGCGCATCCTCGGCACGGGCGACGGGCAGAGCCCCGCCGACGTGTTCGGGCAAGCGATCCTGAGTTCGCGGGGCAAGAGCATCCGCCCCAAGACGCCCGGGCAGAAGCAATACGTAGACGCGATAGACAACAACACCATCGTCTTCGGTATCGGCCCGGCCGGAACCGGCAAGACCTATCTCGCCATGGCCAAGGCCGTGCAGGCGCTGCAGCGCAAAGAGGTCGAACGCATCATTCTCACCCGGCCCGCGGTGGAGGCCGGCGAACGTCTCGGCTTTCTGCCCGGCACTCTCACCGACAAGATCGACCCCTATCTGCGCCCGCTCTACGATGCTCTCAACGAGATGATGGACCCCGAGATCGTGCCCAAGCTGCTGGCGGCAGGCACCGTTGAGGTAGCGCCGCTGGCGTACATGCGTGGACGTACGCTCAACAACTCCTTCATCGTGCTCGACGAGGCGCAGAACACCACGCCGGAGCAGATGAAGATGTTCCTGACCCGGCTCGGGTTCGGCTCGCGCATGGTGGTCACCGGCGACATCACGCAGGTGGACCTGCCGACAGCGGCCAGCGGGCTGCGGCTGGTGACGCGCGTGCTCGATAACGTCGACGACATCCACTTCGCCCGGCTCACGAGCGACGATGTGGTGCGGCACAACCTGGTCGCTCGCATCGTGGATGCGTACACCGAGTACGACGCGCAGCGTCAGGCCCAGCACTATGAGCGGGAACAGGCGCGTGAATTCGCCAACCGAACCGAACGGCGTGCGGGAACTCCGCGCGACCGGCTGCCGAAACGAGGGCGCTGAAGAATGTCGATCGAAGTCAACAACGAATCGGCGATCGCCGTTGATGAGGCGGCGCTGCAGCGTCTTGCCGTGTTCGCACTCGACGTGATGCACGTGCATCCGGATGCCGAACTCGCGATAGTGCTGGTCGACGAGGCGGCCATGGAGCAGTTGCACGTGCAATGGATGGATGAGCCCGGCCCGACCGATGTGCTCAGCTTTCCCATGGACGAACTGCGGCCGGGCACCGAGGAGCAGCCGACACCGGCAGGACTCCTCGGCGACATTGTGCTGTGCCCCCAGGTGGCGCAGGCGCAGGCCGAAACGGCCGGCCACGGCACGATGGACGAGTTACTGCTGCTCACGACTCATGGTCTGCTGCACCTTCTCGGCTTCGATCATGCCGAGCCCGAGGAGGAGAAGGAAATGTTCGGCATTCAGCGCGACATCCTCGTCGGCTTCGCCATGAACGAACGACGACGTTAGCAAGAGCCATGCTCGTTGCAGTGGTGTTCATCGTCGCCCTCCTGCTGGTCGCCTTCGGCGGACTGATGGCCGCGGTCGATGCGGCGATCTCGGTGCAGTCCCGCGTCGACATCGCCGAGCTGGCCGAAGGCTCCCGCTCCGCGCGGTCGCTCACGGCCATCTCCGCAGATCCAGGCGCGCACCTCAACGCCATCAGCTTCATGCGCATCACCGCGGAATCGACGGCAGCCGT
Organism: Leifsonia sp. Root112D2; assembly: GCF_001424905.1. NCBI lineage: Bacteria > Bacillati > Actinomycetota > Actinomycetes > Micrococcales > Microbacteriaceae > Leifsonia > Leifsonia sp. Root112D2. The sequence goes on from NZ_LMCU01000001.1 coordinate 2,577,066, forward strand.
GCTGGTGACCCTGGCCTTCTCCACGCTGCTGGAGCAGTGGTGGCTCACGCTCATCCTCTCCGCGCTGATCATGACGGGCGCCTCTTTTGTTCTGGTCGGTGCGAGCCCGCGCAGCGTCGGTCGCATGCACTCGCGGGCGGTCTTGCGGCTGACAGCGCCCCTTGTGCACGCGCTGCGCGTTTTGCTCGGGCCGCTCGCCGATGCCCTCGTGAGTCTGGGCAACAGGGTGACGCCGTCGCGGGCGCGGTCGTCGGTGGTCGCATCCGAGGAACAATTGCTCAGCATCGTCGACGAGGCGACGGCGCTCGATGTGCTCGAGGAGGACGATCGCGAACTCATCCATTCGATCTTCGAGTTCAACGAGACCGTCGTGCGTGAGGTCATGATTCCCCGAACCGACATGGTGACCATCGACGCATCCGCCTCGCTCGAAACCGTCATGGGGCTGTTGCTGAGCAGGGGGATCTCGCGCATTCCCGTCGTGAACGGCGACCCGGACGACGTGACGGGTATCGTGTATCTGCGCGACGTGGCTCGCCGCAGCTTCGAGCGGTCGAGCGACTCCGCCGAGGTGACGGCAGGATCGCTGGCGAGGACGGCGCTGTTCGTTCCCGAATCGAAGAAGGCGGATGCTCTGCTGCGGCAGATGCAGCTCGAATCCAACCATCTCGCGATGGTCGTCGACGAGTACGGCGGCATCGCCGGATTGGTCACGCTGGAAGACCTCATTGAGGAACTGGTCGGCGATATTTCCGATGAATACGACCGCGACGTCGAGCTCGTTCAGCAGCTTGGTGATGGGCGCTATCGAGTCAGTGCGAGACTGGCTGTAGACGAACTCGGCGAATTGTTCGGCCTGGAGCTCGACGATGACGACGTGGATTCGGTCGGTGGCCTGTTCGCCAAGGTTCTCGGGCGCCTGCCGATTCCCGGCTCGGTGGTCAGTACCGATGGATTGATTCTGACGGCCGAGCGCACCGAGGGGCGGCGCAAGCGGCTCAGCACGGTGATAGTGCAACGAGAGACGAGCAACGTGGGAGAACAAGAACAATGAGCAGTTACCGTGCGGGGTTCGTATCGTTCGTCGGCCGACCGAATGTCGGCAAGTCCACACTCACGAATGCCCTGGTGGGCGAGAAGGTGGCCATCACGAGTTCCAAGCCGCAGACCACCAGGCGCGCGATCCGCGGAATCGTGCATCGCACGGGCGGCCAATTGATTGTGGTCGACACCCCGGGCATCCATCGTCCCCGCACCCTGCTCGGCGAACGGTTGAATTCGCTCGTGCAGTCGACGCTCGCCGATGTCGACGTCATCGGACTGTGCGTTCCGGCCAATGAGAAGATCGGTCCGGGCGACCGCTTCATCAACGAACAGTTGGATGCCTTTCCGCGGGCCAAGAAGGTGGCCATCGTCACCAAGATCGACGCGGCCAGCCGACCGGCGACGGCGGGGCAGCTGCTGGCGATCTCGCAGCTGCGCGAATGGGAGGCGATAGTTCCGATCTCGGCGACCAGTCACATCCAGCTCGACACGCTCACCTCCGAGCTGATCAAGCTGCTGCCGACCTCGGAGCACGCGCTGTACCCGGCCGATGCGATAACGGACGAGTCGCTCGAGTCGCGCATTGCCGAATACGTGCGCGAGGCCGTACTCGAAGGGGTGCAGGACGAACTGCCGCACTCGCTGGCGGTTACCATCGACGACATCGTGGAGCGCGACGACAAGGAACTCGTCGAGGTGTACGCGAACTTGTTCGTGGAGCGTGACAGCCAGAAGGCGATAGTGATAGGAAAATCGGGCGGTCGCCTGCGCGACATCGGCGTGCGTGCCCGTCCTCCGATCGAGCAGCTTGTCGGCAAGCAGGTCTTCCTCTCGATCAGGGTCAAGGTTGCCAAGGACTGGCAGCGCGATCCGAAGCAGCTGGGGCGCTTGGGGTTCTAGTCGCTGCGTGAGCGGCTGGTCGGTCCCTGCGCGTGTCGAAGGCTACATCCGAAGAATGATTTCGGATGCCTGCGGCGTCCCTCTGCGCCCTCACCACATACGGTTGAGGGGTGTTGGAGAGACTCATACCCTTTCGCTGGCTGCTGGAGCCGGTCATCGGAGTGCTCTTTCTCACGCTGTGGCTGCTGGCCCAGCTCGGTCAGGACGTTCGAGGCACCATCACGATGGTGTTTCTCTGCGGTGCCATCGCACTCTCGCGCATCGCTCCATCGACGGCGCTGGGCATTGCGGCTCTCGGGGTGCTGCTCGACCTGATCGATGTCGTCGCTCTTCCCACCAGTGGTCAGTGGTGCGGGTACCTCGCTCTGCTGCTCGCGGTGACCGGCATCGTCTCGCACGGGCGCCCCGTCACGCGATGGCTGGCTCTCGCGGGCGCACTGCTTGTAGGCCCCATCGGCGCGTACCTCCTGCTTTTCGCGGCCGAATCGAGCATTGTTCCCGCCGCTCCCGGTGGGGCGGGCGCGCTCGTACGTACCGTGCTTGTCGTGCTCATGCTCTCCATCGGCCAGGTGATGGCGTGGCTGCTCGGCTTCGTCGTCGGTCGTCAGCGCCTCACCCAGCGCTCGGCGGGCTCATCCGTGCTGGTGTGGCTGGCCCAGTCCGGGGGCGCCGTCACCCCACAGGCCGCCCCGGGAAGCGACGAGCCGGTGCTCGTACGTCGGCTGAGCCGCACGCAACTGGTGCTCGACGTGGTGATAGCCGCGGCGTTCTTCCTGTTGGCCGCAGTGGGAGTCTTCGGTCAGAGCGCTCACGCTCTGCTCGTTCTGCTCGGCTTGAGCATTGCCCTCGCCCTGCGCAGGCTGTCCCCACCCGTCGCGCTGGGCGTCGCCTGGTTCTCGGCGATAGGACAGATGCTCGGCGGGGGCGGCATTACGCCGGGCGATGTCGCGATTCTTGCCGTGTTATATGCCACCTCGGCATACGGGGATCGAATCACGCGTTGGGCGGGCCTGATCTCGGCCGGCGTCGGTGCGATAGTCGCCGCGTTGTATCTCACGCTCACGAGTGCGCTCTCACAGACGATGTTCTCGGCAGTCTCAAGTCGGCTCGGCGAGTTGGCGCTGCAATTCGTCTTCCTTGCCGTCGTCAGCGCCACGGTACTGGGCCTCTCGTGGGTGCTGGGGCTACTCGCCCGCACCTGGCGAAATGCGCGCGTGAGCAGGCGCGCGCAGATTGCGGCGGAGGAGCAGCGGCAGAGGGCTCAGCAGAGCGTGGTTGTCGAGCAGGAGCGCAACCGCATCGCGCGTGACATGCATGACGTTGTCGCGCACTCACTCGCGGTGGTGATAGCCCAGGCCGATGGCGCCCGATACGCGAGGCACGCCGACCCGGAATCGGTGGATGAGGCCCTGAAGACCATCTCGACGACAGCGCGCGAGGCGCTCGGCGATGTGCGGCTGCTGCTCGGGGAACTGCGGCACAGCCAGGGATCGGGCCCTCAGCCCGGAATCGACGATCTTCAACGGCTCCTCGAACAGCTGAACCATGCCGGTTTGCCGGTAGCGTTCACGCAGGAGGGGGTGCCGACGCCGTTGGGCGGCGGACTGCAGATGGCGATCTATCGCATCGTGCAGGAGGCGCTCACGAATGCCCTTCGACACGGAGACACGAATGAGGAGGCACAGCTGGTGATCGACTGGAGGCAGGACGGCGTGAAGCTCACGGTGATCAACAGAATGCCGCTGGTGCCGGCACTGCCGAGCGGCGCGCGCGGCGGGCACGGCGTACCGGGCATGCGCGAGAGAGCCACCCTCGCCGGCGGCTGGCTGAGCGCCGAGCCGGGCAACGGCCTCTTCACGGTGAGCGCGTATTTGCCCTCGGCCGTCGGCCCGCACCCCGGGACGCTCGCGTGAGCGCGGCGGCAATCACGGTTGCCCTCGTCGACGACCAGGCGCTGTTTCGCGCCGGAATCCGCATGCTGGTGAGCTCCCAGCCCGACCTCGAATTCGTCGGCGAAGCGGGAAACGGCGTCGAGGGCGGGCAGCTTGTGGAACGGGTCGCGCCGGATGTCGTGCTGATGGACATCCGAATGCCCGTCATGGACGGAATCGCTGCAACCGAGTCGATCATCGCCTCGGCCACGCGCCGGGGGGTCGACGCGCCACGCATCATCGTGCTCACCACCTTCGATCTGGACGAGTCTGCGGCGCGTGCCATTCGCGGTGGTGCGAGCGGCTTCGTGCTGAAGGATGCCGAACCCGAGTTTCTACTCGCAGCCATCCGCACCGTGCACGCGGGCAACGCGGTGATTGCCCCCGGTGCGACACGGGAGTTGTTCGAACACTTTTCGAGAACACCGGCGGCCGCCACGCCAGCGGTACCCGCCGAATACGGCGCGCTGACGGCGCGCGAGCGGGAGATATTCTCGCTTGCCGCGCGTGGCCTGAGCAACGCGGAAATCGCGGGCGCGGAGTACCTCAGCGAGGCGACGGTCAAGACGCACATCAGCCGCATTCTCAGCAAACTGTCGCTGCGTGATCGCGTGCAGCTTGTCGTCTACGCCTTCGGGCATGGTCTCACGGGCTGATCGCCATTCCAATGCAGTCATTCGCAGGAGTGACAAGGATCATCACCCAGCCCGATTCGCCTCCCACCGTCTGATTTCTAGCGTGGGAGCATGGAAATCAGCACAGTAGACATCGGCCTTGTTGCACGCGTTGCAAATGCCACCAAATCCTATGGGGTCGGCGCGAACGCCGTGACGGCCCTCGACGACGTCTCAATCGGCATCCGCAGCGGTGAATTCACGGCAATCATGGGTCCGAGCGGCTCCGGCAAGTCGACTCTCATGCACATCATGGCCGGGCTCGATACGGTCAGCAGCGGGCGGGTGTGGCTCGGCGACACCGACATCACCGGCATGGGAGACCGTCAGCTCACGGTGCTGCGTCGGCGTCGAGTCGGCTTCGTGTTCCAGTCGTTCAACCTCGTACCGACGCTGGATATCGAGGGAAACATCATGCTTCCGTTCGAATTGGACGGGCGCAGGCCTTCAGCCGCCGAACGCGAGTGGGTCGACCACCTGACGGGCACCCTCGGCCTGTCGGACCGGCTGCGGCATCGCCCGCACGAACTCTCCGGCGGGCAGCAGCAGCGCGTGGCCATCGCGAGGGCTCTCGCCACCAAGCCCGACCTCATCTTCGCCGACGAGCCCACCGGCAACCTCGACTCGCGCACGGGCCATGAGGTGCTCGCGTTGCTCGCCGCCGCGAGCACGAGCTATGGCCAAAGCATCGCGATGGTCACGCACGACCCGATTGCGGCCAGCCATGCCGATCGCATTCTGTTCCTGGCCGACGGCCGGGTGGTCAATGAGCGTGCGCGCTCCAGCGCCGAGGACATCTCCGGATACATGCTGGCGATGGAGCGCCGCTCATGAGCCGCGGATTCGCCTCACTGGCTTCGGGCGCCCGGGAACACCGGGCCAGCATTCTCGTCTCCGCCCTCAGCTCGGCGTTCGGCGTGACGCTGCTGCTGGCCACGGGGGTGCTGTCAACCTATATTGCGCAGGATTCCGTCGGAGAACACGGCTCCGTGCAGCTCATGCTCACGATCGTCGCCATGGTCTTCATCGTGATAGCCGTCTACGTCGGTGCCATCGTGACGACCAACACCTTTGCCACGATCATTGCCGGCCGCACACGCACCATTGCACTGCTGCGGCTGATCGGGTCGAGTGCGGCTGCTCAGCGTCGCGCTGTCGCGGGCGAGGGCTTTCTCGTCGGTGTTCTCGGTTCGCTGACCGGGGCGGCCGTCGGCGTCATCGCCACGATGATCGGGGTAGCGATCCTGGTCTCTTCCGGAACGCTGCCCGATCTGTCATACAGCTTTGTCTCGCCGCTTCTTGTGCTGCCGGTGGTCATAGTGATCCTGAGCACGTGGCTGGCATCCTGGATCGGGTCGCGCCGGGTGCTCTCGGTCAGCCCGATGCAGGCCACGGGTAACGCCGAAGAGCCCAGTCGCGAGCAGAGCGTGGGGCGCACGGGCCGCAACATTCTCGCGATAGTGCTGATGGTGATCGGCTTCGGATTTCTGGCACTGGGCATCATGATCGGGCTCGTCTCGCCCCTTGGCGTGTTAGTGGGACTCGTCGGCGGTGTCGTCTCGTTCACCGGCCTGGTGTTCGGCGCGCACCTCGTGATGCCCCCGGTACTGCGGTTCACCGGTTCGCTACTCGGCAGATCGGCGCCGGCACGCCTGGCGGCGGCCAATGCCGTGCGCTACCCGGAACGCAGCTCGCGCACGACCATCGGGCTCGTCATCGGCGTCACGCTCATCACCATGTTCGCCGTTGCTGTGCAGAGCTATCGCACCATCGTGTTCGCCGGAGCGGCCAATGACCCCGAGCTGTACCAGGGGACCGGCCAGGTGCTCGATATCACCACCTCTGTCTTCTCGGTGCTCATCGGTTTCTCGGCGGTGATAGCGGCCGTCGGCATGATCAACAATCTCTCGCTCAGTGTGCTGCAGCGCTCGCGTGAACTGGGGCTGCTGCGGGCGCTCGGCTTCAGCGGCGGTCAGGTACGAGCGATGATTCTGGCGGAGAGCGTGCAGATGACGGTGGCCTCGGTGCTGGCCGGGCTCGTGCTGGGGGTCTTCTATGGCTGGGCGGGCGCACAATCCCTGTTGGGCTCCATTCAAGGGGGGCCTGGATTGGTGGCCCCGAGTGTGCCCTGGCCTGTCGTGGCGCTGGCGGTTGTGGGCGCAGCGGTGCTTGCGGTGTTGGCATCCGTAGCACCGACCAGACGGGCGACGCGTGTCTCTCCGGTTGTCGCGCTCGCCGTTGAATGAGAAGAAGCTGAACATTCGACAGAGAGCCCCCGTGAGTTGTGGACGTGAAGGCTATCCGTAGGCTGAGAAGCATCGTGCAGCCCGAGAATGGAGTTTCCGGTCCGTGAAAGGTTTGCCCCGATGATCGCTGGTCTGCTCGCCCTCAAGATAGCGTCCACCGCTTTTCTCATCCCGCTGGATGTCGCGGCAGCGGTCCTGTTCGTCTATCTGCTGGTGCGCATGCCGCCACGTCGGCTGCTGCTGCAGTCGCTTGTCGCTCTCGTGCTCGGCGCCATTGTCGGATACGTGACGTGTTGGCTCCTTGCCGATGTGTGGGATGTGTTCGGGGTGCCGTTGACTCTGGTGACGCGCATCTGGGCGATCCTTGCCTTCGTCGGGGTCTTCGTGGCTGTTGCCAACCTGTGGGGGAGCCGCTGGTGGCGCAAGGTCATCGCGGTGCTTGCCGTGCCGATCTTTCTTCTCACGTCTGCGGCAGCCATCAACGTCGACTTCGGTGCATACTCCACGGTGAAAGAGGCGATGGGCCTGACCGCCTATCGCGCGCTGGCCCATCACGAGGTGGCGGGAAAGTCCGGGGTGATGGATCCGCATCTGGGCGCCGACTGGAGAGCACCGGCGGGAATGCCCGACGCAGGCACGGTGGGAGCGGTGACCATCCCTGCCACCATTTCCGGGTTCAAGGCACGAACCGCGGACGTCTACTTTCCGCCGGCGGCGCTCGTTGCGCATCCGCCGGTGCTGCCGGTGCTCGTGCTCTTCGCAGGACAGCCAGGCCACCCGAGCGACATGCTTCTGGCCGGAAAGGCGACCGCTGACCTGAACGCGTTCGCCGCCGCCCATCACGGTCTCGCCCCGATTGTCGTGGCGCCCGATCAGCTCGGTTCTCCCGACCGCAATCCGATGTGCGTTGACTCGCCGCTGGGAAATTCGGAGACGTATCTCACGGTGGACGTGCCGAAGTGGATCAAGAGTCACCTCAAGGTCAGCTCGAGTGCCAGATACTGGGCGGTCGGCGGATTCTCGCAGGGCGGCACCTGTGCCACACAGTTTGGCTTTGGGCATCCGAATCTGTTTGGGTCGGTCATTGACATCTCGGGCGAGATCGCACCGACCATCGGCGCGGCGACCGTGGCGAAAGGCTTCGGGGGCTCCGCGGCCGCCTACGACGCGGCCAAGCCGCTCACACTGTTGGCGCGCCATGCGCCATATGCCGACAGCTGGGCCTTTTTCGGAGTGGGGGCACTCGACGCGAAATACACGCGGTACGCGCTTGCCCTGCAGGACGGGGCGAATGCCGCGGGAGTGACCACGACGCTGACCCGTTCCCCGAACACCGGTCACGACTGGAATACCGTGAGGTATTTGCTGAAGCTCGCCATCCCCGCTGTCTCTACGCGCCTGGGCCTGGGCTGATGAGCATGCGTGCTCGGGTGCATCCGACGCTCGGGTTCCTCGGAAACCTGGTGCGCACGCATCCGTTTACGTCGAGCTATGTGCTGGTGCTCATCGTCATCGCCGCCGCGACGCCGGCGTTGGCCCAGCGGCATCATGGCTACCGGCTCGGTGTGGGTACCGGCTATGAGCCCTTCATCGAGCAACATCAGTGGTGGACGCCGCTGACCAGCTTCGTCTTCACCAATACGGCGGCGGAACTCGTACTCGTTCTCGCGGTCGCGGCCATCGTCGTCGGCGTGGCGGAGTCGCTCATGGGGTGGCGCCGTACGCTCATCGCGTTCGTGGTGACGGGAGTCGCCGGAACGGTGGCGGGCATCGGCCTGCAGGCACTGGGAAGTCACGGCAACGAACTGTGGTCGCACCGGGTGATAGAACTGGCCTCGCTCGACCCCCTGACCGCCATCGCCGGCACCATCATGACGGCGAGCGGATTCGCCAGTGTGCTGTGGCGACGCCGGATCCGCGTGCTGACCCTTCTCATCTCCCTCGTCTTTCTGCTCTACTCGGGCCAGCCGTCAGACCTCTACCGGCTGCTCGCCGTGCTCATCGGCCTGCTGCTCGGCATGGTGATGCGCTCGCAACGGCATGTGCTGGCGTGGACCCGCAGCTCCCATCACGAGATTCGGGTACTGATGGCGTCAGTGGTGGCGATCTCGGCCATCGGCCCCGTCATTGCGTTGCTCGCCCCCACGCGCTTTGGCCCGCTGGCGCCCGTGGCCATGCTGATCAGCGACAGCGTTCCCGATGCGGGGGGAGTGCTCAACATGTGCCGTGTGACGGATGTGACGAGCAGCTGTCTGCGCGATCTCACCCTGGAGCGCATCGACAGCCCCGGAGCGGTTCTCGTCTCGATCGTGCCGCTCATTGCGCTGCTTCTGGCCTCATACGGGCTCGTGCGCTCGAGGAGGTTCGCCGTGTGGCTCGCGGTGGCGGTGAACCTGTTTCTCACCGTTCTCGGCGCTGTCGCGTTCGGGCTGTTCCCCGCGCCGGGATCGCGGCCCGGCCTGGCCCACACTCCCGCGCGGTACTGGGAGGTGGCGTTGGCTCTCATCGTGTCGATGCTGCTGCCGCTGCTGATAGCCATCGCCCTGGTCGTCTTGCGCAGGCACTTCACATTGCTGGCGTCGCGGCGTCGCATCCGGCAATACGTGCTGACCGTGATCATCGCGGGCGCCGGCCTCGCGGCGGTGTACGTCGGGGCGGGCTGGGCCGTGCGCGATTCGGCGTTCACGCGCGCGGTCAACCTGGGCGACCTGCTGGCGGACGTTGCCGAACGCTTCGTGCCCCTCGGCTTCGTTCGGCACGCGCCAGTGGATTTCTTGCCGAACACTCCGCTGGGGTTTGCCCTGTATCACGGTGTCGGCGCGGTCTTCTGGGCGATAGTGGTGCTGGCCGCGATTCGACCCCTGCTCGACACGCCGGCGCGCGAGCACGGTAGTGACGTCGCACGCATCCGCACCCTGCTTGAAACCGGCGGGGGCGATGCGCTGTCGTTCATGGCCACCTGGCCGGGTAACTCCTACTGGTTCGACGCCGCGGGAGACACCGCCGTCGCCTATCGCGTCGTGGGTCGAGTGGCGCTCACCGTGGGCAGCCCGTTTGGTTCGGCGGCCTCGACGGAGAAATCTATCGGTCGATTTGCGCAATTCTGCGATGACAACGATTGGATCCCGGTCTTCTACAGCGTTCCGAGCGAACTCAAGCAGGTGTTCGACTCGATGGGGTGGGAGAGCATGATCGTGGCCGAAGAGACCGTGATCCGGCCCCGGGAGTGGAGCACCACCGGCAAACGCTGGCAGGACGTGCGCAGCTCCATCAACCGTGCCCAACGCGCGGGCGTTCGTGCCGTGTGGTCCTCGTATTCCGCTCTCTCCCTGACGCAGTCGGCGCAGCTGGCTGAGATGTCAGAACAGTGGGTGGCCGAGAAGGAACTGCCCGAGATGGGCTTCACGCTCGGTGGACTCGACGAACTGCGCGACCCTGCGGTTCGCCTCATGCTGGCCGTCGACGAGGCGGGGTTGGTCGAGGGCGTCACCAGTTGGCTGCCCTCGTATCGAGACGGTGTGGTGATCGGATGGACCCTCGACTTCATGCGTCGTCGCCCCGACGGCATCAACGGGGTGATGGAGTTTCTCATCGCCTCTGCTGCAGAGCGAATGCGCGACGACGGCATCGAATTCATGAGTCTCTCGGCCGCCCCCTTGGCGCACACGGGGGGCGTCACCAGCGACGCGGCGTCCTTCACCGACCGCATTCTCGGCTACCTGAGCACGTCGCTGGAACCGGTCTACGGTTTTCGTTCCCTGCTCTCGTTCAAGCGAAAGTTCCAGCCCGAGTTTCACCCGCTGCTCATGGCGTATCCGGATGCCGTCGCGCTTCCGACGATAGGCCTGGCACTCGCGAGGGCCTACCTGCCGACCGTCTCCATCGCGGAGGCCGCCACGCTGGTGCGTGGCCGCGCGTAGGGTGCGTCCCGCCGGGAAGGCGCGGCGCGCATCCGCTGGTGGTATTCTCTATTTTGTGCCGTACGGTTTGCTCCTCCTTAGCTGCCGCGACGAGTCCTAATTCAGGCCTCCCTCGTCGCGGAGTTTGTCGTTGGCTGACCACCATTCGCGAGGAGAAGTAGAAGACCATGAAGAACAATCAGGCGCCGAGCGCCATGCCGATTCACAAGTACCGTCCGTACCACGAGCAGATTCGCGTCGAACTGCCCGACCGCACCTGGCCTGACAACCGCATCACGGCGGCACCGCGCTGGTGCGCCGTCGATCTGCGCGACGGCAACCAGGCGCTCATCGATCCGATGAGCCCCGAGCGCAAGCGCATCATGTTCGATCTGCTGGTCTCTATGGGCTACAAGGAGATCGAGGTCGGTTTTCCGAGCGCCAGCCAGACCGACTTCGATTTCGTGCGCAGCCTCATCGAGCAGAAGGCGATTCCGGATGACGTCACCATCCAGGTGCTCACCCAGGCGCGCGAACACCTGATCGAGCGCACCTACGAATCGATCGTCGGTGCGAAGCAGGCCATCGTGCACCTGTACAACTCGACGAGCGTGCTGCAGCGTCGCGTGGTCTTCCGCGAAGACAAGCAGGGCATCATCGACATCGCCCTCAATGGCGCGCGCATCTGTCGCGCTATGGAGTCGAAGGCGCCCGGCACGACCATCTACTACGAGTACTCGCCCGAGAGCTACACGGGCACCGAGCTCGAGTTCGCGGTGGACATTTGCAACCAGGTGCTGGAGGTCTTCGAGCCGACGCCCGAGCGCAAGGTCATCATCAACCTGCCGTCCACGGTCGAGATGGCGACGCCGAACGTCTATGCCGACTCGATCGAGTGGATGTCGCGCCGCCTGAATCACCGCGAGAACGTCATCCTCTCCCTGCACCCGCACAACGACCGCGGCACGGCCATCGCCGCCGCCGAGCTGGCATACCTGGCCGGAGCCGACCGCATCGAGGGATGCCTGTTCGGCAACGGTGAGCGCACCGGCAACGTGGACCTGGTCGCGCTGGGCATCAACCTGTTCACGCAGGGCATCGACCCGCAGATCGACTTTTCCAACATCGACGAGGTCAAGCGCACCGCCGAGTACTGCAACCAGCTGCCGGTGCACGAGCGCAGCCCCTGGGCGGGTGACCTGGTTTTTACCGCGTTCAGCGGTTCGCACCAGGACGCCATCAAGAAGGGCTTCGAGGCGATGGCAGCGGATGCCGCGGCGCAGGGAACCACGGTCGACCAGCTCGAGTGGGCGGTACCGTACCTGCCCGTCGACCCGAAAGACCTGGGCCGCAGCTACGAGGCGGTGATCCGCGTCAACTCGCAATCAGGCAAGGGCGGCGTCGCCTATCTGCTGAAGACCGACCACGCGCTCGACCTGCCGCGCAAGCTGCAGATCGAGTTCTCGGGTGTGGTGCAGGCCAAGACGGATGCCGAGGGCGGCGAGGTCACCAGCGACCAGATCTGGGCGATCTTTCAGGACGAGTACCTGCCGTCGCGCGACGCCAACGAGAGGTGGGGGCGTTTCGAACTCGCGGGCATCCGCACCGCCAGCGATCTGAACGGTGCGCTGTCGCTGTCTGTCTCCCTGCGCGACGGCGACGAGGTCTCGTCGTTCGAAGGTGCCGGCAACGGCCCGATCGATGCGTTTCTCGGTGTGCTGAGCCAGCGCGGTGTCACGGTGAAGCTGTACGACTACGTGGAGCACGCCATGTCGGCCGGCGGTGATGCGGTGGCTGCGGCCTACGTCGAACTCGACGTGGACGGGCGCCGCCTGTGGGGCATCGGCATCGACGCGGACATCTCGACGGCATCGCTCAAAGCGGTGATCTCGGCGACGAACCGTGCCGTGCGCCTCACGAGCGGACAGCAGAGCACGGCCGCGCAGACTGTGGGCGTGTAGCGGCGCATCCGTCAGCTTCGCGGGGGATAATCGAGGCGTGCCTGTTTACCGTGATGAGGGCGTTGTGCTGCGCACCCACAAGCTGGGTGAGGCAGATCGCATCGTGATCATGCTCACGCGCGCGCACGGCAAGGTGCGGGCGGTGGCCAAAGGAGTGCGGCGCACCGGCTCCAAGTTCGGCGCCAGGCTGGAGCCGTTCATGGTGGCCGATGTTCAGTTCTACGAGGGTCGCAGCCTCGACACGATCACCCAGGCCGAATCGCTGGGGTCATACGGAGCGACCATCGCCGACGACTACGCGAGCTACACGGCCGCCAGCGCGATGGTTGAGACCGCCGACAAGCTGAGCGACGCGGAGGGCTCCCTGCAGCAGTACCTGCTGCTGGTGGGGGCCCTGCGCTCGCTGGCGCGGCACGAACACGGGCCCGGCATGACCCTCGATTCGTATCTGCTGCGGGCGTTGTCGATGGCAGGCTGGGCGCCGAGTTTCGAAGATTGCTCGCGCTGCGGTGCCCCGGGCCCGCACGACTCGATTGTTGTGCAGCTCGGTGGGGTGGTGTGCGCCGACTGCGCGCCAACGGGCGCACCGCGGCTGGATACCGCCACGATCGAACATCTGGGAGCCCTGCTGACCGGTGCGTGGGGCGTTGCGGACGCCGCCGACGAAGGCACGCGCTCGCGCGCCAGCGGTGTCGTCGCCGCATACACGCAGTGGCACCTCGAGCGTGGCCTGCGTTCCCTGCAACATGTGGATCGTCGTGCGTCAACGGCAGACGAGAGAACCGCGCGCGCGAACGCCCGTTCGGCCCCGACGCCGGCGGCGGATATCGCGTGAGGCAGCCGAAGCCGTACACGCACCGCGATGCGGTCGCGTTCCGTCCGCTGGACTGGACAGGTGTGTACCCGCCCGCGATGCCGGCATCCGCTGTGCCGGATCATGTGGCCATCGTGATGGACGGTAACGGCCGCTGGGCGAACCGGCAGGGGCTCACTCGCATCGAGGGGCATCGCGCGGGGGAGGCATCGCTGCTCGATGTGGTGGCCGGTGCCATTCAGATCGGCGTGAAGCACCTGAGCGTCTACGCTTTCTCGACCGAGAACTGGAAGCGTTCTCCCGACGAGGTGCGCTTTCTGATGGGGTTCAACCGCGATGTGCTGCACCGCAGGCGCGACCAGCTCAACGAGTGGGGGGTGCGCGTGCGGTGGGCCGGGCGGAGGCCGCGGCTGTGGGCATCCGTGATCAAGGAACTGCAGTTCGCCGAGCAGCTGACGGCCGGCAACGACGTGCTCACCCTCACGATGTGCGTGAACTACGGGGGTCGCACCGAGATCGCGGATGCCGTGCGCGCGCTGGCGACGGAGGTCGCCGCGGGCAGGATGAAGCCCTCGGCCATCACCGAGAAGTCGATTGCACGCCACCTCTACGCACCCGAGCTGCCCGACGTTGATCTGTTCGTGCGCAGTTCGGGGGAGCAGCGCACGAGCAACTTCATGCTCTGGCAGAGCGCGTACGCCGAGATGGTGTTTCTGGACCGGCTGTGGCCGGACTTCACCCGTGCCGACCTGTGGGAGGCCGTCGCACTGTACGCGAGCCGCAACCGCCGCTTCGGTGGAGCAGTCGACACCCCCGGAATGAACGGCTAGACACGTGCGTTGCACGGCAGTATGAGCACTCCCATCAAAGTAGACATCTGGTCAGACATCGCATGCCCGTGGTGTTACATCGGCAAGCGCAAGTTTGAGACCGGGTCTGGCATCTTCGCGGAGCGCGGCGACGGCCGCGAGGTGGAGGTCGAGTACCACAGCTATGAACTCTCGCCCGATACCCCCGTCGATTTCGACGGCAACGAGACGGACTTTCTGGCCGCTCATAAGGGAATCGACCCGTCGCAGGTGGGACAGATGCTGGAACGCGTCACGGGCATCGCCTCCGCCGTGGGTCTTGACTACGACTACGACATCCTGAAGCACACCAACACGGTGAAGGCCCACCAACTCGTGCACTACGCCAAGGCACACGGCCAGCAGTTGCAGGCGAAGGAACGCCTGCTCAAGGCCTACTTCATTGAGGGAAGGCACGTTGGCCGCGTCGAGGACCTTGCAGACCTCGCGGCCGAGATCGGCCTGGACCGCGCGGATGTCGTTCGCTCGCTCGAGGAGGATGAATACCTTCCCGGAGTACGCGCCGACCAGGAGATGGCCCAGGAGCTCGGCATCCAGGGGGTGCCCTTCTTCGTCATCGACCACAAGTACGGCGTCTCGGGCGCACAGGAGTCTGACACCTTCGACCAGGTGCTCGAGCAGGTCTGGACCGAGCGCGACACGGATGCGGCCGACGAGTCCGAGGAGGCCACCGCATGAGCGAGACCCTCGAGACGGATGCGGCGGCAACCCAGCCGAAGGCGCCCGCGGCCGCGTCGGGCCTCACCATTCTCGGCAGCCCCGACGCGACAGCCTGCGAGGGCGATGCCTGCCTGGTCCCGGGTGCCGCCCCGCGGGATTGACGTGGTTGCGGAGATCTAAGGTGACTCCCCGCGCCGCGGCCTGACCCGCCGGTGTGTCGTGTCTGGGCTCTGCGGTTCGGAGAAAGGCACGCGAAGGCCCGGCTACTCGGGGTCGGTGATGTCGGCGACGGTGGCGTCGAGGGCCGCCACGAGGGCGTCCGCGTCGACGTATGCACTCAGGCCGTGCTCGCCGGCGCCGAGGGCCACGCGCGGGCCCGTGACGAGCACGTCCGCGAAGACAGGCCACGCGGTCGTGCTGCCGAGCGGGGTGATGGTGCCACGGGCGTAACCCGTCGCGCCCAGGGCGACGGCGGCATCCGGCAGTGAGAGCTTGTTGACGCCGACGACGGCGCGCAGTTTCGGCCACGAAATCTTGCGACCGCCCGGTACGAGCGCGAACAGGAAGGTGCCGTCACTGCGCTTGACGACGAGTGTCTTCACTATCTCGCCAGGGTCGATTCCGAGCAGTTCTGCAGCCTCGTGCAGGCTGGACGCTGCGGGGCGCTCCACGATGGAGATCTCGAGACCGCGGGCGGCGGCATCCGCCTCGACGCGGTCTCGTTCGGACGGCACAGGCGCCTGAGTCATGGCACGGCTCGCTTTCTGGGACAATTGGAAACAGAGATGACTTCCACCGCAACGATAAACCCCTCGCCCCAGCTGACCATCGGCCCGTTGGTGCTCGACGCACCCGTCGTGCTGGCCCCCATGGCGGGCATCACGAATACGGCCTTTCGGCGGCTGTGCCGCGAGTTCGGGGCGGGGCTCTACGTGAGCGAGATGATCACCTCCCGCGCGCTCGTGGAGCGCACCCGGGAGTCGATGCGGTTGATCAGGCACCACGAATCCGAGACGACCCGGTCGATCCAGCTCTACGGCGTGGACCCGCAGACGGTGCGCGAGGCCGTCACCATGCTCGTCGCCGAAGACCGCGCCGACCACATCGACCTGAACTTCGGATGCCCTGTGCCCAAGGTCACCCGCAAGGGCGGCGGGGCAGCACTGCCCTGGAAGCACGAGCTGTTTCGATCCATCGTCGAGGCGGCCGTGACGGCGGCCGGCGACATCCCGCTCACCATCAAGATGCGCAAGGGCATTGATGGCGACCACCTCACCTACCTCGAGGCGGCCCGCGCCGCAGAGGGCGCCGGCGTCTCCGCCATCGCCCTGCATGCACGCACCGCCGCCGAGTTCTATTCGGGCCAGGCCGACTGGTCGGCCATCGCCAAGCTCAAAGAGACTGTCACGAGCGTGCCGGTGCTGGGCAACGGCGACATCTGGTCGTCGGCCGACGCCATCCGCATGATGGAGGAGACCGGCTGCGACGGTGTGGTCGTCGGCCGTGGCTGCCTGGGCCGTCCGTGGCTCTTCGGCGACCTCGCTGCGGCGTTCCGCGCACGCAACGGTGAACTCGATGCGGAAGCCGCCTCTGCGGCCCAGGCGCATCCCTCGCTCGGTCAGGTCGCCGCCGCCTTTCGTCGCCATGCCGAACTGCTCGTCGAGTTCTTCGAAGACGAGGATCGCGGCTGCCGCGACATCCGCAAGCACGTCGCGTGGTACTTCAAGGGCTACCCGGTCGGTGGGGAGTTGCGGGCGAGCCTGGCGACGGTGCAGTCTCTGGCCCAGCTCGACGATTTGCTCGGAACGCTGGATGCGACGCGGCCCTATCCCGGCGAGGGGGCGGAAGGCCCCAGAGGGCGCGCGGGCACGCCGAAGCGGCCGGCACTGCCCGACCGCTGGCTGGAGAGCCACGAGCTTGCCGGCCAGGAGCGCCACAATCTCACGGAGGGTGAGGGCGACACCAGTGGAGGCTGAGCTGTGAACTCGCTGCCCCGCGGCGATGCGGGAGCCGGCGTGCTGGCGGTGCCGAGCGAATACTCCGAGCGTGATCGTGAACGCGCTCTGCCCGAGCAGCACTCGAGTCGTCGCAGCGACTTCGCCCGTGACCGGGCCCGCATGCTGCACTCGAGCGCACTGCGCCGCCTCTCTGCGAAGACCCAGGTGCTCAGCCCCACGGCGGGAGTCGACTTCGCCCGCAACCGGCTGACGCACTCACTCGAGGTGGCTCAGGTCGGCCGCGAGCTCGCCGCGAGCCTCGGGCTCGATCCCGACGTGGTCGATACCGCCTGCCTGGCGCACGACATCGGACATCCGCCGTTCGGACACAACGGCGAGCGTGCGCTGAACGCGTGGAGCGCCGACATCGGGGGATTCGAGGGCAACGCCCAGACCCTGCGGCTGCTGACCCGGCTCGAGCCGAAGGTCTTCGGTGCAGACGGCCGCGCATACGGCCTCAACCTCACCCGGGCGAGCCTGGATGCGAGCTGCAAATACCCGTGGCCGTCGAGCAGCTCGGTGGCCGATCCGAGCGGCAGGGCCAAGTTCGGCTTCTACGCGGATGACGAGGCTGTGTTCGACTGGCTGCGCGCCGACGCGCCCGATCGCATCCGATGCGTAGAGGCTCAGGTGATGGATCTCTCCGACGACATCGGCTACTCGGTGCATGACTTCGAAGATGCGGTCGTGGGCGGCTACATCGATGTGCGGGCCCTCGGGCGGCGGGCCGGTCACGACGAGCTCGTCGACTCCATGTACGAGTGGATCGGCGGCGAGTTCGAGCACGCCGAACTCATAGCGGCATTCGATCGACTCGATTCGATGGATGTCTGGCTCGACGAGTGGGACGCGAGCCGGCGCACCCAGGCCCGGCTCAAGAATCTGACCAGCCAGCTCATCGGGCGCTTCGCGGCGGCGGCGACCCGCGCGACCCGGGCCGCGTACCCGCAGTCGAGCCTGGTTCGCTTCGCGGCCGATGTTGTCGTGCCCACCGAGATCCAGGCGGAGATCGCCGTGCTCAAGGGCATCGTCGCGGCCTTCGTGATGTCCAAGAACACGCGCCAGCCGATCTATGCCAAGCAACGCGACGTGCTGACCGAGCTTGCCGACGTGCTGCTGCACGAGGGACCGCAGCATCTCGACGCCGGTTTCGGCGAGGACTGGGCGGCCGCCACAGACGATGCGGCCCGCAAGCGGGTCGTCGTCGACCAGGTGGCCAATCTCACCGATCAGTCGGCACTGACGTGGTACGAGCGGCTGGTGCGCGGCTAGGGTTGACGCCATGAGCAAGCCCACGAATTCCGCGGATGACGGCGCCCCCGATCCCGAGGCGACCCCGGAGACCGCGACGCCGGCAACCGAGAAGACCGAACCGCTGCCGGCAGGGACGACGCCGAAGGTTGAGGAGCCCGCGGCGGGGGAACCTCTCGCAGAAGACCCGACCTCGCCTCGGCTGTCACCGGCGGCAGTCTTCGCGGACCGCCTCGACGACGGCGGATTCTTCGCGGCGCTCTTCGACGTGACCTTCACCAAATACGTGACCCGTCGCCTGGCCGGCCCCGTCTACATCGTGGGCCTCGCCGTCATCGCGCTGAGCGCGATCTACGGCATCATCACCAGCCTGGCGACCGCCGTGGCCACCCATTCCGCATGGGGCGTTCTGCTGTTCCTCTTCGGCCTGCTGCTCACGGTGGTGGGTGCGATGCTCGCCATCCTGCTGCTGAGGGTGTGCATCGAGATGTTCGTGGCCATCGTGGCCATTGCGGAGAACACCCGGCCGCGCGGGCGTGACCGGCGGTAGCGGCATCCGCATCTCGTCTGCCTCAGTAGACTCGACACATGGCAGGCCGGATTCGTCAGAGCGACGTCGAAGAGGTCAAAGCCCGCACCAACATCGCCGACATCGTGGGCGACTACGTCAGCCTGAAGTCTGCGGGCGTCGGGTCGATGAAGGGCTTGTGCCCCTTTCATGACGAGCGCAGCCCGAGCTTTCACGTGCGCCCGCAGGTGGGCTTTTACCACTGCTTCGGATGCGGCGAGAGCGGCGATGTCTACTCCTTTCTGCAGAAGATGGACCACGTCACCTTTGCGGAGGCCGTGGAGCGCCTGGCGGGGCGCATCGGCTTCGAGTTGCGCTACGAAGATGGGGGAGCCGCGCCCGAGCAGGGCAACCGAGCCCGCATTCTGGCCGCGAACACGGCGGCCGAGGAATTCTTCACGCAACGGCTGTCCTCCCCGGATGCCGAGATCGGCCGTCGGTTTCTCGGCGAACGCGGCTTCGACGCGGCCGCCGCAACACTCTTCGGCGTGGGATTCGCCCCGAAGAGCTGGGACGAGCTGACCAATCACCTGCGTTCGCGCGGGTTCTCCACCGAGGAGATCACGGCCAGCGGTCTGGTGTCGAGCCGCGACGGCGGGGGAGTCTACGACCGGTTCCGTGGCCGCCTGGTGTGGCCGATCCGGGATGTGACGGGCCAGACCATCGGCTTCGGCGCGCGCCGGCTGCTCGACGACGACAAGGGCCCGAAGTACCTCAACACGCCCGAGACTCCCGTCTACCACAAGGCCCAGGTGCTTTACGGGCTCGACCTCGCCAAGCGCGAGATCTCGCGCAGCCAGCGCGTCGTGGTGGTCGAGGGATACACCGACGTGATGGCCTGTCATCTGGCCGGCGTCACGACCGCCGTGGCGACCTGTGGCACCTCCTTCGGCGTCGATCACATCAAGGTGCTGCGTCGGGTGCTCGGCGACGACTCCGGCGTCGGCGAGGTCATCTTCACCTTCGATCCGGATGCCGCGGGCCAGAAGGCCGCGATGCGCGCCTTCACGGAGGAGCGCCGCTTCGCCGCCCAAACCTACATCGCCGTGGGCCCGGAGGGCCTGGACCCGTGCGATCTGCGGCTGCAGCGCGGCGACGCGGCGGTGCAGCGCATGATCGACACCAAGAAGCCGATGTTCGAGTTCATGATTCGCCAGGTGCTCTCGCGTTACGACCTCGAAACGGTGGAGGGCCGGGTGTCGGCACTGCGGGCCGCCGCCCCCGTCGTCGCGGAGATCCGCGACCCGTCCCTGCGGCCCGGGTACACGCGCGAGCTCGCACGCATGCTGGGCATGGATCTGCCTGAGGTGACGCGCGCGGTCGCATCCGGCCACTCGACGCAGGCGGCGCAGCCGACGACACAGCAGACGCGCGCCGCCAGTCGCGCAGGCGAGCAGGGCGCCGGTGCCGACGAGCTGCAGGTGCACACCGAGAGCGGGCCGACGCTCTTCGAACTGCAGACCGACCCGGGCACCCGGCTCGAACGGGACGCGCTCATGGCGCTTCTGCAATATCCGGCGCTGGTCGGCACAGAACTCGCACAGCGCGCCGTGCACTCGGGCTTCGACAATTCGACGCTCGCCGTCGTACGCGACGGCATAGCCGGTTGCCTCGACGCGCTCGAGAGCGCCGACTGGCTGACCAGGGTGATGGCCGAGGTACCCGCCGCCTTCGGCACGCTGGTGCGCGAACTGGCGGTTGCGCCCATACCGGAGCGCAGCGAACGCGAGCTGACCGCGTACGTTCGAGGCGTGGCATCCGCCCTCGTCGACAAAGACCTGACCCGCCGCAAGCGCGAACTGCTCGGCCAGCTACAGCGCGCGGATGCCGGTGATCGCGACGCATACAACACCCTGCAGCGAGCGCTCATGCAGGTCGAAGCCGAAAGACGCAGCCTGCGCGAGGAGTAGCACGTGAAGAATGTGGTTCGCCGGGAGGGCTTGACCGTGAGCGATCTCTCGGTCGAGTATCCCGCCCACGGCGCGAGCGCCGCCTGCGTGGCGCTGCGCGGGGTGAGTCTCGTGGTGCGCCCGGGCGAGATCGTCGGGCTGCTCGGCGAGAGCGGCTCGGGCAAGAGCACGCTGGCCAAGGTGCTCTCGGGCCGTGCCTCCGACGCGTATGCCGGCGACGTTGCCCCTCGGATCACCGGAGGCGAGGCCACCGTTGCGGGTTTCGCCATGCGTCGGCTCTCCCGGCGCAAGCGGCCCGAGCTGACCTTCCATGTCGGTTATCTGCCGCAGGATGCAGCCTCCCGGCTGCCGTCGTCGCAGACGGTCTCCGAGATCATCGCCGGGCCGATCTTCGATCGCGACAAGCACTACAACCGGCAGGCGGTGGGTCAGCGCGTCGCACTGCTCGTGGATGCCATGCGCCTTCCGCTGAAGATTCTGAAGTCGTATCCCTATGAGCTCAGCGGAGGGCAGCGTCAGCGCGTCGCCATCGCTCGCTCGCTCGTGCTCGGCCCGAGCGTGCTCATCGCCGACGAACCGACCGCGGGAATCGATGTGACGGTGCGTGACGCCGTTGTCGATGTTCTCGGAGGCCTGGCGCAGGAAGGCGGCTTCTCGGCGCTCGTGATCAGCCACGACGCTACGGTGCTGCGCGGAGTCACGACGCGGGTGGCGGTTGTGCAGCGCGGCAAACTCGTGGGCCTCGGGCCGTTCGACGAGTTGCTGGCTTCTCCCGAGCATCCGTATGTGGAATCACTGGCGCAGGCGTTCGCCGGCAGCCACAATGACGAGCCGGCACCCGGCAGAATGGAATCATGAGCATCCACGAGCAGACCTCCGTGCGCAGTTCCCACCAACACCGAGCGGTGCTCTCCACCGCCGTTGAGGCACTCCCGGCGGGCGAACGGCCGCATCCCGGCCCGCTGGCCCTGCTGCCCAGGCCCAATGCGCTGTTCTCAGACGCTGTGGCGGCTGGAGGCGGCCAGGTTGAGGAGCTCTCCGCAGACACCCGTGCGCTGGTCTGGCTTTCCACGCAGGGCGCAGAGCAACTGGCCGACGCGCTCGACACGAACCCCCAGATCGAATGGGTGCAGCTTCCGTGGGCGGGCGTCGACGGCTTTGCCCACGTGCTGGCGGCGAAGGCCCGGCCCGGGCTGCTCTGGACGAGCGCGAAGGGTGCCTACGCCGAGCCCGTCGCCGAGCACGCCCTCACGCTTGCTCTGGCCCTGCTGCGGGTGCTGCCAACACGGGTGCGCGCCACGAGCTGGAGCAGGGTGCCCGAGGGACGTTCGCTCTACGGGCTCAACGTCGTGATAGTCGGTGCTGGGGGCATTGCCATCGAGCTGTTGCGTCTGCTCGCGCCTTTCGATGTGACCACGACGGTGGTGCGACGCTCGGCGGCCCCGGTCGCCGGTGCGGACCGCACCGTGGCATCCGATGCTCTCGACGATGTGCTGCCCGAGGCCGATGTCGTGTTTGTAGCCGCGGCGTCGACCGCGGAGACGGCCCAGATGTTCAGTACCCGGCAGTTCGCGCTGATGAAGCCCGTCGCACACATCGTGAACATCGCGCGGGGGGCGCTCATCGACACGGATGCGCTCGTGACGGCACTGAACGACGGCGAGATCGCCGGGGCCGGACTCGACGTGACCAAGCCGGAGCCGCTGCCCGATGGCCACCCGCTCTGGGACGTGCCGAACTGCATCATCACCCCGCATTCGGCGGACACGCCCGACATGACGGCCCCGCTGCTTGCCGAGCGGATTCGCCTCAATGTCGAGGCTTTCTTAGGTGACGGCCGCTTCGTCGGTGTCGTGGACCCGCTCGCCGGGTACTGAGACGCAGAAGACGACACCCGAAACGGCACCGGATGCGGTGCCACGATTTGGTCGCACACGAACCTTTGCTAAAGTGTCTAAGCACCACAACGCCATTCCTCGATAGCTCAATTGGCAGAGCAGCCGGCTGTTAACCGGCAGGTTCTTGGTTCGAGTCCAAGTCGGGGAGCGAAGCCCCCGGTCCTCCACGACCGGGGGCTTTCTCATGCCCATCGCGTACTCCCGGCGGAGTATACGAGGAGGCTTCCCGCGGGCGATGCGCCGCGGTGCGTGCTCTGGCTACCATGAGGGAATGCCGAGTACAGAGTGGGGATCCCAGCCATGGAGCGGTGGGCCGCCCTGGGTGGGCAACACACGGCATCCGGGACCATGGGGCGGCGTGCCGCGGGACCCCGGGCGACACCGACGGGTTCTGCGCTGGGTTCCCGTAGTTGTCTCCGCGTTCGTGCAGTTGCCCGGCCTGATCGTCACCGCGGTGACCGGCGCGGAACCGCTGACAACCGTGGCAGTCGCCCTGGCGTTTGCTGCCTCCTTCGTGTTGCTGCTGTCGCGCCGGTACCCCGGCCCGGTAGTGGCGGGCATCGCCGTGTTGTGCCTTCCGGCGCTCTGGCTCGTGCATGGACCGCCCGTCTTCATGCTGCCGCTCGCCTTCGCGGTCGTGCTGGGCGCGGTGCGCGGTGCGCGGGTCTGGGTATGGGCGACGGCGGCAGCCCTGGCCGTCGCCGCCGCGGTCGTTCCGTGGGCCTTCCTGGCCAGTCCGTGGGTGATAGCGCGTGGCCTCGGCATGGTGCTCTTCCTGTGCATCCTGGCCGGTGTGGGCGAATCCGCCCGAGGGCGTCGTGAACATTACAGGGAGATGTCGCGGCGCATTGCGAACCAACGTGCTTCGGATACCGAGCTGGAACGCATCCGCATCGCCCGCGAACTGCATGACGTTCTGGCACACTCCCTCTCGCAGATCAGCGTGCAGGCCGGCGTCGGCCTGCATCTCTTCGACAGCCAGCCCGAGCGCGCCCGCGAGTCACTTGCGGCCATCAAGGGCACGAGCAGCCGCGCGCTCGAGGAGGTGCGCGGGGTGCTCGGCTTTCTGCGTGAGGACGGCGAAGAGGCGACGCGCACCCCGGGGCCGGGGCTCGACCGGCTCTCCGCCCTCGTGGCGTCCTTCGACGCCTCCGGGCTCACGGTGACCGTGCGCAACGAGCTGGGCACTCACCTTTCCACCGCGGTCCAACTGGCGATCTACCGCATCGTGCAGGAGTCCCTGACCAATGCCTCCCGCCACGCGGCGGCGACACGGGCCGAGGTGCGCCTGCAAGCGGTCGACGACTTCTCGGTGGTGACGGTTGTGGACAACGGGCAGGGGCCGGCGGAGGGCTATCGGGCGGGGCGCGGCCTGCTCGGCATGCGGGAGCGCGCCGAGCTGCTCGGTGGAACCCTCGAAGCCGCCGCCCGCGACGAGGGCGGCGGCTTTCGGGTGCAGGCCCGCATTCCCTCGCGCATCGGGCAGGCCGGCGACGACGAGCGGCGCACCCCGTGATCCGTGTCGTGCTCGCCGATGACCAGATGCTGGTGCGCGCCGGATTTCGTGCACTGCTGGAATCGGAGAGCGACTTCGAGATCGTGGGGGAGGCATCCACCGGCGAGCAGGCGGTTGCGCTCGCGCAGCGCGAACACCCCGATGTCGTGCTCATGGACATCCGGATGCCCGACGGCGACGGACTGTGGGCGACCGAGCAGATCGTGGCAGAGCCTTCTCTGGCCGGAACACACATCGTGATAGTCACCACCTTCGAACTCGACGAGTATGTTGCGCAGGCGATCACGGCGGGCGCGAGCGGCTTTCTCGTGAAGCACGCGGAGCCGACCGAGTTGATTCGAGCCGTTCGAGTGGCGGCAGCCGGCGACGCGCTGCTCTCGCCCGGGGTGACCAGACGGCTGCTCGAGCGCATCGCCGGAGGCATGAAGGCGCCGCCGTCGACCGAGGCGTTGACGGCGCTCACCGACCGCGAGCGTGAGGTACTCGCCTTGGTAGGCCAGGGCCTGACGAACACAGAGATCGCCGCAGAACTGTTCCTGAGTCCCCTGACGGCCAAAACCCACGTCTCCCGCATCATGTCCAAGCTGGGCGCCCGCGATCGCGTGCATCTGGTTGTGGTGGCCTACGAGACCGGTCTGGTGCAACCGGGCTGGCAGTAGGCATCCTTTGCCGTCGGGTACTCCCTGGGGAGCAGACACAATCACTCCGCCGGGCAGATTCGAGACGCGAGGCAATCGGCGAGTCTGGGAAAAGGGCACAGACACCGTGCTCGCCATCGAAGGAAAAGGACAATCACCATGTTCACCGCACTCGCAACGACAACGGCATCCGCCGGCATCGCCGCCGCTCACTGGGGCGGTCCCTGGGCGGGCGGAGGCGGCTTCGGCTGGCTCTTCCTGCTCATTCCGCTCTTTTGGATCGCGGTCTTCGTACTGCTGTTCACCTTCATCGGGCGGCGGCGGATGCGCGCGTTCGGCCCCGGCTACGGTTACGGCCGCGGCTACGGTCACCCCGGCCTCGGCGCGCCCGGCGACGGCACCCGCTCGGCCGAGCAGACCCTGGCCGAGCGCTTTGCCCAGGGCGACATCGACGAGGTCGAGTACCGGGCCCGGCTCGAGGTCATTCGTGCCAGCCGGAGCAACGGCGCATAAGCGCGAATTCGGGCAGGCGGTAGAGTCTCCTCTCGGGCGTGGCGTATTCGCCTCACCCGGGAGGAGACATTTCGTGAACGGCTGGCTTGACGAGAACTCGACGGGACTGCTGTTGGCTCTCGCCATCACCGCAACGGTGCTGCTGATCGCCGCTGTGCTCTTTCTGGTGCTGTGGCTCAGGGCACGGAGCGCCGCGTTCGACCGGGAGGAGACCGAGTGGACGCGCATCGATCGCGAACTCGACCTCGCCGAGCAGCAGGGGCGGCTGCGCATCATCCGCGAGCTTCAGGATGTTGCGGTGCAATCGCTGTCCAAGCTCATCACGCAGGCCGAGGGGGCCCGGTACGCGGGAGAGAGCGACCCTCAGGCTGCGGTTCGCGCCACGGCACTTCTGGTTGAACGGGGGCGCGTGGTTCTGGGCGACATGCGCCGGGTTTTGACCGTTGTGCGCGAGGGAGAGGCCGTCGCCGCACCGCGACCCTCCCTGCAGTCGGCACGCGATCTCTTCAGCGTGATGCGCGAGACGGGCCTCGAGATCGCCTTCGAGGAGTCCGGGGAGCGATTCGAACTGCGGCCAGGCGCGGAACTCGCTGTCTTTCGCATTCTGCAGGGAACGCTGGAGAACACGCTCAAACACGGCGGAACCGGAACGAGGGTGCGCGTGGGATTCACGTGGACCGCGGAGGGCTTGCAGCTTGCGGTCGATGACGACGGCATCCGGGCCACGGCGCGACGGGCCGGCCTGCACGGCGACGATCTCAATCGGGAGACGCAGTACACGATCGATGAGGATCTGCGCTCGCTCACCGAATCGATCACGGGCGCAGGACTCACCGAGATGCGGGAGCGGGCCGCGCTGTTCGGCGGCGTGCTGAACGCCCAGGTGGTGCCCGGTGTCGGGTTCTCGGTCTCCGTCGTGTTCCCGGCGCTGCGCTTTCACAACGGCATTCACGGCGTGAACCTGGGGCGTTAGGAAGACGCCTCAGTCTTCCAGGTGGTCGACCCCGGGCAGCCAGCTGAGTCCGGGGGTTCCCCAGCCGTTCTTGCGCAGCGCCTTGGCCGCGGACTTGCCGTGTACATGGTTCAGCCGGTCCACGTAGATGGTTCCCTCGAGGTGGTCGTACTCGTGCTGCAGGATGCGTGCCAGCCAGCCCTCGGCGCGCAGCTCGTACGGCTCGTTGTCGAGGCCAACGGCCCGCAGGATGGCGCGTGGCGAGCGACGCAGCGGGTACCGCTCGCCGGGGAAGGAGAGACAGCCCTCCGATTCTTCGTCTTCATCGGGCTCGCCGGTGGGCGTCGGGCTGATCCACAACTGCGGGTTGATGGCGACACCCTCGTGGTGCCGCTCCTCGGCATCCGTCCAGGCGTAGACGAAGAGTCGCAGGCCAACGCCGACCTGCGGCGCGGCCAGGCCCACACCGGGCGCGGCGGCCATGGTCTCGGTCATGTCGGTGACAAGCGTGCGCAGCCGATCATCGAAGTCCGTGACGTCGACGGCGGCTTCGTGCAGAACGGGTTCTCCGGAGATACGGATGGGAAGGACGGCCATTCGTACAAGAATATCGGACGGAATGTCTGTAGGGTTCTCACGTGAGCGGGGATCTTTTCGAGACGGCAAGCCAGCTCGCTCTGGAGCCGAAACAGTTTCTCGGAATTCCCATAGCGCTCACGGGGGCCGTCTTCCTCTCCATCGGTGCACAACTGCAGCACCGGGGAGTGACCAAGGTCGAATCGACGAATCCCGGCGCCGGCGGCGGCCTCAGCCTGCGTCAGCTCGCCCTGCTGCTCGCCCGGCCATCGTGGGTGATCGGCACGCTCATGCTGGGCCTCGCTGTCGTCTTCCAACTTGCCAGTCTGGTGCCGTCACCGCTGATAGTGGTGCAGCCGCTCGGCGCCGTCGCTCTCGTGATCACGGCCATCATCAATTCGAAGGTCACCAAAACCGCGCTCAATCGGCAGTCGATCATTGCCATCTCGCTGTGCGTCGGCGGCGTGGCGCTGTTCGTGCTCGTTGCGGCCTTCACCGCCCGCGACCTGCCGGTGAACAACAACCAGCTCATACTCATTCTGCTGATCCTGGCCGGCGTACTCGTCGCCTTCGGCGTGTTCTTCGCCCTGCTGCGCAAACGGTTCAAGGCGATCTTCTACATCATCGGTGCCGGTGTGCTCTACGGATTCGTCGTCACACTGGCCAAGACAGTGATAGCGCGTATCACCCAGGGTGACGTCGACTGGTTGCTCGTGGTCGGGGTCATCGCGCTTCTCGCTGCGGCCGGCGTCGGCGGCTACTTCGTGCAAAATGCCTACTCTTCCGGCCCGCCCGACCTGGTGATAGCGGGGCTCACGGTGATAGATCCGCTCGTGGCCGTCACCATCGGCATCGTCATCCTGCAGGAGGCCACGCAGGCGCCGTTGTGGGCGGGCATCGCCTTCGTGGTTGCGGGCGCCATAGCGATCTGGGGCGTCTTCCTGCTGGCCAGACATCATCCGCAGATTTCCTGAGCCGAATGGTCAATGTGCCGACGACGCGCGTCATTGACCTGCGTGCGCGGGGCTATCGGCTTAGACTGGGCCATTGAATCAGCGCACCGGCACTGAAGCGCAACCTCAGAACTTGATGACCGGATGCCTCTGACCGCTACACACACGTAGGGAACACGCCACTTGTCCGATTTGCGCGACCCCGATCAGGCTTCCGTGCCGGAGCCGGATTCTTCCGCTCACAAGCCGCTGACCATCGTCATCGGCGCCGACACCTTCTCGCCCGACGTGAACGGTGCCGCCCGCTTTGCCGAGAGGCTGGCATCCGGTCTGGCGGCCCGCGGTCACGATGTGCACGTCGTTGCGCCGGCCGCCTCACGCAAGCACGGCACGTGGACCGAGACGTACGAGGGCCAGGACATCACCGCCCATCGTCTGCGCAGCTACCGCTGGTACCCACACGACTGGCTGCGTTGGGCTGTGCCGTGGCGCATCAAGCAGAACAGCGCACGCATTCTCGACGAGGTCAAGCCCGACGTCGTGCACTTCCAGTCGCACATCGTCACCGGGCGCGGCTTGTCTGTGGAGGCCGAGAAGCGCGGCATCCGCATTATCGGCACCAACCACTTCATGCCCGAGAACATGCTCGAGTTCACCGGCATCCCCAAGCCCATGCAGGAGTGGGCGATAGGCCTGGCCTGGCGAGCCGCGCGGCGCAGCTTCGTTCGGGCCGAGGCGGTTACGTCGCCCACCAAGAAGGCCGCAGAGTTTCTGGAGAAATACACCGGACTCACCGGGGTTCACGCGATCTCCTGCGGCATCGATGCCGACAATTACACGCCCGATTTCGAGCCGCGTACGGCCAACCGCATTGTCTTCGTGGGCCGCGTCACGGGTGAGAAGCAGATCGACGTGCTGCTGCGCGCCATGACGCTGTTGCCGGCCGACCTCGATGCACAACTGGAGATCGTGGGTGGCGGCGACCAGAAGAAGAATCTCGAGCACCTGGCCGAGACCCTCGGCATCGCCGACCGGGTCACGTTCACCGGCTATGTGACGGATGACGAGCTGCGGCAGGCATATACTCGCGCCACCGTGCTGGCGATGCCGTCGATTGCGGAACTGCAGTCGATCGTCACGATGGAGGCCATGGCATCCGGCCTGCCGATAGTGGCAGCCAACGCCATGGCGCTGCCCCACCTGGTGCACGATGGCGAGAACGGCTACCTGTTCACGCCCGGCGACGCCGCAGACCTGGCCGATCGCCTGGAGCGCGTGCTGCGGGCCCCGGCAGAGCAGTTGAACGCCATGAAGAGCGCGTCGTTGAAGATCGTGGCGGCCCACGACATCAAGCGCACTCTCTCGACCTTTGAAAGCCTGTATCGTGGTGAGCCGGTGGCCGATCCTGTGATGGATGCGGGTTCGCCGGTGCCGACTGCTGAGAAGCGGCCGGGGGGCGGTAGCTCAGCTGGTTAGAGCACTCGACTCATAATCGATCGGTCACGGGTTCAAGTCCCGTCCGCCCTACAAGTTAATGCGCCCCGCCTCACATTGCGGCATTTCGTGCCGAGAGTAGCGGGTAGCGCCCTGTAACAAACAGGGTGTCCCACCACCTTGATTGGGGGCGTAAACGCACCCGGTCGAGTACCGTCATCCGCATAGAGTGGGGTGACTTTTGATTCGAGCAGGGGGCTTGATGTCTGATCCCTACCGGGTGCTGGTGATCGAGGACGACCTCGACGTGGCGCTCTACACGAAGACCGTGCTGGAGAAGCGCGCCGGATGCGAGGTGCTCTCCATCTCGGACCCTTCGCTGGTTCGTGCTGCCGTCGAGCGGTTGCGGCCCGATGTGGTGATCACCGATATCGAGATGCCGGGAGCATCGGGGCTCGACCTCATCTCCGAGATTCGCGCACAGCAGCCCGGAACGCCGGTGATAGTCATGACGGCGCACGTCTCCGTCGACTATGCGGTTTCGGCCCTGCGCAACCAGGCCGACGAGTTTCTGACCAAGCCGATCGCATCCGCCGATCTGGTTTCGAACGTCACCCGCCTCGCCGAGGCGTCGCGCGAATCGCGCGAACGGGAGGGAGCAGCGCAGGTTGTTCTCGCCATCGGCGCGCACCCGAATGATGTTGAGATCGGCGTCGGCGGCATCCTGGCCGCACATCGCTCAGCTGGCGACGAGGTGATCATTCTCACCCTGTCCAAGGGGGACCGGGCCGGCGGCGTGCGCGTTGCCTGGAACGAGGGTTCGGCATCGGCCGAGACGATAGGCGCGCGGCTGGTGCTCGAGGACAACGGCGAGACCGCGCTGAGCGGCTCGGAGCCGACGGCCGGGGTCATTCGCCGCGCCGTCGAGGAATTCAAGCCGGCCATCGTGTACGTGCACAGCAAGCACGATCGCAGCCCCGACCATCGTGCCGTTCATGAGGCGGCGCTCGAAGCCACCGGCAAGGTGCGCACCGTCGCCTGCTACCAGTCCTCGACGGCGACGGTGGAGTTTCGTCCGACGCGCTTTGTGACCATCGACGGCTTCATCGACACCAAGGTCGCCATGCTCGGCCACTACGCGATAGACGAGACCGAGCGACCCAGGTACCTCGAGGCCGAGTTCACTCGCGCCGTCTCGCGGTACTGGTCGCGCTTCGGCACGGGAACGCACTGCGAACCGCTGGAGCTCCTGCGCGATTCGGCGGATGTCTGATGGCCACCGCAACGCTGAACTCCGACCGGGTTAAGGTGCTCGTCGTCGACGACAGCGAAGACCTGCGCGGGCTGCTTCGCGCCCACTTCGAGCATGCCGGATGCGACGTCACGGTTGTCGAATCCGCCGAAGCCGCCATCGAGGCATATACGGCCGACGACCATGATCTTGCCGTCATCGACCTGTTGCTGCCCGGGATGGACGGTTGGGCGCTCACGGAGCGCATCGGCGTCGACCGCCCGGACTGTCCCGTGGCCATCACGTCAGTACTCGACGCAGACGACTATCCACCGTCGAAGGGCGTGCTGCCGAAACCCGTGAACCGCGCAAGCGTGCGCGATGTTCTGCTCAAGTGTGTTCCTCGATGGGTGGCGCCATGAATGAGACCGGCTCGGTGAGCGTGATCATCGCCGACGATGACCCTGACATCCGAGCGCTCGTGACGATCGCCACGACCCGCGCCGGCCTGAACCTCGTGAACGCACTGGGTGACGGGGAAAGCGCGTGGAACGCCATCCGGGATCATCGGCCGGATCTGGTGGTGCTCGATGTGTCGATGCCCGGCAAGAGCGGTGTCGAGATCAGCCGTCTGATCAGGGGGGAACAGTCGCTCAACGGCACAGACATCCTGCTGCTCTCGGCGGCGGTTTCCGAGACCGAGAAGCGTACCGGAATCGATGCCGGAGCCGATGAATACGTGATCAAGCCGTTCAGCCCGCGCGACCTCACCGAACGTCTGAGCGCGTATGCCGAGCGCATCAGGGCGCGCGCGTGAGCCTGGGGCAACTCACCCCTCGATTGACCCTCGGAGCACCCTCTCCGCTGTTGAAGCAGTCCCCGACGGCGGCACTCTTCGCGTTGGCCGTCGTGGTCAGCGTGCTGATGCCGGCCACGGCCATCACCAATCTCGCCGGCTTCGTCATCGGGGCAGCGCTGGTCACGGTCGCGACGGTTCTTGCGGCTGTTCTCACGACCAACCCCGGGTGGTGGCGATTCGCTCTGATCGTGCCCGCCATCGATTTTCTGGCGCTCGGCGCTCTGCGTTACGGAACGGGCGGCCCGACCTCGATCTACGTCTCCTTCGTCATTCTCCCCGTCATCTGGTTCGCGGTTGAGGAGGGAAGGCGCAACGTTCTCTACGCCACGATCGGCACGGCAATCGCACTGTTCGTGCCCGCCGTGGTCGGCGACCATATGCTGGGCGAGCCGGCCGGCTGGATGCGCGCGATCCTGAGTCCCATCGTCTTCGGCGTGGCCGCCGGCGTCGCGAACGAGGTTTCGCGGCAGTCGAGGCACAGGCTCGACTCGCTCAGCCGTTTGGCGGACGAACGCACAGAGATGCTCGACGAGAGCCTGAGCCAGGCGCGTTCGCTGGCCGCAAGCGAGGCGCATCTGCGTGAACTCGAGTCTTTGATGCGCAATGTGTGGGAGGCGGTCAGCGAGCAGTCCGTGATAGGCACCTCCCTCACGGGCGAGATCGATGTCTGGAATCGCGGCGCGACCTCGATGCTCGGTGTCACCGTGAACCCATACCGGGACGCCCGATACATGGAGGAATTCCACCTCGGCTCCGAGCTCGATGCGCGTGCGGCGAACCTGGAGTTCCTCGGCACCGAGACCGTGGCGAATCCGCGTTTCGCGGTGTTGGTCGATGGCGCGCGACGCGGCGAGGCCGATGCGGGCGAGTGGACGTACGTCGACGTGGAGGGCGGGCAGATACCCGTTCACCTCTCCGTCACCACACGAGTGAACGATGAGGGGCAGCCAATGGGCTATCTGTTCATCGCGCGCGACCTCACGAAGGAGCGGGAGGTCTCCAGGCTCAAGGATGAGTTCGTCGGCCTCATCTCCCACGAACTGCGCACACCGCTTAGTTCGATTCTCGGCTATCTGGAGCTCATGCGAGACGATGATGAGGATGAACTCTCGGCCAGCCAGCTGCAGTATCTCGGCGTGGCCGAGCGCAACGCGAACCGGCTGCTTCGTCTCGTCGGCGATCTGCTGTTCACCGCCCAGGTCGAGTCTGGAAAGTTCCAGGTGGAGCGCAAGGCGACCGAATTGGGCTCGATACTGCAGGCATCCGTCGAATCGGCGCAACCGGTCGCTGCGACCGCCGGAGTCTCACTGCAGGTTCAGGTGCAGGGCGAGGCCGTTGTGCAGGGCGACACGGTGCGGCTCGGACAGGCCCTCGACAATCTCATCTCGAACGCACTCAAGTTCACCCCGCGCGGCGGCTCCGTGACCCTGGGTCTTGCCGTGAACGGGGCGGATGCCGTTATCTCGGTTGCCGACACCGGCATCGGCATTCCTGCGGCAGAACTCGACCAGCTGTTCGCCCGTTTTTTTCGCGCCACCACGGCCACACGCAACGCGGTTCCGGGCGTCGGGCTTGGCCTCGTGATCACGCGAGCCATTGTGCATGCGCACGGCGGTGAGATGTCCGTTACGAGCCAGGAGGGCGCCGGAACGACCTTCAGCATGGTGCTGCCGCTACGACAGTTGACGGTCGTGCCCGACTAAGCGGATGGACGCGGCGGGAAGGCCGCGACCAGTGGGGTATCCGCACCGACCGGCCCGATCTTGGATGCACCGCCCGGGTTGCCGAGCGGCGCGTTGCGACCATCGAGCACATCGGTGAAGAAGCGCGCATTGTCGTGGGTGTATTCGGTCCAGGCGGGGGGAAGATCGTCCTCATAGAAGATCGCCTCGACGGGGCACACGGGTTCGCACGCGCCACAGTCGATACACTCGTCAGGATTGATGTAGAGGGAGCGGCCACCCTCATAGATGCAGTCGACGGGGCATTCATCGACACAGGCGCGATCCATCACATCGATACACGGTTCGGCTATCACGTACGTCATGGCGCTCCTTGTGAACTGATTAAAACTAATGTACTCCGGTTAAATGGAAAGCCAGAATCTTCGTCCACTTCCTGAAAGGCAGGT
Organism: Leifsonia sp. Root112D2; assembly: GCF_001424905.1. Classification (NCBI taxonomy): domain Bacteria; kingdom Bacillati; phylum Actinomycetota; class Actinomycetes; order Micrococcales; family Microbacteriaceae; genus Leifsonia; species Leifsonia sp. Root112D2. Next base: position 2,610,491 of record NZ_LMCU01000001.1, read on the forward strand.
CGAGCGTGAGCGGGAGTGAGGCTGCGCTGCGCGACATCGCCGACCGAGACGACATCTCGGTGCTTGTCCGCTCGTTCTATGAGGCGGCGTTCGATGATGCGCTTCTCGGACCGATCTTCGCCGAGATCGCCCACATGGATCTCGACGCCCACATGCCCATCATGTGCGACTTCTGGCAGACGGTGTTGTTTCGGGCCGGCCTTTACCAGCGCAATGCACTCACCCTGCACGTTGCCCTGCACGAGCGGGCGCATCTCGAGCAGCGTCATTTCGATCGGTGGCTCGTGCTCTGGAATGCGACGGTTTCGCGACTCTACGCGGGGGAGAAGGCCGAGTTGGCCAAGCTGCAGGCGGCGCGTATTGCCGGCTCCATTCACCGTCGGCTGCAGGGGGAGTCCGGCAGCGACTTCGTGAGTATCCATCGGCGACCGACCGTCTAGTGCACGGGCAGAGTGAGGCCGCTCGGCGTTGCTAGCCCAGCGTGCCGCGCAGGGTGACGGTGCACAGTTCGGGCTGTACGAACGGATGCAACTCGGCCTCGCCACTGTCGTGGCCGGTCTTCTCAAGCGTGCCCTGAATGAGTCCCCGGTGCACTGAGCACACGACGCTGGGATGGTCGAGTGCTGCCTCCCGGAACGGGCAGGAAAGCAATTGGATGGTGTGCCTGTCGTCGTCGCTTTCGAGCTCTGGCTCGAAGCCCAACTCGTCGAGCAGGGTGACGAGCGGGTCGACCGAGCGTGCAGTCGATGGTTGCGTATGTTCGGGAACGAGGGCTTGTGCCCACTGCTGGCCCGCCTTCACGGATCGGGCGCGACCGCCGTCGGGATCCGTCGCCAATGCGCCGGCGAGCACCTCGATGAGCTGTCGATGCACCGTGGACTGATGCACGGCCGGCATCGCGCGGTAGACGACGCGAGGGCGTCCGCGCCGCCCTTCGCGTTCGACGTCCCGCCGAATGAGATGGGCCGATTCGAGCTGGTCGAGGTGAAAGCGCACGGTGGTGATGTGCAGGTCGATATGCTCGGCGATCTCGGATGCGCCCAGCGGCACCGCGGACGCGGCAATGAATTCGAGCACGTCTCGCCTGGTGCGCGAGGCAAGCGCACTGTGCTGAGCACCGCCGTTGGAGACTATCGTCATCGTTTGAGAGTACCATTCTCCGCTAAATGAACCCAGATCTTCATCGTCGGCAACGCCGGGCGCAACGGCTCGGGGATTAGGCCGCGAGTTGGTTCAGTGGCACGTCGGCATAGCCGGGAAGACCCCCGTAGTACCCCGTCGAGCCGGGAAAGCCGACATGACCCGGGAACGCCGGTGCGCCCGGGTAGCCGGGGTTGGTGCGATAGCCATGGTCGAGACGCTGCAGCAGACGGTTATCAATGACGGTGCCCAGATAGTTGCCGTCGCGATCGACGGCGTCGTTGTCGTCCCAGGGAAACCAGCCGATCCATTCACCGGTGGTGTCGAACAGGTATTTGCCGTCGTATGCGGTACGAAAGGCGATCCAATTGCCCGCCATGTCGTAGAGAAAAGTAGTCACGGTCGGGTCCGCCCTCTCATCTGTAGTCGACAGGAGTATAGCTGAATTATCCTCGAGTTCTGTGATCTGCGCAATGGTGTCGGTGCCGAACGCGAGAATAGACGGGTGTTGATAGCCCTCCTGCGTGCATCCGGCCGCAATGCTGTTGCCGTGCAGATCGATGAGCACGGAGAGATGCTCGACACCCCGCAGCAGGTGGCTGCCAGCGACCTGGCCGCGTTCGTGGCGCGCATGGAACAGAATGACCCACGCTGGGTGTGGCACGACACCTCGGTCTGGTATCCACGCCTGCTCAAGGCGGGAGTGCGCGTGCGCCGCTGCGTCGACCTGCGGCTCTGCCACGTCATATTGCGGGCGTCCTCGCTCTGTGCCGACTCACCGTTGGCGTTGGCGCCGCCCTCCGCGTGGGATTCCGGTGCAGCAGCGGTGATCGAGGCCACGGCACTGCCCCAGACGGCGCTCTTCGACCTGGATGCTTTCGATGACACCGCAGAAGAGGCTCCCGACGACACCATCGCCGAGTACGCACGGCAGAGTGCGACAGTCGCCGCATCGGCCGGTCCCGGGCGTTTGCGGCTCCTGCTCGCGGCGGAATCGGCGGGCGCCTTGATCGCCGCCGAACTGCGCCATGCCGGTCTGCCTTGGCGAGTCGACGTGCACGACCGCCTGCTCACGGAGCTTCTGGGAAGTCGGCCGACGCCCGGCACCCGCCCGCAGCGGCTCGAACAGCTTCTGGGGCGCGTGCGAGCCGAACTCGCGGCACCATCGCTCAATCCGGATTCACCAGGGGAGTTGCTGAAGGCGCTGGCGCGCGCAGATTTGAACGTGACGAGCACGCGCTCCTGGGAACTGAAAAAAATCGAACACCCCTCCATCGAGCCGTTGCTCGAGTACAAGAAGCTCGCGCGGCTTCTGAGTGCCAACGGATGGGCGTGGATGGAGGTCTGGGTGCATAATGGCCGCTTTCACCCCGACTATGTGCCCGGCGGCGTTGTGACGGGTCGCTGGGCCACGCGAGGCGGCGGTGCGCTGCAGCTTCCCAGGCAGGTGCGTGGGGCGGTCGTTGCAGACGATGGATGGAAGCTGGTGGTGGCGGATGCGGCACAGCTGGAACCACGCATCCTCGCCGGCCTCGCACACGACATGGCCATGGCCGACGCCGGGCGCGGCACAGACCTGTACGCGGGAATCGTCGACTCCGGCGCTGTCGACACCAGGCCGCATGCCAAGGTGGCGATGCTGGGGGCCATGTACGGCGCGACCACGGGGGAGAGCGGGCGCCTGATGCCCGCACTGACCCGCGCCTTTCCCCGGGCTATCCGGCTGGTGGAAGACGCGGCTCGCGCGGGTGAACGCGGGGAGATCGTGACCTCCAGGCTCGGCCGTAGTTCGCCGCGGCCCTCGGCGGCGTGGGGTGAGACGCAGGCGCGGGCATCCGGCGTGGATGCGACACCGGCCGACGAGCGGCGGGCACGCGGCCAGGCGCGAGACTGGGGGCGCTTCACCCGCAATTTCGTGGTGCAGGCGAGCGCCGCCGAGTGGGCGCTGTGCTGGATGGCGCAGCTGCGCACCCGGCTGACGGCGCTGGCCGCGCCCGGCTCTCGCGTGGAGCACGGGCCGCATCTCGTCTATTTTCTGCACGACGAGGTGATTGTTCATACGCCCGCTGAACTCGCGCCGGATGTCGCTGCGGCCGTTGTAGACGCGGCGAACGCGGCCGGGCGGCAGCTCTTCGGGGATTTTCCCGTCGATTTTCCCGTGACGACGGCCGTCGTCGATTCCTACGCCGAGGCGAAGTGAGCTCAGCGATACGGGAAGAAAGCTGTGTCGAAGTTGGTTGTTGTCGGTGGCCTGAAAGAGGATGGACACCATGACCGACACCGCCACAGCAGCCACCGACCCGCGCGCGCTTCTGGCCGTCTACCGAGAACGTCGTGACCTTGCGGTGACGCAGCCGAAGGGCAGTCTCGCGCTCGTGAACACACAGTGGATCACGGGTGACGCGGATGCCCCGGGCCAGCCGGTGTGGGGCATTCCCGGCCTGTGGTCGCCGCTGCCTGCCGGGCAGTCCGGGCTGAAGGTCGAGGCAGCAGCATCCGACAACATCGTCGTCGACGGCGTGCTCGTCGACGGCTCAGCGGTGGTGCGCGGTAAGGATGACGCTGCGCCCGGCGAGGTTGTCTTCAGCGACACCGTCACGGGCTTTGTGATTGCCGGCGACGAGGGCTACGCCCTGCGGGTGTGGGATGCGAATTCGGAAGAGATCCAGAAGTTCGGCACGATTGACGCCTTCGAGTACAACCCCGAGTGGGTCATCCAGGGCGCCTTCACGCCCAATGACGGGGGAGTGACCGTCGGCTTCGAACACCTCAAAGACGATGGCAAGACGCGCGAGATGGTTGTGCCCGGTGAGATCACCTTCTCGAAAGACGGGGTCGACTACAACCTGGCCGCGTTCAGGGCCGGTCGTGCACTGCAACTCGTCTTCGCGGATGCCACGAGTGGCGACTCCACGTACTCTGTCGGCCGCTTCCTGTTCGTGGCGCCAAATTCTGATGGCACCATCACCCTCGACTTCAACCGCGCCGTGCTGCCCCCCTGTGCGTTCAGCTACAACTTCAACTGCCCGATGCCGCCGAAGCAGAACCGCTTCACGGTGCCGATCGAGGCCGGCGAGAAGAACGTGCTCACCACAGAAGGCACCCTCCTCCACGCCGAGTAGGACTATTCAATAGCCGCCCGCCGAAAGTCACTCCGACCGCGCCCGGTGAACACCCACGTCGCCCCGGCGATCACCAACGGCATGAGCACCGCCGTCGCACCGATCTGCAGCCACGGCGCAGTGAACGTCGTTCCCGACCCCGGCAGCGTCAGCGCGAGCGCCGGCACAAGCCCAACGGCCGCACCGAGCACGGCTCCCGTCCCCGTGAGCACCACCGCCTGCCAGAACCCGAATCCGCGCCGCACGCGCGGGCTGGCCCCGACGGCCGTGAGAGCCGCCTGGTCCTTTCGACCATCGGCTCGCGCGAGCCCGATCGCCACGGCAGCCGCCCCAATCGCTATGAGGCCGGCAAGCCCGAGCAGCGCCCAGGCCCACGCTCCTGCAGAGGCGGCCGGACCGCGCTCGACGTCGGTGTAGAAGCCGCCGGGAACGCCGACGATCACGTCGATCGCCTGGTTAAGTGCGTCGATTTGGTCCTGCGTCACCGGGGTCTTCGTCGAAGCGAGCACGAGTTGATCGTTATAGTCGAGCCCGAGTGAATGCGCGGTGGCCGGTGAGATGAAGATTCCGTAGGGCAGCGAGTGGGTGGTCTTCTGCACGACCGCATCGATGGTTGTCGACTTCGTCGCGGGCGGAGGCTTCTCTCCGTTGGATTTGGCCCAATAACTCGTCGGCCACCAAGAAATCGTGACGTGATGATCGTTGACGTATTGCGGATGTAGAGCTACAGCGCCATGGCCGGCGAGCGCAGCGAGAGCATCCGCGCTCGGTGTCGTGCCGATTACGAGCGCAAGGTCGCCTGCGTCGCCGACCCATATCTGTCTGCTGCCATCGCCTGACATATCCGAACGCGCATAGTGGTCTTCGCACCTCCAGTCCGCCTGCGCCTCTTCATAGGCCTTCGTGCCGGGCGTCACGGCGTCAGCGTTGTAGTTCGCACCGGTGGACGCCGCCGGACATTCATTCGCTGCGGGGATCGTCAACGCGGGTAAGAGTAGTCCCGGGTCGGCCGGGGGAACTGAAGGATCAGAAAAGCCAAGGCTCGCGGGATCTGGAACGGCTTCCAACGAGGCAACGTGTGCGACGTCGAGACTCGACCGCGTGGCAGCGACGACCTCCTGTGCATTCACCGTCTTCTCCCCGCTCGCCCCCCAGTAATTCAGCGAGAGGCGTGCCTGGCCGGGTGCCGCTCGATACTGATAGTTCGCACGGTTGGTCGTCTCCGAGCTGCTGATCATGGCCATGGCGAAGACCGCGACGAACACGGTTGTCATCACGACGGCGAGTGCCGGAACGCTGCGCCCGGGATTACGGGCCGCGTCCCGGGCCGCGAGACGGCTGGCTACCCCGGCGCGGGAAAACAGCCGTGCGAGAACCCGCAACATCAGGCCGCTGCACAGAATGAGCCCGAGCTGAATGAGGATCGGGCCGCCGATGAGCATTCCTGTGATGACCCAGCTCAGCGGGCCGGACTTTCCGCCGGTGTTCGCCGAGACGGGTGAGAACAGCAACGCTCCGCCAGAGATGCCCATCACGAAACCAACCACCACGAGGATGAGGCCGAAGACCGGTCGCCGACGCCTGATCGGTGTCGGTCGTCTGGCGCCGCGCAGCGCAGCGACGATGTCGATGCGGGAGGCCCGAACCGCAGGCACGAGGGCCCCGATCCAACCGATCACGATGGCGGCGAGGGCGATGCCGATCATGGCGGGCCACCACAGGTGATATCCCCAGTATCGGGTGGCGTTGCCGTCGACGGTGAGCACCATGAAGAGCGACCCAATACCGATCCCTGCCCCGACCCCAATCACCCCACCGACTGCACCGAGCACTACACCGTTTGCCGTGATGATCGAGAGCAGCGTCGAACGCGGCGCGCCGACGCTCGCGACTGTGGCCAGTGAGCGCTCCTGTGCCCGGGCACCGACCATGAAGGCCGCTCCCGCAAGGAGCGTGACTTCCAGCAGCGCGAAGGCCACGATGATGCCGGCCATCACGAACTGAATACTCAGGGAGGAAGAACCGCCGAAACTGCCGTTGTACTCACTCGGTTTTGGCGGATCCAGAAGCACGGCTCGGGAGTAGACCAAAGCCCCCTGCTTGTTCAGCGCCTTTACTCCGCTCCAGTCGATCACCGTATCGGGAAGATAGGCGGTCGCCTGGGGATTCTTCAGAAGATCACTCGTGTCGCCGAACGCGCTGGGCAGACCATAGAGTGTCTCGGTTGAATCGGCATGGGCGCGATCGTCCATTTCCCCGACTACCGTGACGGTGCGTGCGACGGGTGCGAGAAGCTCGACATGACCGCCAAGTTGTACACCGAGGCGGCTCAGTGCGCCGGAGGTGGCGAGCACCTCGTCCGCTCGGTTCGGTGCACGACCGTCGATGATCGCGTACGCACCCCCGAGCGTCTTGTCCCACGTTTCGCCTTCTTGGGTGTTCATCGTTCCAACGCCACCCCTGGTCTTCAGGGTGACGGCAGAGTCGGCTACGGGGATCAGCCGGGTTCCCGCCGGGAAGAGCTCGTCGAGCGTGCGGTGCCCGGACCGTGCCGGTGTGGAGGAGGAGGCTTCGCCGGATGCCCAATTGTTCGTTGTTGGATCCTGCTCGAGGCCGGCATTGGGGTCCGCAACGATTTGCACGGAGGCCTGCGTGTGTCCGAGTTCGATGGTGAGCTTCTCGCTTGTCGTGGCAATCGTGCTTGGGAGTACCAGCATCACCGCGGCCATGCCTGCGACCGGTAGCGCGATGAGCGCGACGATGAGTGCGCTGCGGCCGGGGGAGCGCAGGCTGGAGCGGCGGGCGATGCGCAGGGAAATGCGCAGGCGAGCGAGCCGGCTCATGCGGTGTGCCGACCGGAGAGAAGGGATTCGGCCGTGTCGGAGACACCCGTCTCGATGATGCGCCCATCGCGCAGAAAGACGATGCGGTCTGCCCAGGCCGCGTGGCGGGCGTCGTGCGTGACGAGGATGCCGCCGGCACCGGCATCCACTCGCTTGCGCAGCATGCGCAACACGACCTCGCCCGTGGTGGAGTCGAGCGCGCCGGTCGGCTCGTCGGCGAGAATGAGCCTGCGGGTGCCCACGATGGCGCGGGCGATGGCCACGCGCTGCTGCTGGCCGCCCGAGAGATCATCGGGGAATCGGTCGGCGCGATCCTCGAGTTCGACCGCAGCCAGTGCCTCAAGCCCGGCCGTGCGCGCTTTGCGGGCCTTCCAGCCGTCGAGTTCCAGCGGCAGCGTGACATTCTCCAGCGCGGTCAGTGCGGGGATGAGGTTGAAGTCCTGAAACACGAATCCGAGCGAGCGCCGTCGCAGCATCGCGATGCGCGAGGCAGACATGTCGGAGATCCACTGGCCGTCGATGATGACCTCACCGCTCGTCGGCGTAGTCAGCCCGCCCGCAATCGTCAGCAGCGTCGATTTGCCCGAGCCGGATGCCCCCATCACGGCCACCAGCTCTCCTCGCGACACCGTCAGATCGATTCCCGCCAACGCCGTCACCGACGTTTCCCCCTTGCCGTAGTGCATGGCGACGCCGTCGAGGCGCAACAACTCGTCGGTGCCGACGGCGACGCGTGCCGCGCTCATCGCGCGTTCTCGCCCTCGCGCTCGGCTGCGGTCTGTTTGACGGGTCGCCCGCGTTTCGGCGTCTCGGTGCTCAGAGGCAATGCCTCGGCGACACCGGCGGCGGATGCGCGTGCCAGCCGGGTCTCGGAATGGTCGAGCCAGCGCACCTCAGCCTCGGCCTGGAAGATGAGCGAATCCATCACGAGCAGCCCAGCAAGGTCTTCGGCAGACTCCGGGTCATCGGATGCGTTCTTCGCCTTCGTCAGATCCTGCAGCATGCGCAGACTCGCCGCCCGCTGCACCTGGATGACATCGGAGATATTGATGCCGGGTAGCGTCACGGCGATGGCCAGCTTGATCGCGAGTTCATCACGGGTGGCGGCGGAGCGCATCACGGGGGAGCCGAGCCAACCGGAGACCTCGGCCGTGCCGGCATCCGTTATCGCGTAGTACACATGGCCTTCGGTATCGGTGTTGGCCTTGGCCACGAGACCGTCGCGTTCAAGTCGATCGAGGGTGTTGTAGATCTGGCCGACATTGAGCGGCCAGGTGGAACCGGTGCGACGGTCGAACTCGCTGCGCAGCTGATAGCCGTAGCACGGCCCCTGGTTCAGAATGGCGAGCAGGCTTTGGCGAATGGACACGATTCCTCCGTTGCAACGCGTGCCGAGTATGTGGCTACGCAGTATTTAGTAACACAGTATAGATATACCGGGAATGCATGCACCATTCGCAACGGGCACGGCGTGTCGCTGAATAACAGCCTTGTCATTTGCACGCTGACTGAGGCATAATTCGTAGTAGCGACGCGAGTCGTCACAATTTCATACCGTTTCCATTCATACCGTGTCGCAAGGCATCCGTTCGTCAGGTCGTTGGGGAAGACGCACCACAAACGAACGGAGAGAGATCATGGCGGCACAGGTAGCGCGAGGGGTGCTTTACGTGCACTCCTCTCCTCGCGCGCTCTGCCCACACATTGAGTGGGCTGCAGGGCGCGCCATTGGTCGCGCCGTGAACTTCACGTGGGACGAGCAGCCGGTGCTCAAGGGTTCGCAGCGTGCCGAGTTCTATTGGGAAGGGCCTCCGGGAACCGGCGCGGCGATCGCATCCGCTTTGCGTGGATGGGAGCACCTGCGTTACGAGGTGACGGAAGACGCCGGCCTGGGCAATGATGGAGCCCGCTGGCTGCACACACCAGACCTCGGCATCTTCTTCGCCCAGACCGACACCGCGGGCAATGTGGTGATTGCGGAGGACCGCGTTCGTTATGCCATGGAGGTGGCCGGAACGAACGCCCTCGAACTGCACCGCGAGTTGCGCCTCGCGCTCGGCCAGGCGTGGGACGACGAGCTCGAGCCCTTCCGTTACGCCGGCGACGCCACGGCCGTCACCTGGCTGCACCAGGTGGGCTGATCGTGAGCTAGCGAGAACACTGACCTCCCAGGGAGGAGACGCGACAGGCGGTTCTCCGCGACTGCGCTTTTCACCTTGGTGACAAGAAAAGACCCCGACCGGTGGCTTCCCGGTCGGGGTCTTTCTTTGTGTTCAGTCTCAGACGGAGCGGATGGCGATGACGGCGTTGTGGCCGCCGAAGCCGAACGAGTTGCTGATCGCCAGCAGGTCACCGGCGGGCAGCGCGCGTGGCGAGGTGACGACGTCGAGCGGGATGGCGGGATCCTGCTCGGTGAGGTTGATCGTCGGCGGCGCAGTGCGCTCGTGCAGCGCGAGGATGGTGAAGATCGCCTCGAGCGCGCCGGTGCCGCCCAGCAGATGACCGGTCGCACCCTTCGTCGCCGAGACCGGAATGTCGTGGAGCCGATCTCCGAAGGCCACCTTGAGGGCGGCGTACTCGGCGATGTCACCGACCGGGGTGCTCGTCGCATGGGCGTTGATGTGCGCGACGTCGTCGGGACTCGCGCCCGCCTGTTCGAGCGCGAGCGCGACAGCACGCGAGGCGCCGCGTCCTTCGGGGTCGTTCGCCGTGATGTGGTACGAGTCTGCTGTGACGCCGCCGCCGGCCACCTCCGCGTAGATTCTGGCGCCGCGGGCGAGCGCGTGCTCCTCCGTCTCCATGACGAGGCTTGCTGCACCCTCGCCCATCACGAATCCGTCGCGGTCGACGTTGTACGGCCTGGAGGCGGTCTCGGGCGAGTCATTCCGCTTGGAGAGCGCCTGCATCGAGGAGAAGGAAGCGAGAGTGATCGGGTGGATGGCCGACTCGGTGCCACCGGCGATGATCACGTCGGCGAGGCCCAGCTGCAGGTGTTCGTACGCATTGGCGATCGATTCGGTGCTCGAGGCGCAGGCGGATGCGACGGTGCGGGCGAAGGCGCGCGCATGGAAGCTCATGGAGATGGCAGCGGATGCCGCGTTCGGCATCAGCATCGGCACCGTCATGGGCAGAACCCGGCGGGGGCCTCTCTCACGCAGGGTGTCCCAGGCGTCGAGGAGGCTCCACAGTCCGCCGATGCCGGTCGCGTAGTCGACGCCGAGTCGCTCAGGATCCACCTCGGGAGCTCCGGCATCCGCCCAGGCCTCACGAGCGGAGATGACCGCAAACTGTGAGGAAGGGTCGAGCCGCTTGGCTTCCGGGCGCGCGAGAACCTCTTCCGGCCGCACCTTCGCCTCGGCGGCGAAGGTGACGGGAAGCTCGTACTGGTCGATCCAGTCGTGGGTCAGCGAGTGCACGCCGGACTCGCCGGCAAGCAGGGCCTTCCAGGTGTCGGCGACGTTTCCGCCGAGGGGAGAGCTGGCGCCCAGCCCGGTGACAACAATTTTCTTGGGGGTCATGACGGTAACTCTCCGTGGGTCAAACAGAAGCGAACGCGATGGCAGTCGTGCTGATGACACGCGACGGCCGCCCGGAGAACCCGGACGGGCCGCGCGTCACAAAGATGATGCTTAGGCCTGTGCCTTGACGATGAAGTTGACGGCGTCGCCCACGGTCTTGAGGTTCTTAACCTCTTCGTCGGGGATCTTCACGTCGAACTTGTCCTCGGCGTTGACCACGATGGTCATCATCGAGATCGAGTCGATGTCGAGGTCGTCGGTGAACGACTTGTCCAGCTCAACCGTGTCGGTTGCGATGCCAGTCTCGTCGTTGATGAGTTCGGCCAGGCCGGCAAGAACTTCTTCGGTGGACAATGCCATGTTGTTTCTCCTTGGTGGTGTCGTTTGACCGTGAACAATCTTACGGGAGGACGACGACCTGCGCGCCGAACACGAGGCCTGCCCCGAATCCGATCTGCAGGGCGAGTCCGCCGCTGAGTTCCGGATGCTCTTCGAGCAGCCGGTGGGTCGCCAGCGGAATCGAGGCGGCCGAGGTGTTACCGGTCGTGGCGATGTCGCGGGCACGCACCACGCTGTCGGGCAGCTTGAGTTGCTTCGCGAGCTCGTCGATGATGCGCATATTGGCCTGATGGGGGATGAACGCCGACAGCTGGTCGCTCGTGATGCCGGCTACGACGAGAGCCTGGGCCGCGACCTTCGCCATGTCCCAGACGGCCCAGCGGAAGACCGTCTGGCCTTCCTGGCGCAGCGTCGGCCATTCGACCTCACCGCGGCGGTACTGCTGAATGGTGCCGTTCATGCCTATCGTGTCCCACTTGGACCCGTCCGAACCCCACACCGTCTGGGAGATGCCCGGGGTGTCGCTCGGACCTATTACCGCGGCCCCTGCACCGTCGCCGAGGAGGAAGGAGATGCTGCGGTCGGTGGGGTCGACGATGTCGGAGAGCTTCTCTGCCCCGACCACGAGCGCATAGTTCGAGACGCCCGACTTGATGAGGGCGTCGGCCTGGGCTATCGCGTATGCATAGCCGGCGCAGGCGGCGCTGATGTCGTACGCCGCCGCGGGGCTGGCCTTGACCCGCTCGGCGAGCAGTGTCGCCATGGACGGGGTGGGCATTGTGTTGCTGATGGTGGCCACGATGACCAGATCGATGTCGGCGGCGTTGATGCCGGAGCGCTTGATGGCCTCGAGTGAGGCATCCGTTGCCAGGTCGACCGCGAGAATGTCCTGGCTGGCCCGCTTGCGGGTGATGATGCCGGTGCGCTGCTGGATCCACTCGTCGGAGGAGTCGATCGGGCCGATGAGGTCGGCGTTGGGCACCGTGAGATCACCCCTCGCTGCGCCAACGGAAAGAATACGGGTGTACCGAGCACCGTCGGAGGCCTTGATCTGTGGGTGAGTCATCGTGTGCTTTCTCTGGGTTCTCTAAGCCTGCGCGTCGATCATTTCGAAGGCGGCGGCCAGATCATCGGGGGTCTTGACGGCCACCGTGGGCACGCCACGCAGGCCGCGCTTGGCGAGGCCGGTAAGCGCTCCCGCCGGGGCGAGTTCGATGACGCCGGTGACGCCGGATGCCGCAAACGCGTCCATGCACTTATCCCACCGTACCGGGGAGGAGACCTGACCGACGAGCAGCTCCACGAATCGCCCTCCGTCGGTGACCGTCGTGCCATCGTGATTCGTCCAGATCGGGAGCGTCGGGTCGGATGCCTGCAGCCCGGCAGCGAAAGTGCGCAGGCCGTCCACGGCGGGTTGCATGTAGCGCGTGTGGAAGGCACCGGCGACCTGCAGCGGAATCACCCGGGCGCGCGTTGGCGGATTCTCGGCGAGAGCAGCCAGGGCGTTGAGCGCCCCCGCGACGACGATCTGTCCGCCGCCGTTGTAATTGGCAGGGGAGAGGCCGAGCTCGTCGAGACGGGCAAGCAGCTCGGTCTCGTCGGCGCCGATGACGGCGCTCATGCCGGTCGGCTCCAGGGCGGCGGCATCGGCCATGGCCCTGCCCCGCTCTCGAACGAAGGCGACGGCATCCGTCTCGCTCAGGATGCCCGCACCGGCGGCCGCGGTGAGCTCACCGACGGAGTGGCCGGCGATGCCGGCGATGCGCTCACGGCGCCCGTCGCTCAGGAGCGCAGACAGCGTGAGCAGCCCTGCGGCCACGATGAGAGGCTGGGCGACGGCGGTGTCGCGAATCGTGTCGGCATCGCTCGTGGTGCCGTGGGCCACGAGGTCGATGCCTACGGCATCGGAGATGCCGGTGAGCTGCTCGCGAAAGCGGCTTTCGGCCAACCATGGTTCGAGGAATCCGGGAGTTTGGGAGCCCTGACCCGGGCAGACGATGACGATCACCGTCTTAGTCTGCCAACGGATGTGGCTTCAGCCGTGTCGACGCTCCACGAAGTATTCGAGAAACGTTTGTGGGGATTGAACAGCAACGGTGATCAGCGCCCGGTGGGTCGCGCCGTGGCATCCGGCTCGTTGATGGAGCCCAGGATGAGGGCGGCCTGCAGAATGAGGGCTTCCCGGGCTCCGGTGGCGTCCCAGCCGATCACCTCGGAGACGCGCTTGAGGCGGTAGCGCACGGTGTTCGGGTGCACGAAGAGTTCCCGGGCCGTAGCCTCGAGCGAGCGGCCGTTGTCGAGATAGCACCACAGCGTGGTGAGCAGTTCGGTGGAGTGCGCCTGCAGCGGGCGATAGATGCGATTGATCAGGGTGGCGCGGGCCAGGCCGTCTCCGGCGAGGGCACGTTCGGGCAGCAGGTCGTCCGCATGAACGGGCCGGGGGCAGTTTCGCCAGCCCTTCGCCACGGCGAAGCCCGCCAGGGCGGCCTTGGCGCTCTTGGAGGCGTCGACCAGCGTGGCGACCTCGTGGCCGAGCACCAGGTGCCCGGCACCGAAACCCGGCTCGAGTTGGGTGGCGATCTCCATGAAATTCACCAGGGGAGCCGCGCCGATCGTGTCGTCGGGCTCGTCGCCGCTCGGCCAGGCGCGCCCTATCACGAGCACCAGCCGGCTGCCCTGCACACCGATCAGAACGTCGGCGGACATGTGCCTGGCGGTGCGGCGCAGCTGGTCGACATCGAGCATCTTGGGGGCCGTGCCCACGAGCACACTGACCTCGCCGTGACCGTGCCAGCCAAGCGCGGCGATGCGGCTCGGCAACTCGTCGTCGTATTCGCCCGTGAGAATCGAGTCGACGACGAGGGCCTCGAGGCGAGCGTCCCAGAGGCCACGTGCCTCGGCGGCGCGGGCGTAGACATCCGCGGCGGCGAACGCTATCTCACGCGAGTACAACAGAATCGCCTCGCGCAGAGACTCACCGCCGTTCTTGACGCGGTCTTCCACCACCTCCACGGTCACGCGAATGAGTTGCAGGGTCTGCTGCAGGCTCACGCTGCGCAACAGCTCCCGAGGGGCCGCACCGAAGACATCCGCCGCGATCCACGGGGTGGACCGTGGGTCGTCGAACCAGGAGATGAACGAGGAGATGCCCGCCTGCGCCACCAAACCGACGGCGGACCGCCGCCCCGGCGGCATGTCGCCGTACCAGGGCAGCGTGTCCTCAAGCCGCTTCAGCGTGGCCGTCGCGAGCTCACCGGAGATCTTACGCAGCCAGGTGAGCGTCTCGTCTTTTGTTTTCGGCACGGGCGTCTTCCGCGCGGATGCGCTGATCGCTTAGCTCTCGCCACCGGCGGTGCCGGTGGTTCCCGCGTTCACGTCGTGCAGGCGATACTTGTCGATGGCCTGCGCGGGTGCGTTCGGGTCGACCTCGCCGCGGGCCGCCAGCATCTCGAGCGCGCGAACCACCATGGAGGGTCCGTCGATCGTGAAGAAGCGTCGGGCGGCCGGACGCGTGTCAGAGAAGCCGAACCCGTCGGCACCGAGCGTCGCATACTCGCCGGGGATGAACTGGCGAACCTGGTCGGGAACCGCGTGCATGAAGTCGGTCGTCGCCACGAACGGGCCGGCGGCATCCGCCAGCTTGCTCGTGAGATACGGCACGCGCTTCTCACCGCCGGGGTTCAGGAAGTTGTGCTCCTCGGCCGCGAGACCGTCGCGGCGCAGTTCGCCCCACGAGGTGACGGACCAGACATCGGCAGAAACGCCCCAGTCCTGCGCCAGCAGTTCCTGGGCCTCGAGTGCCCACGGCACGGCTACACCGGATGCCAGCAGCTGGGCCTTCGGCCCGCCGCTCTGGCCCTCGCGCAGGCGGTAGATGCCGCGTACGACACCCTCCACGTCGAGCCCTTCGGGCTCGGCGGGGTGCACAATCGGCTCGTTGTAGACCGTGATGTAGTACATGACGTTCGGGTCGGGATGCGTGCCGCCGTACATGCGGTCGAGGCCGGCGCGCACGATGTGCCCGATCTCGTAGCCGTATGCCGGGTCGTAGGAGACGACAGCGGGGTTGGTCGAGGCGAGCAGCGGGGAGTGGCCGTCGGCGTGCTGCAGGCCTTCTCCGGTGAGGGTGGTGCGACCGGCGGTGGCACCCACGATGAAGCCGCGCGCCATCTGGTCGCCCGCGGCCCACATGGCGTCGCCCGTGCGCTGGAAGCCGAACATGGAGTAGAAGATGTACACCGGGATGAGCGGCTCGCCCTGTGTGGAGTATGAGGTGCCGACGGCGGTGAACGCCGCGAATGCGCCCGCCTCGTTGATACCGACGTGCAGGATCTGCCCTTGGGCGCTCTCTTTGTATGCCAGAAGCAGTTCGCGGTCGACCGAGGTGTAGTGCTGGCCGTTCGGGTTGTAAATCTTCGCGTTAGGGAAGAACGCGTCCATGCCGAACGTGCGCGCCTCATCCGGAATGATCGGCACGATGCGGTTGCCGAAGTCCTTCGAGCGAAGCAGGTCCTTCAGCAAGCGAACGAAGGCCATCGTGGTGGCGATCTCCTGCGTGCCGGAACCCTTCTTGGCGATGGCATACGCCGAGTCGCCGGGAATGTTGACCTGCTCGTAGGCGACGCGGCGCTCGGGCAGGTAGCCGCCGAGCGCACGACGGCGCTCGTGCAGGTACTGGATGGCCTCGTCCTGCTCGCCGGGGTGGTAGTACGGCGGAAGGTAGGGGTTCTCCTCGAGAACAGCGTCCGTGATGGGAATGCGCATGGCGTCACGGAAGGTCTTGAGGTTGTCGAGCGTGAGCTTCTTCATCTGGTGAGTCGAGTTGCGACCCTCGAAGCTCGGACCCAGGCCATAGCCCTTCACCGTCTTCGCCAGGATGACGGTGGGCTGGCCCTTGTGCTCGGTGGCCGCCTTGAAGGCCGCGTACACCTTGCGATAGTCGTGACCGCCGCGCTTGAGGTTCCAGAGCTGGTCGTCGGTGTAGCCCTCGACCATCTTCAGCGTGCGCTCGTCGCGTCCGAAGAAGTTCTCGCGAACGTAGGCGCCGCTCTCGGCCTTGTACGTCTGGTAGTCGCCATCCCGTGTGACGTTCATGAGATTCACCAGTGCGCCGTCGGTGTCGTTCGCCAGCAGGGTGTCCCACTCGCGGCCCCAGACAACCTTGATGACGTTCCAGCCGGCACCGCGGAAGAAGCTCTCGAGCTCCTGGATGATCTTGCCGTTGCCGCGCACCGGTCCGTCGAGTCGCTGCAGGTTGCAGTTGATGACGAAGGTGAGGTTGTCGAGACCCTCGTTGGCGGCCACCTGGAGCTGGCCGCGGCTTTCGACCTCGTCCATTTCGCCGTCGCCGAGGAATGCCCAGACGTGCTGGTCCGAAGCATCCTTGATGCCGCGGTTCGTCAGGTATTTGCTGAGCTGTGCCTGGTAGATGGCGTTGATCGGGCCAAGGCCCATCGACACGGTGGGGAACTGCCAGTACTCCGGCATCAGACGGGGGTGCGGGTAGGAGGAGAGGCCGTTCGGTGCGTGCGACTTCTCCTGACGGAATCCGTCGAGTTGGTCTGTGCTCAGGCGCCCCTCGAGGAAGGAACGGGCGTACATGCCGGGGGAGGCGTGGCCCTGGTAAAAAATCTGGTCGCCGCCACCCGGGTGATCCGGCCCGCGGAAGAAGTAGTTGTGACCCACCTCATAGAGGGCGGCCGACGAGGCGTAGGTGGAGATGTGGCCGCCAACGGAGATGCCGGGGCGCTGCGCGCGGTGCACCGTGATCGCCGCATTCCAGCGAATCCAGGCGCGGTAGCGACGTTCGATATCTTCGTCACCGGGAAAATCGGGCTCGTTCTCGGGCGCAATGGTGTTGACGTAGTCCGTCGTCGGAACCATGGGAACGCCGAGCTGGAGCTCCTTCGAGCGCTTGAGCAGGCTGAGCATGATCTCGCGTGCCCGCTCGTGCCCGTGTGCTGCAACCAGCGCATCCAGGGATTCAGACCATTCTGCGGTCTCCTCCGGGTCCGAATCGATGTTATTCACCGAATACGGGTCCTGGTCGTTTACAGTCACCCTCAACCTCTTTCTTGAGTGGGATAGGTCGTAGCGGATGCCATGCCTCGGGTTACGAGGCGCGGGCGGCACCAATATCAGCCTAGCCATTTCGCGAGGCGCGCGACGCCACATTGGCATGCTCGATTGGCATGCTCCGCTTGCGGGTCTAGGCTGTGTGCTCGTGCGTGGATGTGTACGCGCGCGCCTGTGCGGAAAGGAAACGCTGATGGCACTGGAGAACGACACCCAGGCTCCCGACTTCGAATTGCTCAGCCAACACGGCGAGACGATTCGGCTGAGCGACTTCAACGGCAAACGTGCCGTCGCGCTCGTGTTTTTTCCGCTCGCCTTCTCAGGCATCTGCACGGGGGAGCTGTGTGAACTGCGCGACAATCTTGCCCTGTTCCGCTCCGATGAGGTGGAACTGATCGGAATCTCGGTGGATTCCAAACACACCCTGCGGGCCTGGGCCGAGCAGGAGAACTACCAGTTCACCTTGCTCGCCGACTTCTGGCCGCACGGCGCTGTCGCCAAGGAGTACGGCGTCTTTCTGGAAGACAAGGGTTTCGCGAACCGTGCGACGTTCCTCATCGACGTCAACGGCACCATTCGCGCCAGTTTCATCACGGCGCCGGGCGAGGCTCGCTCGTTCGAGGCGTATCGAGCGGCGCTCGAAGAGCTCGAGCCCGCCGCGTAGGTTACGCAAAAAGCGCCACAGGCCACATCCACTACTCTCAATCCATGAGCGCGTTTTTCGTCATCCCGCTCCTGATTGTCCTCGCGCTGCTTGTGCGGATCTACGTGGACGGTCGGAGGCGCCGTGCTCGTCGGCGGGCGGAGGAAGCCGGCCAGCGAGAATAGGCAGCCGTTGGCATGACATTCAGGTGCCGACTGAACCGCAACACATCGGCGTCGCCTGTGCGCTTGTTCCTGGCCGCTGCATTCGAAGACATGCTGGTGGTCTCTTTCGAGGCCACGCCGGCAAACGCTCGCTGGGAGCCGATCCGGCGGCGGCTCGCTTTCGCAGGCCCGGGGGTTGTTAGAGGTATGTGACGCCGGTGAGCTTCTCTGCGGCGCTCCAGAGATGCTTGCCGACGGTGGGTTCTTTCGCCTCTTTCGATGTTTCGACGCGGGCCACGTTGCCCTTGCGTTCTCCGCTTCCGCTGGGGCCGTAGAAGTCGCCGCTGCGGACGCCTGGCGCTGTCGCGGCATGGAGCTGGTTCAGGGCGCCTTGCTCCGTGGGTTGTGTGGCGACCGCGGAGAAGATCCGGCCCATCATCTGAGCCGCGGCACCGCGGTCTTTCCACGCACTGTCGATGAAGTTCGAGCGGGACAATCCGGGGTGGGCGATGGTGCTGAGGATCGGTGACCCGATTGCGCGGAGTCGACGATCGAGTTCGATTCCGAACGTCGTAGTGGCGAGCTTCGAGGCTCCGTATGCCCGGTTCGCGTTGAAGCGTTTCTCCCACTGAAGGTCATCGAAATCGAGATGGGCGCCCTTATGGGTGATGGAGCTGAGCGAGACGATGCGTGGTCCGTGACCGCGGGCAACCGTGTCGAGCAGGAGTCCCGTCAGAGCGAAGTGGCCGAGCATGTTGGTTCCGAGGTGGAACTCGAACCCGTCAACCGTGCTATGACGGCCAGCGAGGTTCTCGGCACCGGCATTGTTGATAAGAAGGTCGATAGCTTCGAACTCTGCTGCAATTATCGCCGAGAAGGTCCGCACAGAAGCGAGTGAGGCGACGTCGAGGGTGTGAACCTGGAGTCGTGCTCCCGGCACCTCCGCGCGAATGCCGTCCGCGGCGGCCTCGCCGCACGCGGGCCTGCGGACGGCCAGGATCACGTGGGCCCCGTGCCGGGCGAGTTCGGTGGCGGTGACGAGTCCGAGCCCGGAGTTCGCGCCAGTGACGATGGCAGTGCGTCCGGTCTGGTCGGGAATGTCTGATGCGGTCCAATGAGTCATAGTTGCCGACGTTACGAAAGAACTCCAGCACCTCCGTGGTCCCGCCTTGCCTAGGTCTGGAAAGACGACTCTGAGCTGGCCGTCGGAGACGAGAATGGTGCAATGACCATCGAATCGTCACCCGCTCGTGAACTCGGCCTGTTCCTACGTTCTCGGCGTGAGCAGACGACGCCGGCGCAGCTCGGTCTCGAGCCGGGCGGTAGGCGCCGCGTCGCAGGCCTTCGACGCGAAGAGGTCGCCGCGCTGGCCAGCCTCAGCACGGACTACTACCAACGCTTGGAACAGGGCAGGAATGCCCACCCGTCCGACGCGATACTCGACTCAATAGCCGAGGCCTTGGATCTCGACGACGCCGAACGTGCGCACCTGATGCGCCTGTCCCACGCTGCACGAAACCCTCCGGCGAGGCCCCGACGCCGCCCTGCCCGTGTGCCGCGGAATGCCCGCGCCCTTCTCGACTCGACAGAGCTGCCAGCGTTCATCGTCAGTGAGCACCTTGACATCCTTGCCTGGAACCCGCTTGCCGCGGAACTCCTCGGCGACCCGGAAGAACTGCCACCCGCGGAACGAAACGTGTTGCTCACCTTTTTTGAGAACGAGGCGCAGTTGCGCTTCGCCGACTGCCGCGCCATGGCGATCGAATACATCGGGATGCTCCGATCCGCCATCGCCAAGGACCCCGAACACCCCCGCGCCATCGCGATCATCGGCGCACTATCCGTACGAAGCGCCGAATTCCGCACCCTCTGGGCTCGCCACGATGTCCGGGACCACGTTGAAGGAGGAAAGACCATTCGCCACCCTCGAGTCGGCGACATCGACGTCGAATGGGATACCTACAGCCTCGCAGGCGGAGTCACCATGATCGTCATGACACCGCGACCTGGCCATGAAGACCGCCTGCGGCTGCTGGCCCTGCTTACCCCGGCGCGCTCAGCTGTCACGCTGCCCACCAATGCCCACACAACCTGACGCAAATAGGCCCGGCCGGTCAACGCACTCTCGATCTTGGCTGCCCGTACGTAGAAGCTGCCGCTCATTCTCGGGCGACATGACCGGGACGTTTTACCGTGGGCCCTACCGGGATCGAACCGATGACATCCACGGTGTAAACGTGGCGCTCTACCAGCTGAGCTAAAGGCCCATCGCATGACGCGATGCCTTGTAATAGTACAAGCTAATCGACGCACACCGATGCGTGTCGAATCGGCTCTCACCTGTTCGACGTATGGGTGTAAGGATCCGACCAGGATGCAAAGGAGACGAAAAGTGAAATTCATGCTGACGATCTATGGCAACAGCGAGGCGTGGGATGCGTTGACGGCTGCCGATATCGACGAGCGCGACCGCGTGCACAAGGCGGTTCATGACGAACTCAGGGCCTCGGGGGAGTTGCTCGCCAGTGGCGAGCTCGACAACGATGTCGCGAAAGTCGTGCGAACAGAACGCGGCACAGTGAGCGTCTCGGATGGCCCTTTCACCGAGGCGAAGGAGATGGTGGGCGGCTACTACCTGGTGGACTGCACCAGCCTCGACCGCGCGGTCGAGATTGCCGGCCGTTTCACCGAGGCGGAGTACGCACCGATCGAGGTGCGCGGCCTCGTGTGAGCCAGGGCAGGAGCTGCGTCAGGCCGCGCGGGCGGCGAGTTCGGCCCGCAGGGGCCACTCGTCGCCTTCGAGGATGATTTGTGCGGCGACACCCGTGTGCGCGTTGACGACGATGGGGGCGAGCAGGTTGACGGTGACGCCGCCATCGCCGGGGTTCGCGACGACGAGCAGGAGTACCTCCTGGGGGTCGCTTACGCCCAGCGTGGCGCACTGTTCATCGCTGAGAACGGGGGAGTAGTCGGCGAGGTAGGCCGCGGCATCCAGCACGAACAGACGTATGCCGCTGTCAGCATCCGCGGTGAGCGCGAAG